>DASTDH010000406.1:0-11215 GCA_035710445.1 Chthoniobacterales bacterium
TGCATGAGAATGAAGAGCTGGTCTTCCTCAGTTAGAGCCTGCCCGTCGACGTCAATTTCCACCGGTGAACCCCACTGTTCGTGTTTGAAGAAATGAATTAAAACCGAGAGCAATGCTTTTCTGGCTCCGAGGACTTTAGCAGCAAAGAAGGCATCTCCCCGCTGAATCCGAGGAATATAGATTTCGTGCAGCGCTTCACGATATAAACCGGCGTTGCAGCCGCAAATTACTGTCAAGAAAAGTGGCTCCATGTCCCTAAAGCTTTCCGGTAGCTGGGGCGCAAGGGCTTGATAATGCTTAAAGAGCCGCCTGTTGCATTCCTTCCACGCCTCCGTTCGGAGGCTCCGGAGCTGTTCGCCGTAGTACTCACGAACGAGGGGATGCGTATCCAAATATCCAGGATTGTGGGGATCTTCTCCCGCGAGCAATCTTGCTCTTCTTAACTTGGCAAGGATCAATTGCCACTCAGCCGGGCGCAAATCAGTTAATGACTCTGTAAGGCCAGGAATTGTGGGCGATTTCAGCAAGGCTCCAAGCGCCTTTTCGTCGACCGGGCGATCGAAAAGGCCTAACATGCGGAGAACTGACAGCTCAGGACCCTCGCCAAACCAGCCTTGATAGGATTCCATTACCTTTCGGGCGTGGACTCCCTGTCTAACGTCGTGAGAAAGATGTCCTGACACTTGGCTGCGGCAACGAATGTCCCCATGGTAGGCGTCTGTCAGATAGCTGCCCAACAGCGTTAGCGCCAAACAATGGCCGCCGAACTCGTCACTGGCTCTTTGCAGCTCGACCTCATTTCCCTTTACACCCAGCGTTCGGAGTAGCTTCGCGCCCGCATCGCTAGATAGTTGTTCCAGCTCGAAACGTAGGGCCGAAGTCTGCTCGTGATCTGCAATATCAATGATCGGCGTTCGCGTGGTAATCACACAAAGCCCCGTATTGAAGGCGGCAAGCTCGCGCAAAAGCGCCTGGAGGGAAGGTTCACGCAGCCGTCCTTCTTGTGGACCAGGCGGATTTTGGAGCGGCTCCAGACCGTCGAGAACCAATAAGGTTCGGCGATACGAGACGAGCTTCGCCAACCTTTCGCCCTTCTCCCATGCCGTTCCGAGCCGTGGATCTGGATCTCCAAACCAAGTTAGCGCGGCCTCAATAAACTCATCTGCGGACGAAGATTGCCCGCTGGTGCCTTGTCTGTAAAAAGACCAGCCAAAAACGAGTTGCGCACTACGATAGTGTTCAGGAGCCATCCGCCCAAGCCAATGGTTGACAAGCGTTGACTTTCCGACACCGGCCCAAGCAACGATTGTGACGACATTCACATCCTGGTTTGCCCAGGCCGCATCCAGGAAGGCAATGTCTTCCTCCCGACCAAAGACGTCTCTTCCGGTAACGGGTAACCTGGCTACTGAAATTTTCTTCGGCCTCAGTCTTGCGGGCCGTTTGCGAATTACGGCACGCGAATCGGCTGACTGCGTCTTCCGGAAGCTCTGATTAGCGATGCTACGCCCCGTATCGATGGCCTCCGTTATCGTCGGCATAAACTTCAGCAAGTCGGCTGGCGCCTGGAAGCGCTGGGCTGGGTCTTTCTCCAGCAGCACCTCGAGCAGAGCGACAACCGGCTGCCGGACGTCGTCTAATTGCGCAGTCGGCAACGCCGCATGTAAGTGCTGGTGCATTAATTCGGCAGAAGTGCCTTGAAATGGGGGTTGGCCAGCAAGCATGTCCCAGAGGGTTGCGCCGAGTGAGTAGAGATCCGAGCGAATGTCTACACAGACCCCGGCGAATTGCTCCGGGCTGGCGAACTCCGGCGTGCCAGCAAAACTTCCAGGAATCGAAACCGCTGTTTCAGATTGCGATTTGGCTACTGCTTTCGCCAAACCTAAATCAATAATCTTCGCCGTCACGACGTTTCCCTCCAAGCCCACCATGATATTGCTGGGCTTGATATCGCGATGTACGAGGTTCTGTTTGTGCACCGCGGCCAGGCCAGCTGTAACTTGCGTTACAATTTCCAGCGCCAGCTTCAGCTCAAGCCGGCCTGAGCGTTTGATGAGGTGCTCCAGGGTTTCTCCCTCCACGAACTCCATCGCATAGAAGTAACTGTTCCCAGTTCTGCCCAGGTGTAATACCGAGGCTACGTTGGGATGACGGACACTGGCCGCCGCCCGTGCTTCACGTAAAAAGCGCAACCGAGCTGACTCCTCGCCAACGTATTTTTCGCTAATGACCTTCAAGGTTACTGGACACCGAAGATCGACATCGAACGCCTTGTAGGTAACGCCCATGGCGCCACGGCCCAATTCGATTGGACTACCATCCTGGTCCAATATCAGTTCGTAATTCTCAAAGCGGCGCACCAGCGATGCGGGCTCCTTCAAGCTCCGTTCTGCCAATTCTGGATCTCGCTTTCCGCTCGTTTCTTGATCGGGCTCCAGCGCCTCGTGTAGTACACAAACTGGGCAGAACCCGCTATCGCTGGTAACAGAAAATCTCGTACCGCAGGCCTCACAAGTGCGAAATTCGCGCTGCCCCATGTCCACACCAGGTCGGTCCTGAGGATCTTTGGATTCCTCTTTCATGGCATGATCCATCCCTCGGCAGCGATGAGGGCCTCACAAAGCTCGTGGATCTCTGCATCGACATCGGCGTAATCCGAGACCGTCCGACTGACCTCCTCACGAACGAAAGTGGTATACTGTTTTCGGAGGCGGTGGATTAGAGTCTTAACTGCGCCAACGGTAATATTGAGTTGAGCCGCTGCTTGTTCGTAGGGTGGAAGTGTGTTGCGATTAATAGGATCTAAGAAGGCCTTGAGTGCCTCGAATATAGCTATTTTTCCCTGAGCAATGTATTCGCTGCCTAGTCTGTCCATGGCGGCAGCGAGCAATGCCATTGCCCACCTCGCGTTAAATATCTTTTCGGGTGTCAGGTTATCGACCAGTTCGAGCCGGTAACGATCCTCAGCGTGTTGGACATCCAGACAGACAAATTCTACTTTTCCACCCCGTTTTAGGCGGTGAGCCGACTCCGCTTCGTGCGACAGGTAATTCTGCAGACAGGCGATCATGAAGGAGCGGAATTTACCCTTGAGCGGGTCCACGCGAGCTAACGTCCCGTGCTCAATCAGGTGCAGAAAAAAACCTTGGGTTAGGTCCTGCGCATCTTGAGGAGAGTGCCCACGATATCGAACGAACGCGTAGAGTGGATACCAGTAGAGCCTACACAACTCCGCAAGCGCAGCTTTGGAACCGGGCGCCTCGCCTCGTGCCGATAGCAGTACCACGCTCCATCGAGTCGTACGGAATACGCCAGCCGAGATTTCTGGCGAGCTGTACTTCGGCCTCACGGGTAGCCTCCACCATGGAAAGGCTACAGCATTTCCCGATTCTGGACAGAAAAAAAGGGGAAATTTCACGCCGTTTTGGTGCGCGGCGCCAGCGCCGGCGGGCTAATAGAAACGCTGAAACTCTGATGCTCTGTTTGCGTGTGTAAATAGATGAGAGCCGAAAGTCTGGTCTAAACGCTAGGATGGTCTCAGTGATCGGCGTTCATACAATGTCTCATTCCGGCTCCAAACAACCTCGACCGATATGAAAAAGTTAGCCGTGTTCACAGGACTCTTCCTCGTCCTAGCCTTCAACAACAACATGTACGCGCAAGGCGTAAAAAAGTACAAAATCGGGGTGCTGACCAAAAGTCTCGCGAACACTCGCTTCCTCCAGATGAAAGAGGGTTACGAGCGTGCACAGAAAGAGTTCGGGGTGGACATTGTGCTGGGTAGTACTCCGACTGAAGAAGACTATGTGGAACAGTTGAAACTATTTGAGAGTTGGCTGGCCGAAGGCAGTTGCGATGGATTCATCGTTACCCCGGTTACAGCAACTTCTCTCAATAGCGCACTAACCGCCGCCACTAGAAAGAACAAGCCGATCGTTAACGTCGATGAATTGATCCCGACAGAGGCTGCGAGAGCAGATCATATTGAAATTGTCGCGAGGATCTGCCCGAATAACTTGGAGGTCGGAAAACTCCAGGCGCATCTAATCTTGAACTCGGTTCCGATAGGTTCAGATGTTGCCGTTATCGAAGGCGATCCGCGAACCGCCTGCAGCGTAGATCGAGTAACAGGTTTCACGAACGCGGTTATTGAAGGAGGACTTAAGGTTGTCGAGAGTAAACCCGCAAATTGGAATCGGAAAGAAGCTTACGACGTAGCGACCAAAATCTTGGCAGCTCACCCAAACGTCAAAGCCATCTTTGTCGCAAGCGATAACATGGCGATTGGAGCGATCCACGCAGCAGAGGCTAGGGGTGCGATTGGAAAGGTGATCGTGGTAAGCGTCGGCGGAACGCCCGAAGGGATCGATGCGGTCAACCACGGTCTGTTAGCCGCAACGGTCGCAGAGTATCCAGACGCAATGGCTTATCTTGCGCTCGAGATGATGGTTAGGAAGCTGAGAGGTCAATCGATTGTTCCGAACAAGATCGACTCACCAATCGAGCTCATCACCAAGGATAATTTGTCAGAAGGCACCAATTTTAGAGGACGACTTTAGAGGGTCTTAGGCCGTAACTCATGATATGCAGATCCGTTTGGGATCGATTGGCTTCTCTGATGTTTGATTTCTTTTTGCAACGCCAGCGCTTCTTTCCAGTCGATTTGGGACTCAGCCCCGAGCACGATTGCCCCGATGAGAGCATCGGCGCGGTCGGGTGATTCGACGCCTCGGGCTCGCAGGTCCGCTTTGCTCTCGAGTTTTTCGCGACCGCGTGAGTCGTAGAGCTTCCGGCGTGACGTCAATTGAGCGCTGATTTGGCGCAAACTAAAAGTCGGTCCGGAGTTGCTCGCGCGGCGGCGCCAAAAAACGCAGTCGCCATCGTGTCGCTGCGTATGGGCGTTCGGCGCTGCTGGATCCGACCAAGACCACACGATGGCGACTGCGCATATTGGCCAGGATCGCTTAATTCCTCTCGTTCAGAATTTCTCGACGGGTCGCGCGTCTAGCTTCCACGGGGACAGTCGCCGCTGATATCAGTGTGGCAATTATTCATGACCGAGCGAGGCGGTCGCCCTCGGCGATGACGGCGTTCTCGGCGTTATTGAGCTACCGGAGTCCGCGTTTGCTCAGCTCCAATGCCCGCGCCGCGTTTTCCGGTGTAACGAAATTCGGCCCGGTAAACACGGTATCTTGCGAGGGTATGATGCCGTACCTGATATAGTTCACCAGGAACACGACCGGTAGGTAACCCTGCAGGAACGGTTGTTGGTCGATGCAAAAATCCATCTGGCCTTTGGCCACAGTCTGGAGGATGGTTGGCGATAGGTCGAAGGTTCCAAATTTCAACTTGCCGAGTTTGCCGGCCGATTCGAGCGCTTGGATAGCCGGTTCCGCACCGTTAGGGCCCAGGGTCATAATGGCTTCCAGGTCCGGATTCTTCTGGAGATACGCGGAAATGGCGTTTCGTCCTTCGGTAAAATCGAGCTTGGTGGCAAGCACCTCGGCATTTTGACCTAGGCCTTCAATAAATCCTTTAGCCCGCAAATCCAGAGCGACATTTCCGACCAGATGGTTGACCACCACTGCCTTCTTTACGCCCATCGCCTTCATTCTCTCTCCGGCTCCCTTGCCGGCGATAAATTCCTCCTGACCGACGTGCAAAATGACGCCAAGCTTCTTGGACACGTCCCATCCTGAGTTGGTCGAGATAACGGGAATCTTGGCACTGAGAGCCGCTTTAATGGGAGCGGCCAGCGCGTCGGCGTCAGGGATAGTAACAACCAACCCGTCAGGCTTTGCGGCGACGGTAGCTTCAATCAGCTGTGACATCGCCACCATATCGAACTTTTCCGGGGCTCGATATTCTACCAAGCTACCAGTCTCTTTGCCTGCTTCATCAGCTCCGTTCTTAACCGGCGCCCAAAATGAATCGGACGCCGCGCCATGCGTCACGACTATTATATGCAACTGCTTTTGAGCCATTACAGCCGCAGGAGCTACCAGCCAAGCAGCCAACGCAGCACCTATTAATGACCTGAGTTTGATCATAGTTTTTGTCTTTCTCTGGGGGTTAGAGGTTTACGAAGAACCTCGCCTGAAGATGCTCTTATCGTGCAAATCGCACAAGCCCGATCCGGAATAGCGCCGAGATCGCGTTTAGGCACAAAAAAGGCTCGTTTTTTATCCGAGCTTCTTTGCCGCCCCCATACGAGGACGCCGGGCCTTAAGCGGACTACCTGTCGCGGATGAGAAACCTAATTGTGCTCTCATAGGACAGGATTTCGATGTTCGACTTCACCGCTTTTGCACATGATGTTCAGGTAATCCTGTTAGAGTTGAGCGAGCGCCTCCGCGATGGACTGAAGGACGGGAAGGGAGACCGACATGCGCAGGAAGAGGTGGTAACAACTCGTGGTAATGAATGGGTCAAAATTCAGACGTTTTTTTTCTTCAGAGAATGCCGCTGCTGCCGGCCTAAATTAGGACCTGTACGTCCTTCGAGCTCGCCTTACTATCGCCACCACTCGATGTGCCGCCTGGGGAATATGGCGTTGCAGCCGATGCCGAACTGCATCTGGCGTTTGATTCTTTTCTGGTCCTCCAGTAGTTGTTTCCAATCGATTTTGACCTCCTGGCCGAGCATGATCGCTCCTATGAGCGCATCAGCGCGGTCGGGTGACTCGACGCCGCGGTTAGAGTTCCTACAATGGGACACCCGGCTTGATCCGATCGCGGTTGCGTTGGTTGCTGCGCATCTCGATCCCGAAGCCTGTAGCGGAAAGAGTGGGGGAATCAAAAGTTCGGACGCCCATCTTGCTAGACGCCAAACAATAGTCTGCGCCGTCACGCTTATCCGTGAAACTCAAGACGTCGTAACCAATGGTCCGAATCCCAAGGATATTCCGCGCGAATATTTTGAGCAGGCCTCCAATGAGCGGTTCGCAAAGTTCAAACGTGACTGCGAGACAACCTCAAATCTTGCCACGCCAGGAAAAAGGTTAAGAGCGCGTGCAAAGTTGGTAACCGGCGAACCGCGGTCGACCCGGGCTGAAGAATATCTGATCGATTTCCTCAAAGATTACTGTGAAGGAGGCGACAAAACAGATGGCGGTTTCAAATTTAGTGCTGTTTCGAGAGGGGGTACGATCTTGCCAGAGCCATCCACCCCTCAGCAGTACGTTGCCGCGCTCGAGGCGAAAGATCCCCCTTATGAATTGCTGTTCATTCTGCTGCTCAGGTTCCTGCAGTGGAAAAGGGAATTGAAAAGATCTCAAGCCTCAACCGCAGGGAAGAACGGCGAATGGCTCGAGGCGTCCATTTCGGTGTCGCCCAGAGACCTTTAGCTAAGGTGCTCTTTCTGCCCGGCGACACGGATGTTACTGGCCGACGAAAAATCCTGAAGCAGGTCGTTGGGTGATGATCATTCAAAGCATCGGGAGGAAACAATGAGAATATGCTTACTAGTTGCCCTTGCAGAATTGGCAATCGGCTTTGCTGTGCCCAGCACCGCCCAAAAACAAAACACGGTCGATCCAGAAGTGCGTCAGCAGATTGAAGCCGTATATATGAAGTTCGGCGACGCACACAATAAGGACGACGCGGCTGCTATCGCAGCTCTATACACTCAAGACGTTTCGCCCGAATTCTACCTCCGGAAGACTGAGGCACTAGACTTTCTGGTCGATGCAGTATGACTCATCCTTCGTTCCTCTTTCGCGTTGGAATTGTCGAATTTCGAATGGGTCATGAACACCGTCGTAATACCTCACTCAGCTGGACGGGAGTCCAAGGTTTCGAGATCACGTCGTCAAAACCATAGCTGCGGAATTCGGACATAATGGGGGTATGAAAGTATCCGCTGGAGGCAATCAGCATCACGGAATCGTCGATTTCCCGCAGGCGGGCGGCCACCTCTTTGCCTCCCATGCCGCCAGGAACTGTCAAATCTAACAGTAGCGCATCGAAACGATGCCCTGAGTCTTTTGCTGCTTGATAAAGCTCGATTGCTTCCGCTCCCTCTCGGGCGCATTCCACTTCGTATCCCAACCGCTGTAGAATTTGCGAGAGTAGTTTGAGAAGGGATTCTTCATCATCCATCACCAGAATTCGGCCAGAGCCGGTTTGCAGCTGCTGAGTAACATCAGATTCCGCGGCTTGCGCCGCCTCACATGCAGGCAGGTAGACCGAGAACGTCGTTCCGACGCCGAGCATCGATTGCACGGTGATGTGTCCCTCGTGTTTAGCTAAAACAGCATGCGCAGTGGCTAGCCCAAGGCCGCTGCCAGTTTCCTTTGTTGTAAAGTACGGGTCAAAGACGCGAGGCAAAACGTCAGCCCGAATACCACATCCATGGTCCCGGATGGAAATCATGACATACCTGCCGGGTAGCGGTAATGAATCCGCATCGAATACGACGTTTTCAGCACGTACTTCAATCATTCCGCCTTCCGGCATCGCTTGCCGCGCATTGAGCAAAATGTTGTGCAGTGCATGACTGATTTGTTCAATATCGATCTCTGCGCACCAGAGATCAGCTGCGATGGCAAGGTTGATGGTAACCTGGGCTCCGGCTTGAGCCAGGTCGACCGCATCCTTCAGCACTCCGGCGATCGGCGTTGGCCTGCGGACAGGCACGCCGCCCTTCCCAAAGGTCAAGAGCTGCGATGCCAGTGACGTGGCTCGCTTACACGCGGTCGCGGCCTGCTCAAGTACCTCGAACACGGATTCAGCAGGGTTAAGTTGCATCTTTGCCAGAGCGATATTCCCTGAAATAATCGTAAGAAAATTGTTAAAGTCGTGTGCGATTCCACCGGCCAGCACCCCCAGTGACTCCAACTTACGACCGCGGATCAGCTCCTCTTCGACCTGCTTTCGCTGCTCCATTTCTGCCAGCAACCGTTCGTTCGCCTGCTGCAGTTCCGCGGTGCGCTCGGCAACCCTGGTTGTCAATTCGCCATGAGCTTCTTGTAGGGCTCTTTGGGCTTCGTTCAGAGCGCGTTCCGCTCGGACACGCTCGGTGATGTCGATCGCATGACCAAGAACCAGTGGCAACCCTCCCAGCTCGTCAGTTCGAATATTCCGATAAAGCCAGATGCGTTCGCTATGGTCTTTGGCCTCTAGGCGCATGAGGCCGCTATCGGTGGGTTCGCTTTGGATGCGGCGAAGGTAATCATCGAAAAGATGGCGAACAGAAGGTGCCAGAAAATTTCTCAGATTTCGTCCAATGCCATCCTCCGGATTATACCCTAGTGAGCGTGCGGCTGCGGAATTGAGGAAACGCAGTACGCCGTCTAGGTCATGGATGCATATGAGTCCAAGGCTGTTCTCAACAAGAAGGCGATACAACTTCAACTGCTCTGCAGAATCCTGCATCTGACAAGCTTTGGTGAAAACGGCATCCGCAACCGCCAAACGTCACGCATACCCAACGTCTCGCATATGACGTTGATGCTAAAAAGAAACACATATAGATACGAGGTAATCAAGTCAATCCGCGATCGGTTCATAATCCTCTTCGAAAGCATCCTGCGCTAAGAAACTGTGAACTTGCGTCAGGGGCTTAGGAGGAGCGATGGGCACGGGATCTCATCACGGGCGTTATTGCGGACTACTGGGTACGTATCGAAACGGGAAGCTTCGCTATTTCGTATCCGTCTAGTGAAGCAGAAAGTTGACGGCCGCTATGATGGTTTTGGGCAGCCGCAGTGAGTCAGGATCGAGCGGCCCAGGTGCTGGAATCCAGTCATCTCTCCAGCTTCGACCAGGCCGCTTCGGCTTGAGGCTGCGCAGCATCGATCCAGGCCGGGCTGAGCTGCTATCGCCGCGCTCTTCACGGAGCACGCGGTTTTTGTCACGGACAGAGGACCAGTCAACGGTCGGCAAGCCATTGAGAAATGGTATACAGACCTGTACAAGGGATGGCACCCCAAAAACCCCATTGGATTCTCTCGGGAATCTTGGGTGGATTTTCGACTGGGTTCTTGGAAATGGCTCGGGATCGTTCCTGATTAATACGTCAGGGTGCGCCAGCAACGGGGTTGGTGGTTGCATCAGCAGCACGACCGGTATGGAATTGGATCAGAGTGAACCGCTCTTTTTATTTTCCCGCTTTCGTCTTTCTGTTGCTCTTCGCTCTGTTGCTTCTGCTCAGCGGACAGCTCAGTCGTTTTTCGGTTCCGTGCTCCACCCGCGAGTCTGGTAAGGCAATCGATCGGGCGGCTGTGGAGAAAGCGACCTCAACTATCCCGCAGGCACTGACAAAGCGCGATCTTCAGCCCGACCCGCCTTCAGTATTCGCCGAATTCAGAAGACGCTTCTCCATGGTAGGCCTGTTCCCCCATCCGGTTAAGATCAACGTTTTGACAATTGACCAGCAAGTAGATTCCTCTAGTGACGTCGCACTTAACAAGATCACGCGAAAGCTTCGTCGCCTGCAAACTCACCCGAAGAATCACGTGCACTCGTCATTCAATGTGAAGATCGTCTCTCGATATAGGTCGGAGGTAAATCTTCTAGCCCGAGTCCATTGCTGGCTGGTAGGCGAACTCGGGCTTGCGCATACAACGAATGGACTGCCGAGGAAAGAAATACGGATAAATGGACGAAGCATCAAAAAACGGCTCATGATCTGTCAACTCGCGACAGCAGGATTCAACGCTCACAGGCAGTCTGAGTTCCTCCACGTACGGCGGAAAGCCCGGGCTAAAGCGAAAACATTTCTGTGTAGCCGGTAATCTTGGTAAATGCGTCTTAGCAATGAGCAGACAAAAACTTCTTCAGTCGCTCGATGGTTTCGTGTTGGGCCATTAAGGAATACCCTGTCCACCAGTGACTGACCGTCATCAGTGAGACTCCAAGCTCTGAAGCAATCTGCGCTTGCGAATAGCCTTCCTGTGACGCTAGCCGTTTGAGTTCAGCGACTAGTTGCCGAAACTCTGTTCGTAAAGTTCGAAGCGGAGCGCGATGAGAGGACTGGTCTCGATCGTCAGCCTGCCGCATTGAGCCAGCTGACCGGGATCCTCTGGCGCAACGACCGGGTACCTCCTGTGAAGGAGCGAGGCGGATCCGCTTTTGGTCCTGTTCGCAATATGTTCGAGAGTCGCTTTTTTGCGGCTTCCGAATCCAATATCAAGTTTATGTAGGAGTTCATATTCCGTACCACTTTTCTGGACGTGCCTTCAGCAAGCGGTTCCCATAATATGTCGACTCAAACG
>DASTDH010000407.1:0-4324 GCA_035710445.1 Chthoniobacterales bacterium
ACGCCAACTGTTGCGGCCCCCGGTCAACTTCCCAGCGCCCGAGCACGTTGAAGTCATAGTGATCAATAAGGAAGATTCCACCTGGTCCAGTCCCGTCGGGTGCGCCTAGCGCACTGACGTAAATGCCTTCCGGACCGCAATGGACGGTGTGCGGCCGGGAATAACCAGTGCGCTTGAAGACATCTTCCGGTTCGATTGTCTTAACAATCTCGAGTCTTCGCGGATCGGGTTTCGTATCAATAACGTAAATACGAGAAGAGCGAATTCCAGGCACGATAAGATATCGCCGCTCCAGATGCGGATGCGGAGCGTAGGGACACAACGCAGTGCTGCACGCGTTCCAACCGAAGTGATGCAATTCGTCGCCGATAGTAGGTAGATCCAATCGTCCGACGACTTCGCCGTAGCCGCGCGAGGCTGGGTCGACGTCAATTACCAGAAGGGCATCGCTGCGCGATTTTTGAGCCAAGGCCGCAACATAGGCGTAGCGCTCGGCCGGAGCCTCCATCGCCAGCCTGGCAGTGGGATAGAATGTAGGATCGGCGTTCCATTGATTTTCGTGGAATCGAGCGCGAGATGGAGGAGAGGTAGACATTGGGGGATGTTTTTTGCTTACTGAAGGGTGTCACGAGGAAGCATTATTGTCTATTGCCTTGGTATAGATTGGTCGGCTTATTCTCGATTAGGCTCGAAACCAGATAGCAGATAGCAAATATGGAGTTTCAAGTACTGTAGCCTCGACGGTCGACCCATGCCGATAAGGCATGTCCGTCGTTCGACATTTGCCATCTGTTATGCCTAAAACCCCGGTATGTTTCGTTCTTGCTTGTTTCGTCACGCTTCAGGCGTGCTCTACCTGGTCTTCTCGGTTGTCGACTCAACAAGTCGCTGCGTATTCGGTCGCTACCGGGTTCCTAACCCTCTGTGATTTCAACGACTTTAAGGGCGCCTTGGATCTTTATGGAGGCCCGATCAGGTCGCATCCGGACGGCGCAACCTGGGTTAGTGTCATGCAAGCTAAGCGAGCGCCTTTCGGGCCTCCGATTTTGCGCACGTGGATGAACCGGCAAGAGCTAAACGATTCAGCGAATCTGACATTCCGATTTCGTACCTCTTTTTCGAACGAACCATTGGCGGACGAGGTTGTCTCCGTGGCGCGTACCTCCGGACGGTGGCAGGTTTATGACTACAAGTTTCGTGGGTTGGGCAAACACCCATCGCCTTCGGTGACGCCAGTACCCGGCCAGAGCCCTCTGCCTGCGCTCACTTCACCTCGCAGCATGCGCCATCGTTAAAATCGACCTGCTCGAAGATGGGCGCACAGGCCCCTGGCGGTCTCGCGGAAACGGGAGCGCCCTACTTTGCAAAATCCAAATAGGTATACCCGCCCAGACCGCGCTCGTACTCGTTGAGCAATCGCATCGCCTCGTTTGGCTTTAGGCGGTCCGACTTGATGGCGGCGTCCACCTGGGATTTCACCAAACGGATCAGCTCATTCTTGTCCCATTGCGTCAACGAAAGAACGCTACCGACAGTACTGCCTTCAATGATCTCCTCGATGTACCAGCCCGAGTCCTCGTCCTCATCAAGAAACACGTGGACTTCGTTCACTCGGCCAAAAAGGTTGTGCAGGTCGCCCATGATGTCCTGATAGGCCCCCATCAGAAAAAAGCCGAGATAATACGGTTCGCCTGCGCGAATTCGATGCAAAGGCAAGGTCTCCTTAACATCCTGCAGGTCAATAAACTTATTTACCTTCCCGTCGGAATCACAGGTAATATCCACTAAGGTACCGTTGCGATCGGGCGCCCGTTGCAGGTCGTGAACCGGCATGATCGGAAACAGTTGGCCGAGGGCCCAATGATCCAGCAGCGACTGAAAAACTGAAAAATTGCAGAGATACTGATCGCCCAGCGCGATTTCCAGTTCTTTAACCTCTTCCGGTACGTATCGCATCCCTCGGCAGAAATCGACGACCGCTTCCGCAATTTGCCAATAGATCGACTCGATCTTTGCTTTGCTTTCCAAATCCAGCAGACCAAGCTCAAACATCGATTGTGCTTGCTCCTTGATTTGTTGGGCATCGTGCAAGTTCTCCATCCGGTTCTGCTTATTCATCGTTCGATGAATTTCGACGATGTCGGCGAGAAGTCTTGGATCCGACTCTTTGACCTCGAAAGTGAGATCGCCACTTGTTTTCTCAATCGAGCCGAAAGCCTCCACAATCAGCACGGAATGATGAGCAACTATCGCTCGACCACTTTCGCTGACAATGGTCGGATGTGCTACCTTTTCGGAGTCGCAGACGTCCATGATATTGTAAACGACATCCCGCGCGTACTCCTGGAGGGTGTAGTTCATCGAGCTGTCGAACGCTGTCCGCGAACCGTCATAATCAACCCCGAGTCCCCCACCCACATCGAGGAACTCCATCGGATGGCCCATTTTGGCTAACTTGGCGTAGAATCGGGCCGCCTCTCGCACTGCTCGCTTGACCACTCCAATATCCGGAACTTGTGAACCAACGTGGAAATGTACCAACCGCAAAGCATCTTCCATCCCTTCCTCTTTAAGAAATTTGCTGGCTGCCACCAGATCTGCCGTGGAAAGCCCGAATTTCGCATTTTCTCCAGCGCTGGTGGCCCAACGACCGGAACTCTTCACCTGCAATCGGACCCGCAAACCGAGGATCGGGGAGACATTCATCTCCTTGGAAAGCTGGACGATCTGGCGAACCTCTTCGATCTTCTCCACGATGATGATCACCTGTTTTCCTAATCTCCGGCCCAGCAGCGCGATCTTGACGAAGGTCTGGTCCTTGTAGCCGTTGCAGATGATCAAACTCTCCGGATCCCGATGGACCGCCAAGGCGGCAATCAATTCCGGTTTACTACCCGCTTCCAAGCCGAAATGAAAAGGGGCTCCCGCATCGATGATTTCTTCAACCACCTCCCGCAGTTGGTTGACCTTAATCGGAAAGACTCCTTTATAGACGTTCTTGTAGCCAGCCTCGGTAATCGCGGAGTGAAATGCGCGATTTACGGTTTCGACGCGGTGCCGTAGCAGATCCTGAAAGCGGATCACGAGCGGAAAAGTCATTCCTCGATCCCGTGCCTCCTGGATGACCTCCATCAGATCGATACTGGAATCGTCGTGTTGGGTCGGCATCACTTGAACATTCCCAGACCGGTTGATCGTAAAATAACCCGATCCCCAACGGTCGATGTTATACAGGGAAACAGCGGACGGAATATCCCAACTATCAGACATGTTTCGCGCAAACTAAGTGGTCAGCTTTCAATTGCAATTAGCTGATGCGAATTTTGAGCACAATTGCGCCAAAGTCAGAGTTCCTCTTCGGCTTCGCCTTCGGCCGGCCCTTCCTCTTCCATCTTTCGCAGGATCTCGGTCATATCTTCCACTTCTTCCCAAACTTCGCGGCTCACATAGATGGCGGCACCCTGCTGCGTGGCCATGGCAATACAGTCACTCGGTCGGGCATCGATCTCGATAATCTTGCGCTGGTGCAGCTCGTTTTCGGCGCTCAAGATCATTCGGGCAAAGTAAGTACCGCGCTTAAGATCGTTGATGACGACTCGCTCAATCTGCGCGCCTAGGGCCCGTAGAACATGAGCCAGAAGATCATGAGTAAGCGGTCGTTCCTTATGCGCCCCTCGCATAAACATCGTGATGGCCTGGCCGACACCTTGGTCCACGTAAATCACGAACACTTTCTCGCTGTTGCCGACAAACACTGCGCAACCCCCGCTGGTCGGAATCACGGCCCGGACTTGTATTTCCACAACGGGTTTGCTCATAACCGGAACGTACTCGCGGTTGCTGGAAATCGTCAACGCTTGGGCGGAGCACCTTCCTGTAAAATCTCAATTAATCGTTCTTGCACCGCCGCGTAGAAATTGATCTGTAAAAGCACCAGGTCACGTCTGGAAAACGTCTTGGGCGTATGATTAAACGATAGCTCGGCCTCGGTAAAATCATACTTGGTGGCAAGAACCAAGCGAGCTTGATTTAACGCGTTGAGCCATGATTCAGCATGGGTAAGCGGCACCACCAGATGGCTGACCTTGCCCGGTCGACGAGTCATGCCGGCAAGATCTTCCTCTACCACTTTGCGGGCACTAAAAAAAAGGTGACGCAACTCCGGCCGCACGAACTCGTTCCAATCTTTGATCATTGCCGGGCTCCCCTGAATTGTCGGAGCCGGATAAAGGCGCTCCTCCGCTCTTTCTTCACCTTCCGGGTCACCCGCAGTCGGAACCTGTTTGAGCAGTTCCGCTTCGATCGACTCAATCCTGGAGAATTC
>DASTDH010000408.1:0-18910 GCA_035710445.1 Chthoniobacterales bacterium
CGAACGTTGGGCACGGAGAAATTGGCGGACAAACTCTGCCGCCGGTCTGATCCGAAGGTCATCGAGTGTCCCGGATTGGACGATTCGGCCTTCATTCAGCAACACGATGCAATCGGCAAAAAAGGCGGCCTCAGCCATGTCGTGCGTGACCATTACAATGGTTTGTTGCAACCGTTTGAAAATTTCCTTCAGCTCATCCTGCAAACGAATCCGCACCATCGGATCAAGCGCTCCCAGCGGCTCATCAAGCAGCAATACCGATGGCTCAAGCATAAGGGCGCGCATCAGGCTTACCCGCTGGCGTTGTCCGCCGGAGAGCTCGACCGGATACCGAAGGAGTGCATTCTCGGGGAAATGCGTCAACTCACAAAGCTCGCGCAGACGAGTTTCCATTCGCGTCGCCGATTGGTGTAGATGCTTGGCCATTAGCAGGACGTTTTGCCTGGCGGTTAGATGAGCAAAGAGTCCGCCCTCTTGGATCACGTATCCGATCCGCCGGCGCAAAGCGAGAATGTTGGCCGGAGAGACACGATCACCGTCGATCTCCATTGTACCAGTGGTAGGCTCAAGCAGGCCAACGATCAGACGCAATATCGTCGATTTGCCGCAACCACTCGGGCCAATGAGAATCGTTGTTTTTCCACCAGAGATACACAGATCCGTTTCGTGAAGCGCGACCGTGGTAGCAAACTTTTTGCTTACGGAACTGAGTTTAATCATTTTCGGAGATGGAATGCAGATCGCGGATGGCGAAAACGATCCATGATTCCTCAGAAATTGATGGTCCTTTTCGTGTACTCGGCTCCCGGTCGCGTATTGGTTGAACCGTACGGCCTCTCAGCTCCAATCATTAACGGCAGTATCTTCGAATTGTATTCCGCCACTCCAACCGGCATCCGATTCTTCTGTATTCCGCCGTGCTCTATTTTCGCAGTCCGCGATCCGCATTCGCTTCCCTCATCGCGCCACCAGATGCTGTACGCTGAACAAGCGTTCTGGATCCGTCCAAAGCTGCTGGACGGTCCACCCCGATCGTGTCGCCAGGCGCGTGAACTCCTCAATGGTGTATTTGTAGGAATATTCCGTCACGATCTTTTCTCCCGCAGCAAATGTAATCTGCGCGCCATCTAACTGCACGTCTTGTTCAACCGTGCTGACCAGATGCATTTCGATTCGGCCAAGTTGCTCGTTATAGAAAGCGTAGTGCCTGAAACGATCGCGCCGGATATTTGCTCCAAAGCTACGATTGATTCGGGCGAGCAGGTTCAGATTAAACGCGGCAGTCACACCGAGCGCGTCATTGTAGGCTTGTTCGAGGCGAGTCCGTTCTTTTTTCAAATCTATGCCGATAAGCAGGCCGCCACCGCTGGTGCAAAGCGTCGCAAGTTTTCCGAGAAAATGCTCGGCCTCGGCCGGTTCGAAATTGCCAATAGTCGAACCTGGAAAAAAGGTGACGATGCGATGAAAGGTACCCGGAATTTCAGGCAAAGCGAAGTCGGTTGTGAAATCGGCACATATCGGCAAAACCTGCAGACCAGGATAAATATCGCGCAGTCTGGCCGCGGAATGTAACAAATGCGCCCGTGCGATATCGATCGGCATATAGGCTACCGGCGCACTCAAATGATCAAGCAGGATACGGGTTTTAGCGCTGCTGCCACTGCCGAACTCAACCAAGAGACATTTCGAGCCGAGCGCCTGGCAAATTTCGGTAGCATTTTCGCGCAGAATGCTGATCTCTGTACGGGTAAGATAATATTCATCGAGCCGGCAGATCTCTTCAAACAGCTGGCACCCGGTCTCGTCGTAAAAGAACTTTGGCGCGATGCGTTTCGGGGATTGAGCTAGACCGCGTAAAATCTCGTCACAAAAACCATCAGGGGCCGGCGCTGCATCGCGCTGGGCAGAAATCGTATCGATGCCGGCGTTCATCGGTCGAATGGAATAGTTTTTGGTGGCAAGGCACTCGGGCTGCGGTCAGGCCGTTTATCCGCTGATGGTATCTATTCGCTTCTAACCAGAACTGCGGTTGCAGCAATAAGGGGGGTGCCAAGTAGCCGCAGCTTTTCAGCCTGCGAGAATTATGATGGTTTTACTCGTTTCGCTAATTCGCGTCTTTAGCCAGGCGAATTCCCATAAATTGCCAGCGCGCATTAGGTGGGAAAAAATTCCGATAGGTCTTACGAATGTGCGACTGCGAGGTAGCGCACGAGCCACCCCGTAACACGTATTGGTTGCACATGAATTTACCATTGTATTCGCCAAGTGCACCCGGAGCGGTTACGTAACCCGGATAGGGGGAATATGAACTACTGGTCCATTCCCACAGATCGCCAAACATTTGAGCAATAGATTCGCTGGCGGCCGATTCCTCTACCGGTTTCGGATGAAAAATTTCATTCTCCACAAAGTTTCCGGCGCACGGCAAATCCCCAGCCGCGACCTCCCACTCAAATTCTGTAGGCAAGCGGGCGCCAGCCCAGCGGGCAAACGCATCGGCTTCAAAATAACTTACATGGCAAACCGGTTCGCTTTTGTCTAGCTCGCGCAAGCCGGAGAGCGTGAAGGCGGACCAACCTCCATCGCGGTGCTCCCAATAAAGCGGCGCGTTCCAGTGCTGTTCGCCCACTGTAAACCAGCCGAGCGAAAGCCAGAATTCTGGCCGGTTATATCCGCCGTCTTCAATAAATTGAAGATATTCTCCGTTAGTAACCAGGCGGGAGGCGAGGTGAAAGTCTTCAACGAATTCTCGGTGGCGGGGCTCCTCATTGTCATAACAAAAGCCATCGCCATTGTGTCCGATTTCAAATATACCGGCTTTGAATGATAACCACTTTATCGGAGGAACCGGGGCGGACGCTTGCGCGGAACGCTCACGATAAACCGGATATAAAGGATTTTCGGAAAAAACGTGTTTGATATCGGTCAGCATCAGCTCTTGATGCTGTTGCTCGTGGTGTATTCCCAGAGTGATGATTGGTGCCAACCGCTCTACCAGCGCGGCATTCTGAAAACCCGCATCCATCAACGAATCCACTCGATCCCGGTAGTCTAATGTTTCGCGCAGGGTAGGTCGGGAGATAAGGCCGCGTTTGGGCCGGCAGTGCATCTTACCTGCGGCATTGTAGTACGAATTGAATAGATAGGCGTACTGGACGTTGATTGGGGAGTAGCCCGGCAGAGCATCTTTTAGAATGAACGTCTCGAAGAACCAGCTGGTATGCGCGAGATGCCATTTTGTCGGGCTCACCTCAGGAATCGTTTGAACGACGCAATCCTCAGGCTGCAATGTCTGGCAAAGCTTTTTACTGAATTTTCGAACGGTACGATAGGCAGATACCAGGTCTTCGAATTTGTTGCTTGTGCGACCCAGGCCAGCTCTGGTCGCAGTCTCAGTTGATGCTGCGGGGATCGGAGGCACAACTGCACTCTAGGAGAAAAGGTGGATCACGCCAGAGATAAAAATGGCGTTTTCTACCGAATCGGACAGCATTTAGTTCAGACCCAGAAAGGACCTGTTTTATGACTCATGTATACGATGCCATTATTATAGGAACGGGCCAGGCCGGTCCACCGTTGGCCGAGCGTCTAACCAGAGCCGGAATGAAGGTTGCTATCATTGAGCGCAAACTGTTCGGCGGCACGTGTGTTAATACGGGATGCACACCCACTAAAACTCTGGTAGCAAGCGCCTACGCGGCCCATTTGGCGCGTCGGGCTGCCGACTTTGGTGTAGTAATCAACGGCCAAGTAGGCGTGGACATGAAGAAAGTGAAGGCCAGGAAAGACGCCGTGTCGGGCCAGTCGCAAAAAGGTATCGAGTCCTGGCTAAAGCAGTTGCAGAACTGTACGGTTTATCAAGGCCACGCCCGTTTCACATCTCCCACCGAGATGAGCGTAGGGACAACGCTGCTAACGGCGCCGCGCATATTCATCAATGTTGGGGGGCGCGCGCAAATGCCTCCAATGCCCGGGCTTGATCAGGTCGAATACCTCACCAATAGCTCGATGATGAACGTCGATTTTCTTCCTCGGCATTTGGTGGTCATAGGCGGCAGCTACGTAGGCCTTGAGTTTGGCCAAATGTATCGGCGTTTCGGCAGTGAAGTCACAATCATCGAGATGGGGCCGCGTTTGATTCATCGGGAAGATGAAGATGTCTCGACCGCAGTAAGAGAAATACTGGAGCGCGAGGGGATCAACGTGCGCCTTAACGCAAAGTGCCTGGCCGTAAGGAAACAGGGGAAAGAACTGACGGCGACCGTTGATTGTACAAGCGGTAGCCCCAAGGTTAGCGGGTCCGATCTCTTGCTCGCAGTAGGACGTCGTCCCAATACCGATGACCTCGGGCTCGATAAGGCCGGCGTTTCTGTCGATCAGCATGGTTACATCGAGGTCGATGATGAGCTGCGTACGAACGTGCCGGGCATCTGGGCCATGGGAGACTGCAACGGGAAGGGCGCCTTTACCCATACGGCCTACAATGACTATGAAATCGTCGCCGCGAATATTCTGGATAAGGATCCCCGGCGGGTAAGCGACCGGATCCCGGCCTATGCACTTTATATCGATCCGCCATTGGGGAGAGCAGGGATGAGCGAGACGGAGGTCCGGCGCACGGGGAAGCCCGCACTAGTTGGAAAACGGCCGATGACGAGAGTGAGTCGTGCGATCGAAAAAGGCGAGACTCAAGGTTTCATGAAGATAGTGATCGCCGCGGATACCAAGCAAATCTTGGGCGCCGCAATTTTGGGGACCGGTGGCGATGAGGTCGTTCACTCGATTCTTGATTTAATGTATGCTAAGGCGCCTTACACCGTGATGCAAAGGGCAGTGCACATTCACCCAACCGTTTCGGAACTTATCCCGACCATGCTCGGCGAACTGCGACCGCTTGCTAGTCTTTGAGCGAGAACGCTATCAAAGCGGTTTCCTCTCTATCCCTCTCGGTCCCCCCAACACGGTGTAGGTGGTCTCACGCGTACAGTGCAGAACAGTCCCGTTAGCGTTCGCTGTCGTTCGCTATTTTGCCGTCGGCATGCTGAACTGCGGGCTGGACATCAGGTCTTCCGGCCAACGACTCGTCACCGCCTTCAGCCGGGTATAGAAGCGAACGCCTTCAGGCCCGTGAATGTGATGGTCGCCAAACAATGAGCGCTTCCATCCGCCAAAGGAGTGAAACGCCATCGGTACTGGGATCGGTACATTGATTCCCACCATTCCAATCTGCACTTGTTGGGTGAAAAGCCGAGCCGCAGCGCCGTTACGAGTAAAGATCGCCACCCCATTGCCATATTCGTGCTGGTTGACCAACTCGATGGCTTCTTCAAGACTCTGCGCGCGGACCAGGGCGAGGACTGGGCCAAATATTTCTTCGCGATAGATGCGCATATTCGGGCGAACCCGATCAAAAAGCGACCCACCTAGAAAAAAACCTTGGGCCGGAACCTCGGCCTCTCGGCCATCTACAATCAGCTCGGCTCCTTCCTTCCTGCCAAGATCGAGATACGACCGAACGCGCTCCAAATGACTTCGAGTTACCAACGGCCCCATTTCCGAATCCCTGGCGTCACCAGGACCGACGCGAAGGCCCTGAATCTTCGGGCGAAGGCGTTCGATCAAGGCATCGGCCACCTTTTCTCCGACCGCGACCGCCACCGAAATCGCCATGCAACGCTCGCCGGCTGACCCAAAAGCAGAGCCGATCAGCGCGTCGACGGCCTGGTCCAGATCAGCATCTGGAAGGACAACCAAATGATTCTTGGCTCCTCCGAGCGCCTGCACCCGTTTCCCGCTTTCAGTCGCTTGATGATAGACCGATTCCGCAACCGGGGTTGAACCAACGAAGCTGATCGCCGCCACTTGCGGATGACGAATCAGCTGACTCACGACTCCGGCATCGCCATGAACAACGTTGAAAACTCCGTCCGGTAACCCTGCTTCTTTGAGCAGTTCAGCCAAATGCACTGCGGTACTCGGGTCGCGTTCGCTTGGTTTGAGAACGAAAGTATTGCCGCAGGCCAAGGCCACCGGAAACATCCACATCGGAACCATCGCCGGGAAATTGAATGGCGTGATTCCAACTGCGGTTCCCAGAGGTTGACGAAAAGAAAAACTATCGACACCGGTTCCGACCTGGTCCGAGTACTCGCCTTTGAGTAGCTGAGGAATGCCACAGGCAAACTCTACGACTTCGAGGCCACGTACCAGCTCGCCGGCTGCATCGAGAATCGTTTTGCCGTGTTCCGCTGAAATGATCCGGGCCAAACGGTCCTGCTCTCGTTCAATCAGTTCTTTGAAACGAAATAGAATACGGGCACGCCGTAGAGGCGGAGTGGCACTCCAAGATGGAAATTGCGCATTGGCTGCGCTGACCGCCGCGTCCACTTCCTCTTCGGAAGCAAAAGGAACGAATCGCGCAACCTGGCCAGTTGCCGGGTTATAAACCGGCGCTCTTTGGTCGTTTTGTCTGGCAATCGCTTTTCCATCGATCCAATGCGGAATGATTGCGCCTTCGAGAGTCGGAATTTCGCTGGCCAGAAGCGTGGCAACCGTAGAGCTCATAAGAAGAAATAAACTTGAAGACAATAAAGATCGTTTCCTTGAACCTGGCAAAAGCCGATTTCTTGGAGCCGGACGTAAACGGATGGTTGACGATCATTGGTATGCGTTCGCAGTTCGATGGCTCGGGGCCAAATCGACTACTCGCGCGCGAACCAAATCGCCGGGAAACGCGATGACCAGCTCGACCAACGCACCTCGGTTCCATTCAGGATCGTTCTCGGCGCCATCGAAAAGGAGGTTGCCGATCGAATAAAAAACGGGCCGGCCATGAACGATTTCAGTGGCGAGAACATGATGCGGTCCAGAGCCAATCACTACATCGGCACCCGAGTCGATCCACTCCGAAGCTTTGGCACGACAAGCCGACCGATCGTTGTCCGCATCCCAATGACACAGAACAATACAAAACTCACCGTCTCTCTTAGCTTGGCTAATCGATTCGAGGAGCCCACTGGCGTCCCACGGGCAAATACCGGCCTCTGTATTGCCGGCAATGGGCGAACAAAAATCCGGGCTCGCACAACCGAACACCGCAGTTCGAACTCCGCGGCGGTCAAATCGAGCCGGTTCAACCGCCCAATCGAGATTTGATCCGCCTCCGATTGGGGCGACTCCTTTCCTTCGGAGTGCTGAGATCGTCTGCTCGAAACCAGTCCGGCCGAAATCACCGGTATGATTGTTCGCGACGAGCATCCCAGCGAAACCCGCTCTGGCTATTAGATCCGATGCTTCCGGCGGCGCGCGGAACCAATACGGTTTTGCTTCGGGTACCAGGTCGGGTGAGCATATGCTGCATTCCAGGTTGGCCAATGCAAGGTCAGCCTGCCTGATCGTCGGTTTCCATGGCTGAAAGAGGTCAGCTCCATTGAGGATTTTCTTCCCATTGGCGCGGCCCAACATCACGTCTCCTCCTACCAACACGCGGATCTCGCGTTCCGGATGAGGTACCGTAAGCACCGTAAACTGGCGGCGAGTTTTGGTTAGGTGAGCCAATGGCACGATCTCGGGGCGTCCCTCAAGCTGATGAACCACCAGATCATTGAGCCCCACGAATCCGGACATAGTAGTGCTCCACAAAGCTGCCGCGTGATTGTCGAAAACGATAATGACCCCATTCTCGGCGTCGTTTGATCGAAGTTGAACTAATCGCTCCGGATCGGTTTGCGGCTGATCAAGGTCGACTCTGGCCAGCAACCTCAATCTCGGGATAAGGTGTTTGGCATCCGACCAAGGAATCTGCCAGCCGGATTGGCGCAGTGCATAAATCACGAAATTTGCGCAGTCACTCCCCAGACCGACTTCCGGACCGGTTGCGCAGGACGTGGCGAGTTTACTCGCAAAGAATATATAGGGCAGGTTGAACTCTGCGGACAAGGCTTGTCGAAACTGGGAGTTTCCATCTTCTATACAGGTGACACGAAGGAGCTTCGAATCGAAGACGCCGGAGTTAGTTTCGAATCGCACAAAGATCTCAGCGACGCCCAAGCCAGTCTTCGGATCGAGTGCGCGGAGCAGATTTTGTCCTGACAGGATGGGCTCAACTGACAACGGCTTCGGCTCATGGTAGATCCATCGAGGAGCTCCGTCGGCAAATCCAAACTGTTGATCACTTAAGCTGTAACTATCAAGAGTGGATGGAAGACTATACCAGCAAACACTCTTGGCATCGGAAGGTAGTACGACTTCGAGCCTGACGGAATCAAGGTCCGAGCGCCCGATTGTCAGAAGGGCGCCCGCCGGGCGATTATGAAATCGAATTTCCGGCAAATCATTACTGCCGGCGGCAAGAAACTCATTCCAGGAGGCGGTTTGTTCCCTGATACTGAGTTGTTCGGATCTGGATAGAAGCCGGTTCCGGCAAGTCCCTGATAGCTTATCCAACGCAAGCTTGGGCATCGGTAACCCGGCGGCCCCGAGTTGACCGGCGCGAGCTGAGGTATCCGGGCCCGTCGCTGCGAATGGCTCAAATTCAATCTCGGCGTTCGCGACGCGACAGGAATACTCGACCGCCAACGTTAGTAACCGATCGGCTTGTTGGGGGTCCCGAAGGTAGGGCGTCGAGATCGAGAAGGTCAAAGCGGCGAGATGTTTGATCGAAAGCGCCAGCCGAAAAACCTCCCGGAATTTTGATTCCAGATCTGCATCGGCCGTATTGCAAAAAAAATCGAGGTCGATCGAAACGACGATCGGCCGCTCCTGAGCGTCCAGGGGCAACAGTTGCTCTTTCAGGCGACGTAGATCAGTCACGCTGTAGCCGCCCGACAAATTCGCCTCGGCGCGCGGACAGACCTCCTCATGTCCGTCCAAGAAAACGCGGCACTGGTTCTGCAACCGAAAGATTTGGGTCTGATCAAGATATTTCGACGGAATCCAGAGTACCCGCGCAAAGGGAAACGGCATCAGAGGCTCGATCCAGTTATAACACTGGATTTTGCCCGATTCGCGCCACTTCCGAAACAGATCGTCTCTCGCGCGCAGATCGACGGTGGAGCGCACCCCGACCCGAATTGCGTCGGAATTGAAAATCGGTGAGGCATCCGAATGGGCATCGAATAACAGCAGTGTGTACGGCCGATCCAGGTCAAGATGCTCGGCCAAAAAGTAGAACGAGCCGGCGTGAGATTCCTCAATGTAAATGGGCAGCCTGGCCGGAATCGCCGCCGCGTCACCGAACCCGCCAATGACGATAGCAGTTAATAACCAGCGACAGAACAAATAACCGCCCCGAGTTGCCCTCCTCACAGAAAATTTCACTGGTCGATTCGGAAGAAGAGTTTCGGACGTTTCTCCTCAGTACGCGGCAGATTCAAGCAACCTCTCCTCTTCTTCACCTGACGGGGTTAATCTGGGGTGCTTGGGTCAGATCTCGAAAGAGACGGATACGGCTGACACAGGTATCCTGGTACTTTGTCCCGGGATAGACTTCCCGGATGGTCAGTCGAATCTTTCTTACTACCTCTTTGGAGTCAGGGAGTTTGACGTCGAATGGATCCATCTGATCTGGCAACCGAACCGCAATCGGCTCACCGTCATTGACGCTAAGATCGAGTTTCTTTATCCGACTATTTGCCCGAAACAACGACTCTGAAGCTACCAACCCGTTCGTAATCTCAAGGGTATCGAGCCGAACCGGAACAGAAGCCCCGATCTCCAACCATTCACCCTCGCCATTTCCTGGTGCGCCTTCGGCCCAACAACTGTTCGGCGCGATATCGGCGCTCCATTTATTGATGTTGTCGGGCTTATAGTCTCCGCCGCTCAGCGTAGAAGAAGCAGTAACTTTGAAGCCGGTTAGCTCGAATTTCCAATGACCATTGGTGGAGATATAGTCGCCGCCTTCGACCTTATCCTCACCCTTGCCATATTCAGAGGAGAAGGTTTCGATTTCCGGAGAAGTCTCTATCGCAATATCGTCAGAAAACGTTGGCTTGAAATCGGCAAAGTCCCAGGTCCAGGTATCCTTGGTCGGATGCTGAAATCGACCCAGCTTTCCACCGCGAATCTTCACGTCGTTCGGATCAACCGAAATCGCCCGAATCACCACGTGGCCTTTTTTGATCGGGCCATTCCAGATGGCTGCCGTCGAGAAAAGGTAGGTCAAAGTGTTGGGAAAGGTGTGCGCTGTGTCTGAGACGGTTTCGGTGTATTGGCCGTAACGAGCCCGGTAACTAACGGTAAGAACGCGATGCTGCCGGGATGCGAAATCGAGCCGGAACGTGTACCACCTGGGAATTTTGATGTCTAACTCCTCCTGAATACCCTTCACTTTCGGCGCGTCACCCGGCTTCACGCTGAACGGCAGCTGTTTATTATCGGCGGTGACGCTAAAATCGGTAAATGTCGCCCTTCTTGTCGTTCGGTCATCATCCATTTCGCTCGTCAAAGCGACACACGGAAACCCCGCCAATGTCGTGGTGCTTTCCCCGGGGTTGAAAAAATCGTAGCTTACTCGGATCGTCGCGGTCGTAGCAAAGAGGTCTATCTCCAGGTTCTCGGTCTGCATTTGGACCTTTTGCAGGTTCACCGGTAAGAATTTGTCGTGATCCAATTCACCGGAGCTTGGGTTTCCATGGACATTAACCCCGGCGCCATAGCCACCACCATTGGCGAGACCAAGAGTTGCCCAACTGACCAAAGCGAGAATTGCGGCGAGCTTCATAGAACTCCTGGTTAACAAATCGTCCGGCTTTGAACAATCCTGCATCGGAATTAGTGCCAGAGGCGCATCTCTCACACGAAAGGATCTTCTATGAACTTACGTCGCACCATCCTGCTGGCAGGAATCGTACTCTGCGTTCACCACGCCTCTGCCGGCGAAATCGAATGGAGACCGTGGTCTGATTCAGTCTTTGCCCAAGCTAAACAGGAGGGGCGATTTGTGCTGCTCGATCTGGGAACAGGATGGTGTCACTGGTGTCACGTTATGGAAGAAGTTACTTATCGCGACCCCGCAGTGATCGAGCTTATCCGGAAGCGTTATATCGCGGTTCGCGTCGATGCAGACTCCCGCCCCGATTTGTCCAATCGCTACGAAGACTATGGATGGCCGGCTACCATCGTATACGGCAGCGACGGAGGCGAAATCGTGAAACGCCAAGGCTACATCCCGCCTAAGCCGATGACCTCGATGCTGCAGGCAATCATTGATGATCCAACGCCGGGACCGTCAGTTTTGCCGGCGCAGAAGTTATCCTCGTCCGCCGACGCATTCCTAACCGCCGGTGCCCGCCAAAGTCTGCAAAAAATCTTGACCGATACTTACGACTCCAAAAATAAGGGCTGGGGAACAGTCCAAAAGTTTCTCAATTGGGACCTGATCGAATACTGCCTGAGCCAGGCCAAGCAAGGGGATATCAGGCTTGAGCAGATGGCCCGCGAAACGCTGGCGGCTCAGCTCGGTCTGATTGATCCGGTCTGGGGAGGCGTATGCCAGTACTCCACTGACGGCGATTGGGGTCATCCTCACTTCGAAAAGATCATGCAGATGCAGGCGGAAAACCTGCGAACGTATGCTGCCGCCTATGCACTTTGGCGCGACCCGAGCTATTTGCAGACGGCAAAAAGGATTCGGGGCTATCTCCAGAATTTCCTGACGTCGCCCGAGGGGGCATTCTATGCCAGCCAAGATGCCGATCTGATCCCGGGCCAGCACTCAGCCGAATACTTCAAGCTCAGCGACAGCAGTCGCAGAAAACGCGGAATTCCGAGGGTAGATCAGCACATCTATTCGCGCGAAAACGGGTGGGCGATCAATGCATTGGCGACCCTCTACGCTGTCACCGGCGAAGAGAGTTACCTGACCGATGCGGTCCGGGCCGCTCATTGGATTATCGACCATCGAGCCTTAGTCGATGGCGGCTTTCGGCACGACGAAACCGATCCGGCCGGTCCCTATCTCGGAGATACTTTGTACATGGGCCGCGCTTTCCTCGCACTTTACGCCGTAACCGCCGAGCGCACATGGCTGCAGCGGGCGGAGCAAGCCGTTCAATTTATCTCTGCCACCTTCAAAGACGAAGTCGGTTACATCACGTCCGCGAGTCGCGGCGCACTGAAATCGAATCCGCAGGTAGACGAGAACGTGGATCTCGTTCGCCTGAGCAATCTCCTTCGGTATTACACCGGCAAAACTGCCTACCAGGAGATCGCTCAACACGCCATGCAGTACCTATCGGTGCCTGACACTGCGGAAGGACGCGGCTTTCTCGTAGGAGGGATTCTGCTGGCGGATCAAGAGATTGTTGCGCCTCCAAGGCACATTACGATTGTTGGCCGAAAGGATGACTTCGCCGCCCGAGAGCTCTTTCGAGCGGCGCTCCAGGATCAATCCACTTACAAACGAATCGAGTGGTGGGACGAACGCGAAGGCCCACTACCCAATAGCGACGTTGAATACCCAACATTAGAACAAGCAGCGGCGTTTGTTTGCGGAGACAAAAGCTGCTCTGCGCCGGTTTTCTCGCCAGAAAAGCTGATGGATTTGAGTCAGCGCATTGCTCAGTGAGGAAGCGGTTAGCCGTTTCGCCATCGGAGTCTTTCATTGTCATGGTGCCCAGCCGCAAGCATAGTTAAGCCTGTGCCTCGAGTAGTCCATTTCGAGCTTCACGCTGAGGAACCGGATCGAGCAATTCGCTTCTACCAGACGCTGTCCGAGTGGGTGTTCACGCGATGGGCCGGGCCGCAAGAGTATTGGCTGATTAAGACGGAGCCTGACGAGCAGCCGGGCATTAACGGGGGACTGATCCGTCGAAGAGGTATCATCGATGGTACGGGGCGTAATTGGATATGTATGCACGATCAATGTGCAATCGGTGGATGCGATTGCTGAAGCCATCCCGGAGCAGGGCGGTTCGATCGTGCTCCCAAAAAGGCTATACCCGGGGTTGGCTGGCTCGCCTATGCGAAAGACATCGAAGGCAATATTTTCGGCGTCATGCAGCCAGACGCCGCGGCGAAGTAGGCGCTTGACGTGTTGGACGGACAGCGTGAATCGGCTTGATCGGAAGCCAACACTTTGGCAAACCGTGTTGCTTATGCGGGTTTGCGCGGTAGTTGGTTCGATAGTCTTCGCTTGTTTAGGACCGACCGGGCAATCGGCATGTGCCGAGCAAAACTTTTCGGCTGCTCAGGCAATTTTGAGCTCAGGTTTGCACCTCTTTGTACCGGTGTCGATCAATGGTGGTAAGCGCATCTGGTGGCTGATCGATACCGGAGCACCTGGATCTACCATTTCGCCTTCCTTGCGACGCGCCCTTTCTCTCCCTGGACCGGCGGCTGGTTCCGGCATCAATACAACGGTCACGAGGCGCGGCAAAGCCTACCCGGTCGCGTTTGCCCAGAGCGTCAAGGTTAACGGAACAGAGCTCGGACCTGGCTATTTTCGCGTGGAACAAATCGATAGAATTGCCAGCGAAAAGACCAACGCCTTTTCTGGCGGCTTTGAGAAGGGCGGAATCATAGGAATGAACTTTCTCTTGAAACACGGAGCGCTGATAAACTATAGGACGCTGCAAATATTTCTGAGCCGACAGGATTCGAGGCTCCCGGTGACTCGTGAGGGATATGAACGAATGGGATACACTTACGTTCCGTTGCGCATCTCTCCGAGAGGGTACGTCGAGGTGGAGGGAACAATCGGGGGCTCGATCTATAGCTTCCTTTTGGATACGGGATCATTTGTCAGCATGCTCGAGCCCAAGATCCGGGAGCGCAATCACCTCGCTTTCAATGAAACCAGAGCCATTCTGACGGCCCCGTACGCAGGTATAAAAGACGCGCGCCTAACACAGGCAACAGTACCTGGATTCAGAATCGGGACTCAGGACCTGAGCAACTTTCGAATCGGTTTTTCGGAATCTCATACTTTCGATCCCGGCTTTGTCCATGAGTATGGTGGAATTCTCGGACCGGACCTGTTGCACTATCACGAAGCGCTAATCGACCTGGGTAATCGGGCACTATATCTCAAGCCAGACTACCGAGATCGAAAGCAGTGAAGTGCACTGCGGAACAAGAGCTAGGCGGCCTGTCCCAGATCGCCGTATGTGCGTGAGAAGTGACTGGTGACTGGGTGATTGGTGAACCTGGCCGATGGCGCACAAGTCGGCGGTCCGGATCGCCCTAGCAGTCACCGATCACTCTCCAGGAATAAGGCTGGCGGGAAAGGTCTTCTCAGGTAACGGGCTGGATTTCTGTAGCGGCGACTAGCCTGTCGGACATAGTCTCGATACTTACAGGTGCCGTGTTGCTTCCTTAGGACGACGCCGGATCCAACCGAAGCACCTCGTGTCATTGAACTTACTAACCCACACGGGGCGACTCCTTCAGCCCGGCCCGAAGCCCTCACGCTCCACGCGGTCGTTCCTGGACCCACCGCCCACCATTAGATCCCTCCAAAATCCGGCTCACACCAGGATGGAGCCGAGCTCTGGGCAACGGCGTCAAAAAAAAGTTTCAACTAGCGCATTTTTTTGCTCCAACCGTATTTACAAGACCTCCAGGTTGCGCCAATATCCGGCACCCCCGCCTGCAGCAATGGTTCGAAAAGGTGCTCAGCTCCCGGAATTGTTTGACCAACTTGGCAAAAATGGCCTGCTCTATTCCGTTCGCACCAGTCGCCGAGCTAAGCGAGTCATCCTGCAGGTGACAGAGTTTGGCCTCCTTCAGGTCGTGTTGCCACGGGGAGTGCGGCGCAGTCTAATTCCGGACGTCCTGCGAGAACACCGCGCATGGATTGAACTTGCGACGAACCGAGCAAGAGAATTGGTGCTCAGCCAACCTCCGCTAGACAGATTGCTTCCACCCCGTGAGATCCGGCTTTCTGCGATTGGTGAAATCTGGACAGTTCTAGTCAAGAACTGCCGGAACATCAGACCTGTGATCGAGCAACCTCGACCTTTCAGCCTTCGGCTCGTCGGCGACCTCCGCGATCCCCTCGCCTGGTCAGGTCTCCTACGCTCCTGGTTGGCTCTGCGGGGGAAGGAGATTCTCGTACCGTGGTTGTCGCAAGTAAGCGACCGAACGGGTTTGCGCTTTCGGACCGCCAGTGTACGGGTGCAGCGAACACGTTGGGGGAGCTGTTCGGCCAACCGGCATATCAGCATTAACGCGCGGCTGCTGATGGTCGAACCGAAGATCGCCGAGTACGTACTCATTCACGAGCTCTGCCATACGAAAGAAATGAATCATTCTCCTCGGTTTTGGAAACTGGTGGAACGCCACGAACCGGACTACCGACGTTTAGATCGTTCCCTGACCATCGCCGCCCGTCAGATGCCATGGTGGGCCAACGCTTAGGAAATAGCCAATAGCCGATTGCTGACATCCAAGCTAGTGCAACGGAATCCGAAATACCCCAAATGATTGGGTAATCTTACTGACTCCGTGGTTAAAACGCTGGGTGAGATGGATTTGTGACGTAGTTACATAGAGGCTGCCGTCGGGCCCAAAACTCAATGTGTCCGGCCATTTCAACCGTGTATCCTTCGCCACCACTTGGAGCTGTTTACTGGCGAGATCTATTCGCACGATTGCGTCCTGTTCGATTGCCGTGGAATAAACCGAACCGTTGCGAAATGCCAATCCATCAGCAGCCGGGACGGTCGCAACCGTTTCGATTCGTTTGGCCAAATCAGCGTCGGACAGTTTGATGTCCTCCAGATCCGGGACAGGGACTCGATACAGCGTCCGTCCGGCTAAAGCCTGGTAGTAAATGAAGCCGCCGGCCTTGTCGTAGGCGATTCCATCCGAATGAATCTGCACCGGATCTCCGGTTTTCGGATCGATAAGCTTAACCCCTTCAATGTCGAGGGTGACGGCAGGTTCGGCCTTGGTCGAAGGATGATTCTGCAAAACCCGACGAGCCTGTCCATTCTTCAGGTCGACAACGACAAGTCCGCCGATACCAGAGTCGGTGATAAACGCAAACCCGTTCTCGGTATCAATCCGGACGTCATTCAGATAGCTCTTCTTCGGCGCTACCGAGTCCGGGAAGACAATATCGCGCACGACCTTGTTGGTTTTCAGGTCGATCTTGACGAGTTTTGCGCCTCCGGAAACGACTCCTTCGAATTTTACTGAAGCAGGATCAAGCACCCAGAGCGCATCCTGGTCATCGGCTACGACGCTTTGAACACAGATAAATCGCCGATCGACTGGACCTTCATCCGAATTCCAATTGCTATCAGGATATGGGGTTAGCGAACTCTGCTCACCCAACTGACCGACCGAAAGCGAGTGGGGGTCTGACCAATAGGGAAAATTGACGAAGATTCGACCGTCTGAAGCTACAGTAATACCGGTCACTTGCTGATCAGGAAAGGCCGCAATCTGCTGCACTTTAGGATCTTGTTGTGCTCGGACCGGAAGAGTGAAAAAGAGGAATGCCAACGCCAAAATTGTGCACCTGGGGATTCGTATCATTTTCATAAAAGCGCTAACAGTTACGCTCCCTGCCTGGCCGTCATTCGTTTAGAGAAATCCTCGGATACAGGTTCTTGGTTTTGGGAGGCGCACCGGCCGGAGGCGGTCCCTGGCGATCTTCAAAGCCCGCCAGAGGAGCCCGTCCCTACGGACGGCACTTTGATCGGCGGCAAGACCTTTTGCAGAAAGTGCCGCTCGCATTCGAGCCAATCCGGCAATTGAAGCTTGGACCCAAGGGAATCCCGAGGTTCGTCCACTGTGAATCCGGGAGGATCCGTCGCGATCTCGAACAATACCTCGCCTGGTTCGCGAAAATAAATGGAGCGAAAATACTTCCGGTCCCGCACCGGCGTCACCCCAACGCCGTTCTCGATCAGTTTCGATCGCCAGGCCAATTGCTCATTATCATTTGCGACCCGCCAGGCCACGTGATGAACCGCTCCCGCCCCCATTTGACCACGCTGTCGATGGCCGAGCGAGACGACCTCAATCGCGCCGGCTCTCTCGGATTCTCCGATCGCAAACAGACCGGATCGCTCAAGCGTTGCCAGCGGCTTCGCACCCATTCGATCGGTGAGAAATCGAATCGAGTCAGGACCGCTGGCGATCGACATGGTTAATCCAGAAAAACCGCGGACGGCAAAGGACTCTGGTATTCCGCCCTCGTTCCAAAATGAAAACGGCCTTGGGGTAGGATCTTCTACCAATTCGAGTTTGAGCCCGTCCGGATCGAGCAGTTCCATTCGCGTGAGGCCCCAGCGTTCGACGACTGCAGAAACTGTGACCGAATGCTTCCCCAGGTGCTCCTGCCAGAAAGGAAGCGAGCCAATGGGCACGGCAAGACCAACCGTCGTTACCTCTCCCGCACCGATCGTTGCACGAAAATTCGAGCCCAGCGGAAAGAAAGTGAGAATCGTTCCCGGAGAACCGACGGCATCGCCATAGTAAAGATGATAGGTATTGGGATCATCAAAATTCACGGTCAGTTTGACCAGGCGCAAACCGAGGATCCCGCAATAAAAATCGACATTCGTCTGAGGATCACCGGCCATGGCGGTGACATGATGAATTCCTTTCAGTGACTCCATAGCAGAAAATGCGGAATGCGAATTGCGGATAGCAGAATAAAACTGCGTGCTTATTCCGCTATCCGCAATTCGGATTCCGCATTTTCTGCTCAGTTCCCGAACGAGAACAGATTCCACCGTTTCTTCTCTTCCGAATTGGAAAGCTTCGCTACCAGCGTGTTGTGGAACGGCGGTTTCGCTCGGACCCCTTGAAACGTCGGCATGACATAGGTGTTCATGGCGACACTCACGATGTCGCGAGACATCTTTAAATTCCGATGCGTGCTCACAAAGGTCGTTGGATCCTGGTAGTTGCTGAAATCGCGGGTGAACGCTGTATGCACAACTCCGATTGCGAGATTCTTGTGCACTTCGAAATGTAGATGCGGCGCATAAAGCCCGTGTGCATTTCCTACGGTACCGATCTGTTGTCCCCTCGTTACCGGTTGACCTTCGGCTACCAAAATCTTATCCAAATGACCGTAAAGGGAATCCACAAACTTAACCTGGCCACCTTCGAGGTAAGCATGCCGAATCACGATCACGTTTCCCCAGGCACGCCGGAAATCGCGCGCTAACGTCACCACCCCATTGCCGATTGAGCTAACCGGCTTCTGATAAGCGGCCCCGGGACCGGCGGCACTGACCCAATCCTCGCCCAGATGTCCGACAATCGAGAATCCCCGGGACTTATAGTATCCGTCTGCGTTGGGTCCTCCCAACGGAAAGTCGAACCCGTCGGCGATGCGGGTAGCGGTGATATTTGAATCGCAGAAAGCGGAACCGATCAGGGTGGAACAAAGTCCAATAGCAAGCAGCAACCTGGACATTTCCGCCTGTTTTTAGACGTGAATTCAGCAATCCGCAAGTCACAAAAGCAGATTTACGACAAATTTTATATTTTAAGCCGATTGCAGTTTTTCGGTAGGGGCGACTGTCGTGTTGGGCCGGGCGCTCGCCCAACCGAAAGATCCGAACGCGGGAAACGGTGGCGACTGACTCTCTGGGTTAGCCACACTAATCCCCTTCGTTCCACCGTTTCGGCCAGGAACGCCAAAAGCCTAGGCGGGACAGTCGCCGCTACCTAAGAAATTCCATCGACGGAAACGAAGAATCTCCGCATCTCACGCATACGATCCGCCACTCACAATCCCGAGGGCCGCACGACGTTCTTTGCGATCTTTTGCGACACGGGCTTCATATCCGCTCTCGCGAAAAGCAGCGATGGGGACGACCGGAATGCCGCGCTTCTTCCGCCATTCGCTGATAATTGGCCGGACATCGCTGCTGAACGCGTCACGCAAAAGTTCTTCCGCATCGATTTGCGCGTTCCGTTCCTGTAATCGGGTTAACTCGGC
>DASTDH010000409.1:0-45022 GCA_035710445.1 Chthoniobacterales bacterium
TCATACCAATCCATGAACGCTCCTCCTAGCCCAAGCCCCAGGATAGAAACTTCGGCATCGAGCCGGCCGAGGCGCCGGCGATCGACGGACCTAGAGTCGGCTTGGGCAGAAGTCGACGCGGCGGATGCATTCGCGAGGAGACCTCCGATGGCCGCGCCGAAGAGAGTGTGACGGATGAAATCCCGGCGAGAACTACCGGCTTTCATACTCCAAGGATCGCTTTGGAAAACGCTCGCGTCAATGAAAGGACGTTGTGCCTAGGGCCAGGCAGGTAAGCGCGGCTGTCGCGGCGGACCCTATGAAAGTATCCCCGCGAGACCAACTCATTCGCGGCCGACACCTCGCGACTACCGTTGGGTCGGCTCTAGGGAGAGTCTCCAGCCCGTCTTCACCGCTCCGGAACCGGACCTCCTATCGCGAAACGTGATAGCTAATCATTAGAAGCGATATTACAAAGAGCTTTGAGGCGCCTATCTTGGAATCAGAAAGAGATAGAACTAGAATGAAACGATTCAACTCGATCAAACATGCGAACCGGTTTGCCAGTGTTTTTTTGGCATTCAGCCTGTTTGGTTTTCTTTGGCCGCATCACGTGAACTCAGCGGCCCGGCATCATGTGAACCTGATCAGGCCGAGCCAGGTTCAGGAAAGCGATTACGATTCCTGGTACACGCCACCTCGGAGTCCGGGATTTCACGAAGATTTTGGTTCGTAACGGAATAGGGATGAACTGCCTCCGGTAGCGCGGGGTATTCGCAGACCGAGTATCCTCGCTACCGGAAAAGTGGCGGACGCTCTTTTCCTCAGCTACCGCCGGCGGTCAGCTTCGAACGATAATCGCTACAGAAACGGACAAAGGTGTCGCTGGGCTCGCCCAGGGCCCCGCTTGGCAGCACCCAGTAAAACCCGCGCCGCACTGCCAGGTTCGCGATTTGCACCGTGCGCAGCTTGCCCAATGCTAGTTCCTCTTTCACGCTCCAACGGGAAAGAAATGCAAGCCCCAAGCAGTAGATGGCAGCGGTCTTGATAGCCTGGATGTCAGCGATCGTGTATTGATAAGCCAAGCGTTTGGTTTGGATCCCCAGCTTGCGCAGAGCCGCTTCAACCACCGCTCTCGTTCCCGAGCCGGCTTCACGCCAGATCAAAGGAATTTTGTAGAGATCCTGAACCGAAGTCACTGATGCGACCAGGCGTTGATAATTGCGAAACGCCGGGTTGGTACCGGCCACCAAAATCACTTCGTCTTCGACAAACTGCTCGAGCCGGAGTCCCGCAGAACGCGGATTCCCTTCGACTAGGCCGAACGGATAGACTCCTTCTCGCACCGATTCGAGCACAACCTCGGTATTATCAACTCTGAGTTCCACGACGACTCCCGGATAGATCCGGCAGAATTCTGCCAGGAAAGCCGGGACGACCTGGGATGCGATGGTCAGACTGGCACCGAACCGCAGCCGTCCCGAGAGCTGCCGTTCGCGATGGAATGAAGCTTCGATACGGGCAAGGATTGCCTCGATCTCGGTCACGAGCGCCTGCAGCGTATGACCTTGGATCGTCAGTTTAACTCCGCGGCTTGAACGCGAAATCAGCGGTTTCCCTATGATTTCCTCAAGCCGTCGTAGATGAGCGGTAACCGCCGGCTGCGACAAATGCAGCTGTTTGGCAGCCGTCGAAATCTTGCCGCATTGGGCCACGGCCAGAAACGATCGGAGAAGTCTGAGATCAAGGTCGTTTGGGTTCATTTCTTTTCGCAACCGGGACAGTGGCACTCCGGCAGTTCCGTCGTGCCGGAGCGACACGCCCGCGCCAGCCGGGCCTTCCCAACAATCATGATACCCCAATGTCACCAGCACTGATAGCGCATCCAGTCATTTGATTATTCAGATCTTCGTCATTGGCCTTTTTTCTTCTCATGCAAATGCCTGATTTGAGGTTTTGGGGCGAGGTTCTGATCTCCGCCTTCCTTGCCGTACTCAGCGCTTTCATCGCCGCGGTTCCGCCGTTCGATCACTTCGGCGGCATCTCTCTCGCTCTGATCGCTGGGATGCTGGCCAAAGCATTGTTCTGGAAGCCTAGCTCTAGTGCGGGCGGACTGGTGTTTGCCGCCAAAACCTTGCTCCGAGTCGGTATAGTCTTGCTTGGGCTTCGATTGAATTTTGCGGTTCTCGTTCATTCCGGGATCGAGGTCGTTGTGTTCGATCTTGTGATGATCATTTTGGGTATCGCTCTGATCATGCTTGTGTTGCGCCGGGCCGGATTCGAGCCGACGCTCGCCGCCTTAGCTGCCGTCGGCAGCTCGATTTGCGGGGCGTCGGCCATCGCTGCGGCAGCCCCCGCGATCCGGGCGAACAAGGAAAGTTCCGCATTAGCAATTGTGGTCTGCACTCTGATCGGTACCTTTGCCACATTCTTGGTAATTCCGCTGCAGAGCATCGCTGGTCTGGCGCCCGCCAAGTACGGAATCCTGGCTGGAGCGACCCTGCATGAGGTCGCGCAGGTCGTGGCCGCAGTAACTCCGGTTCCTGACGCCTTCCAAACCGGAATGGCAGCAAAATTGTTGCGGGTGGTGTTTCTTGCGCCAGTCATTGCGGTATTGCCTTGGATCCTGCAAAGTCGATCCAGAGACGAGCCCAAAGCCATACGAATTCGGGATCAAAACCCGACTTCCTCCCGTGGTACGTCGGCGGATTTCTTCTGGCGGGCTTGGCGGTGACGCTCGCGGCTTACCTTCCGGCAGGGATACTTCGGTTGGTGAGCGCCGCGACGAATCAACTCGCCCTGCCGACGAATCTCCTCATCGGCACCTCCATGGCAGCCATTGGTCTTCAAGTCGACTTCACTCTCCTGCGTAAACATGGTCCGAAACTTATGCTGATCGCCGGCAGCGCGTGGCTACTCCTATTCGTGGCGGTTTTTGCGCTTTGTTTGATCTGGAAATGACGGCTCACCCGATCCCGCGCCCATCCAGGTACAAAAGAAAACTTTCGATCGAAACTAGACGAATATCCTTCCAGGGTGAAGCGTACTGTCTGTATGCAACGGACCGGCCGAATGATGGACTCGTTTCTGCGCAGTCGTTCAGTAGTTCGTGGAGTTCTTTCCATAGCAATTGTTTTGGCCCTTATTCTTTTCGGAGTAATTGGCTTTCTGTGGACGGTCGGATTCAAACCGGTGTCGCGTGATGCCCTGCGCGTAGCGAAAGGTAGCCTCTCGTACAACCGCGTCTCGGCGCAAGGTACGAATGCCCGGCGGTAGACCGGGCGCCGTTTCGGATTGTATCGTTCCCCGAAAAAGCGCATCCTTGCGGTTCGTTTTCGCAATAGCGCGAAACGAACCGGACTCCGTGTGCTGAAGGCCATCCAAATCATCTGCGCGCTCGCGCTCGCAGGCTCGATCTTAGCCGGACTGGCTACGACAGTTAATCGCACGGCTGGCCGCAGCGGTCCGATGCTCTCGGCAGCCAACCGAAACAAGATTCTGCTGCTGACTGTCGGAAGCGAACCGAAAACATTGGACCCCGCCATCACTGATACGGACCCGGAGGGCAAAATCGAGGAAGCGATCTTTGAGGGCCTGGTCATCACTGACCCCAAGGACGGTTATAAACAAATACCGGCGGTCGCCGAGAGCTGGGAACATAACGATGACTATTCGGTCTGGATATTCCACCTTCGAGCGAACGCCAAATGGTCAAACGGCGATCCAGTCACTGCCGAGGACTTTGCTTTTTCAATCAAGCGGGTTCTGACGGCTTCGTTGGGCGCGCCTTTTTCCGAGTATCTCTCGGTGATTAAAGGAGCCAGAGAGTATCTGACCGGTCAAACCGGCGATTTCGATCGGGTCGGCGTAAAAGTGCTCGATGCCCGCACTCTGCGTTTTGACCTGGTCGGACCTGATCCTTACTTCACGGCTTTGCTCACTCTCCAACCCTTTCAACCGGTACATCCGCCCACTATTCTGAAGTTCGGAAAGATTGGCCAACGAGACACTAAGTGGACCGAGCCGCGCAACTTTGTGGGTAACGGACCGTTCGTACTCAAATCGTGGCGAGAAAATGATGTCATCGAGGTGGCCAAAAGTCCGACCTATTGGGATGCAGAAAGAGTGAAACTTAACGGTATCAATTTTTATTCCATTGAATCGTATGACACAACGGAACGCGCTTTTCGTGCCGGCCAGCTGCACAAAACAGAATTCCTGCCACTTGATAAGATCCCATACTACCGCCGAACCGAGCCCGAAGTTCTCCAAATTGCACCCTACCTCGCAGTCTATTTTTACATTCTTAACGTCGAGCACAAGCCTCTCGACAATCCCAAGGTCCGCCTCGCACTCAATCTCGCGGTAGACCGCGAATCTCTGGTTCGCAATGTGTTGCGAGGGAGCGAACAAGCGGCAACCGGATTTATTCCACCCGGATTGAGCGAGTATCCGACAACGCAGCAAGTCGCTTATGATCCGGAGCGGGCGAGACAACTTCTGGCCGAGGCCGGATATCCGAACGGCCACGGCTTTCCCAATCTCAAAATATTCATGAACACGGGCGAACATCATCGACTGATCGCCGAGGCCATTCAACAGATGTGGCGCCAAGAGCTGAATATCGCGATCGGCCTGGAGAATCAGGAATGGAAAGTCTACCTCGACACTCTAATCAAAAAACATTTCGATATTGGCCGGCGCGGTTGGGTTGGAATCCCGGACCCAGCGTTCTTCCTAAAAATTTGGACTGCGGCCAATGTAAACAATTCGTCCGGCTGGGCCAGTGCTCGATACGATTCTCTTTTGGCCAAAGCCGATCGCACCGGGGATCTCAATGAGCGTTTAGCCCTCTATCATCAAGCGGAGGATCTGTTGCTTAGCGAGTCGGTAATGATTCCGATTTTCTGGTATACGAGCAACCATCTGGTCCACCCCAGTGTAACTGGCTGGTATCCGAACATCATCGATGATCATCCCTACAAATTTATCGACTTAAAGCCATTGGAAGAGACGCCGGACACCAGGCTCTCAAAGAACCCGTAGCGAATGAAATCAAGCAAACCCAAAATTAAGCCAACTCCGTCCGCCGAAGTCGTGAAAACGGCAGGCGGCCTAAAAAAAGCCAGGCTTCAGCAAAGCGGCAAGAAAACACGCGTACGCGGACATTTGCTCGCGAATACTCGGATTAAGCAGGGACAGCGAGACAGACGCAATCCCTAAGAAAAGCGGGCCTCAGTTCTGTTTGGTTACTTCCGGCCGGCGCAGCTCGTAGCCACCGAAGTTCAACTCAATGTCGGCAGCCATCGCGTACTCGGCACATTCATCGCAAAGGATTCCCAGCTCTGCATCTTCGTACTTGAGCAATCGATAGGTGCCGCAGCAGGCGCAGCTACCAAGCGTATGATGACTGATTTTATGAATAACGGAGTTCACTGGATTTCTCGAGCGTTTGAGATAGCACCTTTAATGCCAGTCGGTTCTGCGGGAACCCAACGACCGGAGACGGATTAAAGTCCGCAACTTCGAGTTATCCAGGTTCAACGAAATCGAGATTTGTAGTCCCAGAAGCGGGAGAACCGCGCCGTCGCCTAACTGATCTGCGCGAACGCGTTCAGGATTCATCGCGCTATTCGTTCCGCTAACCAACCTATGGTAAGCTGTGCTCAACACATTTGTTCAAATGGAGCAAGTACCGATGAGCCAATCATGCGCCGTGTGCGGCGGTCCGAAGTCGCGAACCTCTTCAGTCTGCCAGGCGTGCGAAACAGCCTTCAACTCAGGGAGTGCCGATCGAAGCAACCCCAAGCGGATCGATCTGAACCGTTACACCACGAAGATGTTCCCGTGGGAGCCAAGCGCGATTATACCGAGACTTGTTGCTCCCTCTCTGGTTTGGTCGGCGGTGTGTGTTGGACTAATCTTAATTGTGGTCCTGCTTTCTTTGCTGCGCACTCCTCTTCCCTCTTGTTGGGAGATCTCTTCGTGACCTTCGCGCCAACACAAGGTGGCTAAGTGCGCCAGAGAAAGTCTCGGTGGCGCTGAACCATTTGCCATCGCGCCCTCCCCCTGCTCCTGTATTCCGTATTTCATTCCGCATTTCCACCATGACTTCCCTTACCTCACCTTTGCCCACCCAACCATTCATGTGGGGAACAGCCACTGCGAGTTATCAAATTGAGGGGGCCGTTTCCGAGGACGGACGAGCTCCTTCCATCTGGGATGTTTTTGCGCATACCCCAGGCAAAATTGAGCGGTCGGAAACGGGTGATATAGCGTGCGATCATTATCATCGCTACAAAGAGGATATTGCGCTGATGCGCGAACTCGGGGTACAAGCTTACCGTTTCTCGATTTCATGGCCGCGGGTCATCCCGGACGGCCGCGGCAAACCGAACGCCGCTGGCGTCGATTTTTATGATCGCTTGGTCGACGAGCTTCTTGCTGCCGGCATCACCCCGTTTGCAACGTTGTTCCATTGGGATTTGCCACAAGCACTGCAAGAGCATGGCGGTTTTGCCAATCGCGATATCTGTGGCTGGTTCAGCGATTACGCAACGCGAATAGCGCCCCGTTTGGGCGATCGCGTAAACCACTGGATCATGCTGAACGAGCCGTCGGTCTATGCCTTTCTCGGCCACGCCTTGGGAACGTTTGCACCGGGCCTGGCCGATCGATCCGTTTTCCTGGCCGTGATCCACCACTTGAATCTGGCACAAGGCTCTGCCCTTGCCGCGCTGCGGTCGCTCGATTCCGCGTGGCAGCTTGGCACGACGCTGAATATTCACCCAGGCGTTCCGGCCGACCGTTCCGAGGATTCTATCGTGATGACCGAGAGATATAACGATCTTTGGAACCGCTGCTTCCTGGGACCGCTGCTATCAGGCCGATATCCGGACGCAGTCGCATCAGAATTGCATCCCTTTATCCACGCGAGCGATCTGGATACTATTCGTCAGCCCTTGTCTTTTTTGGGTATCAATCATTACCTCCGTGCGTATATCCAGGCGGACGCCAACGAACTGCTCGGATTTCGCCAGGTTTCGCCTCCAACCCATTTGCCAAGGACCAGTTATGACTGGGAAATCAATCCTCAGGTGTTTCGGGATGTGTTGCTCTGGCTGCATCAAGATTATGAGTGCCCTCCTATTTACATTACCGAGAATGGGGCATACTTCGAGGACACGCTATCTGCGGATGAAAAGGTCCACGATCCTCAACGCATCGAGTTCCTTGAGAACTACATCCAGGCGATGCGGGAAGCCATCGATCAAGGAGTGGATATCCGCGGCTATTTCGTATGGTCTCTTCTGGACAATTTCGAGTGGGCTTCCGGCTATCGGCCGACCTTCGGACTCGTGAAGGTGGATAGCGAAAGTCAGAAACGGATCCCGAAAGATTCGTTTTATTGGTACCGAGACTTGATCCAGCAAAATCGATCGATCACTTCTGCCCGGACCAATCAAGCCAGCGATGCAACCAAAGGATAATAAATGGATTATCGTAAGCTAGGACGCAGTGGCCTCAAGGTGTCGCCGCTTTGTTTGGGCACAATGATGTTCGGAGGTCAGACCGATGAGACGACTTCTACACGAATCGTCGCCCGCGCCCGCGCCGCTGGAATCAACTTTATCGATACGGCTGATGCCTACAACAACGGACGTTCCGAGGAAGTGGTGGGACGCGCCATCGCCCCGGAACGTTCCTGGTGGATTTTGGCAACGAAGCTGGCGAACCCGACCGGTGATAGCCCCAATGATCGCGGTTTGTCTCGACGCCGGACTTTCAACGCGGTCGAGGCCAGTTTGCGTCGCCTTAGTACCGACGTCATCGATATCCTTTATCTCCATAAAGAGGATCATTCGACCCCTCTCGACGAGACGGTAGGGGCGCTCGCCGACTTGCTCCGGCAGGGCAAGATCCGCTATTTCGGAGTCTCAAACTTTCGAGGATGGCGTGTGGCCGACATCTGCCGACTGTGCGACTTGGCCGGAATCGATCGCCCGGTGGTGAGCCAACCATACTACAATCTGCTGAACCGCATGCCCGAAGTCGAGCATTTGCCGGCGTGCGCTCATTACGGACTGGGCGTGGCGCCCTATAGCCCGCTTGCCCGCGGAGTTCTCACCGGCAAATATCCGCCGGACAGCACTCCCTCCGCAGATACCAGAGCTGGCCGCCAGGATAAACGGATCATGGAAACCGAATGGCGACGGGAAAGCCTGGAAATCGCCGGCCAATTGGCAAAACACGCGAGCTCACGTGGGATTACGCCGGGACAGTTTGCCTTTGCCTGGGTGCTTAACAACCGGATCGTTACCGCCCCGATTGCCGGCCCACGAACCGAACCGCAATGGGAGGATTATCTTGCCGCTCTCGATTATGATTTCACGCCCGAAGACGAAGCTCTAGTGGATCGGCTCGTAGTCCCCGGTCATGCCTCCACACCCAGCTACAATGATCCCATGTACCCGATCGAAGGACGCGTTGCGCTCAAAACTCAAAAGAACAATTGATGCTGCCAAACCTGTCCCAGCCGTCCTGGTGATGAAATTCTGAGGAGCGAAGAACAAAACTCGCTGCTATTCTGAAGCAATTCGAATAGAACAGCTCCACTCCGAATATGATATCGGCCACCAAATAGTTCTTTGGCACGCTTCGGCTTGAGGCAAAACTGTTGCCATCCAAAAAAATATTTCGCGCAATTGCGCGTCCCTGCGCTCCCGCAAAAAAAGAAAAACCCAACCCGAGGTTTTTGGCTCTGGCCGCCTCGAAATAACCGGTACCAGAGTAAGCCGGACGAATGAGTTCTGGACCCCAATTCGCCTTCAATCCTCGACCGAGGCGAAAAAGGCCGCCTGCTTCGGCATAGGTTAGCACATTACCGGCGGTGCCTCCGATATCCGGAATGAATTCGAAACCAAGCTTGCCGGGGAGTTCAATGCCTAATCGCCATTTTCGTTCCCACGAAGCGTTGAATCCGAACTCATTTGCGAGTTGATGGCTCCAGCCTTTGGCTTTGCCGGTAGCATTAAATTCATGGAAATCATTCTGTGTCTGGCGTCCGAGCGCGTCCGAACCAACTACCCCGAACTGCAACTCGAATGAGTCGAGCCGGTGATCGGCCGCGTTTTGAATGAAATCAAAACCACCGTAAAGCCAGCCGGCGTAAGGCCGATCGCGAGGATCCGGATTGTCGACGTGAATATTAGCAGGGGTAAAAAGGCTTTGGCCGAGCACGGTCCACTCCAGCCGGTCATCCAGGTCGGTCTCTCGGGTCGCGAAGAGGAAAAGATAGTTCCGTAATACTTTGATTGGCGCGTTGAAAAAGCTTTCGTCTGCCAACTGCGGCGTCACGTAAGCAATCTTGAGCCCCTGCGTATAATGTCTGTCGGTGTTAAAGAAAACATCGTTCTCTTCAATTGCATCGAGACGACCGATGGAATCTGCAAAACCGCGGCCCGCTCCGAGCACCGAAAAGAACGTCAGGACGAAAAGAACACGAATGTTCATGCTACGCTTCTCGGTTGGAAAATTGAGCGCCACCCCGCATCAGGTTACCATCCCTTGTTCGACTTCTTTGCCAGCAAACCACAAATCGAGATTAAGGCGCAAGCAAAACGAGCCGATTGTTCCGTATGGATCAGAAAGACCGGCACATGTTATGATTTGCTATCAGTCGAGATTCTGGCCGATGCACTGGTTTGACCGTACCTGGTGCGCGGGAATTGCGGATGGGCGAGGTAGGGCGTGTCCGTCCCGGGTTCGATCGTAGTCTGATCCAGCCCTCAGTGAAACAATCGGAGGCAGTCACACGATCTTTGGTGACGCTGCAGCGAGTTCTAACCCGCTAGGCTAATCGGAATCCGCCGATCTGGGATAGACCGCCCGACCTGAATCAAACTGCAAACCTCTGAGGTGGCATACCGTAGGTCGATCATGCTAGCTTCTAGTTATGGCGAGGCAAACGTTAGGACAGAAAAAGCACATTACCATCCATGACGTGGCAGCTCAGTCTGGGGTCTCTTATCAGACCGTCTCTCGGGTAATTAACAATATGCCCGATGTGGCTCCCAAAACTCGATTGCGCATTCTCAATGTGATGGAGGATCTGGGGTATCGGCCAAACATGACGGCGCGACATCTAGTAAGTCAGCGTTCGACCGTGATCGGTTTCGTCACATGGGCTACCAGCTTTTATGGTCCGGCCCAGATAATGATTAACGTAGAGCGAGCGGCCAGAGAAACGGATTATACCTTAATGTTCGCCGGGATTCGAGACGCCACTATCGATCGGATTCGTCGAGCGGTTAACAAACTGTGCGCTCATCGGGTAGCCGGGATCCTGATGCATTTGCCGTTTGAGATGGACTTGCGTCCCCTGCGCGAAATGTGTGTGAACGTGCCGTTGGTGGCGGTGGACTGTGACCTCGGCTTTGAAGCGCCTTCTGTCCACTTTCGTCAAGAACACGGAGCCTATCTCGCAACCAAATATTTGCTCGGCCTGGGACATTCGAAGGTCGCTTACCTCCGTGGACCGATGGTCTGGCGTGTCGCCCGGCTGCGCTATCAAGGCTGGTTGAAAGCGGTGAAGGAGGGCGGCCAACCACCCGGTCCTTGTGTCGACGGGAACTGGACTTCGCGAGGAGGATTTGATGCGACTCTCAAGTTGCTCAGAGAATACCAGGGAGAATTTTCGGCTCTAGCGGTCGCTAACGACCAAATGGCGCTGGGGGCTATTCGCGCGTTTGAAGAACGTGGTCTGCGTGTGCCGCAGGATATTTCCGTGGTCGGATTTGATAACCTTCCGGAAGCCGAGTTTTTTCGTCCGCCGCTTTCAACGATCAAGCACGATTTTGTTAGCATTGGCACATTAAGCATTCGCTGTCTGATGGATCAATTGCGCGGAAGCCGGGAGAGCGCGCAGGTCTATACGATCGAGCCAACTTTTGTCGAACGCCTGAGCGCGACCGGGCTAAAGTAGCACAACCGAGTGGCCGCAACCCGACTACTTTTCCTTTGACATTTCCGTCTATTATATTATTTCCGTGAACGTTCTCGGAAGCATTCGTATTCGTTTCCGAGCTCATCTTTACCCCCCAAGGAACGGAAACCCCGAGCACAGCTCGGCATCACTGAAAGGATTCATGCGAACACGTATTTCGCTCCCCTCCGCGCTACGGACTCATGTCCGCCCATTGTCGTTGCTCGCGCCTGCTTTCCTACTGCTGTCAACCGCTGCTGCTTTGCGCGCACAAACACCAACTCCGGCCGCTTACCTGACATTCGATGAAGGATCTGGCACAGTTGCCCACGATACTTCAGGTAACAATGACGACGCTACCCTGTTGGGCGGCGCTGGTTGGACCACCGGCTTGGTGGGACCAGGCGCACTCAATCTGACCGGCGCAGCCAGCGCCTATGCCGACATCCCGCGAGACGTTGTCGATACCACCAAGAGTTTCACTGTCGCAGCATGGGTCAAGCTCAACAGCTTAGGCGGTTACCAGACATTCGTAAGTGAGGATTCCGGTTTCCAAGCCACGTTCTTCCTACAAAAGCGCGGCGACACCAACACGTTCACCTTCACCCAGCCGTTTGGCGCAGCCGGCGGACCCGGCGTTGCCGTTTACGCCGACTCAGGGATGACGCCTACGGTCGGCACCTGGTACCACCTAACCGGGGTCTATGATGCGATCCAACAATCCGCTTCGATCTATGTGAATGGCGTGCTGGCGGGACAGGTATACAGCGTATCTCCCAGCCCGGCAAACGGCCATACCGGAATCGGTCACGGCCAATATAATAACAGTTATGTGGATTGGGTAAACGGTTCCATCGACGATGTACGCCTCTACCAGGCTGCACTTACCCCAGACCAGATCCTGACAATCGCTCGAATCGGCGATCCCTCGTTGCCGGGGCCGCAACCGGTTCAACCGGCTACACTGGACGTTGACGGCTTTCACCCGGGCGCCCACATCAATCCCAAGTTCTACGGATTGATGACCGAAGAGATCAATCATTCGTACGATGGAGGTATCTACGGCGAGTTGGTCCAGAACCGGGTGTTCAAGGACGATCCGAGCACGCCAGTGCATTGGACACTCGTACAGGATAACGGCGGAGCCGGCTCGATTACACTCGATACCACTCAGGCGGTCAGCAGTACAGCTCTGACCAACAGTCTCAGAGTTGACGTTAGCAAGGGTCAACGGGTCGGCGCGGCGAACGATGGATTCTGGGGCGTCCCGGTCAAGCCTTTGACAACCTATCACGCCTCTTTTTGGGCGAAGGCCGCCCCTGGCTTTACCGGTCCATTAACGTTGGATATCGAGAGCAGCGACGGGTCGACTGTTTATGCTCGCGCCCAGGTGCCGCAGATCACCGAGGTCGGGACGAAATATCGGGTCGAATTCAGAAGTTCTCTGGTGCCGTCCAGCGCAAATACGCGCTACGTCATCTCAACCGGCAGCCCCGGAACTTTTTGGCTGACTCAAGTCTCACTGTTTCCGGCAACTTATCGAAATCGCCCCAACGGTAATCGAATCGATTTGATGGAGAAACTAGCGGCAATGAAGCCTGCCTTCCTGCGCCTGCCGGGAGGAAATTATCTTGAAGGCAACACGATCGACCAGCGATTCGAATGGAAAGACACGGTTGGCCCAATCGAACAAAGACCCGGCCATGAAAGTCCCTGGGGTTATCGCTCAGATGACGGCTTGGGTCTGCTTGAATTCGCGGAATGGTGCGAGGACCTACAGATGGAACCGGTGCTGGCGGTGTATGCTGGGTATTCGCTGAATGGCACTGTCGTTCCTGATTTGGCACCGTACGTGCAGGATGCCGTGGATGAAATCCAATATCTCACGGGTGCCCCCAGCACCACTTGGGGAGCGAAGCGCGCAGCGGACGGTCATCCGGCACCGTTCCCCCTCCACTACGTCGAAATCGGTAACGAAGATTTCTTTGACCGATCAGGGAGTTATGACGCTCGCTTTGCTGCGTTCTACGATGCGATCAAGGCCGCTTACCCCAATCTTCAATTGATCGCGACGACCGGTGTGACCAGCCGGACCCCAGATATAATTGATGAGCACTACTATCGGGGACCAGGCTCGTTCGAAAACGACGTTCACCACTACGATAGTTACAAGCGGACCGGTCCGAAGATCTTTGTTGGCGAATGGGCTTCGCAAGAGGGATTCCCGACTCCGAACCTGCATGCTGCACTGGGTGACGCCGCCTGGTTGACCGGTCTGGAGCGCAACTCGGATATCGTAATTCTGGAATCCTATGCTCCACTGTTGGTTAACGTAAATCCGGGCGCCAGCCAATGGCCGACGAACCTGATTGGCTATGATGCCTTGCAAAGCTACGGATCACCCTCGTACTACGTGCAGGTCATGTTCAGTAATTACCATGGGGATGTGGTTTTACCGACGACGTTGACGTCGACCGGTGGATCGAAGGTATATGCGAGTGTCACTCGCGACAGTCGAGATGGGACGATCTATCTGAAAGTCGTCAACGCAGCCGCCGATCCGCAGCCGCTGCGCGTCAATCTCAATGGTGTCGGACAAGTTTCCTCGTCCGGTACAGTGGTGGTCCTTACCAGCACCACTCCATCGGCCGGCAACAAACCTGGTGAAACCGACAAAGCGGTGCCGGTTAGCAGTAGAGTAGATGGTCTCGGTCGAGTTTTTAACTACAACTTTGCTCCGTTCTCGGTCACTGTTCTACAAATCGACTCCGGCGATGGACAACATTAAGTTAGGAGCTGATAGCGCCTAGTACCGCGGCCGTTGCCGGTAACGCCGAGAACTGTAGACTGCAAGCCGTTCTCGGCGTTGAACCAACTAATGGAACAAAGTCTCCCGTCGCGCCGGTGCCGTGCCTAACGGTGGGCGAAACGCCCAGCTTGGATCTACGCGAGAGAGATAGGGCTTGTCCGTCCCCACCGCCGGGTTAGGCCCGGCTAAGCTAGAAATATTACTAGAGGTTTAATCGGGTTAAGATTCGTCGTCGCTAACGAAACAATCGCGCGCCGGCGATTTCCGCCTTCGCAGTCGTGTTTGCCAAAAAACTTAAAGACGTTCAAGGGTTCGGACGGCGGTCCGGGACGGACGCGCCCTACCTCTCTTGCGTAACCCGGCGGTCCGGGGACGGACCTGTCCTGCCTCTCGTGAACAGGCAGATAAGCACGTCCAACAGTCAAATCTTTTCAGAATTGCGGAAAGCGGATAGCGGAACGCGGTCGCGTTCGCTAAGCTTTCGGCGCATTCGACAGCTTTGCTCTGCTGTTGATCGTGTGCTTTGGGCGATGTGGGCGCCAATTCGATATGGTATCAAGAAGCTCAGAACCGCCGAGTATCGTAGTGGTGGACGATGACCCTCAGATCAGGGACCTTATCGGTCGTTGCCTCATTGAGTTTGGCGCCTCAGTGACCCCTTGCGAGGACGCCTTCGCAGCAGTCGAAGTGATTAAGATAGTTCAGCCTGATGTCGTCTTAGCCGACCTCGTTATGCCCGGTCGGTACGGTCTTGACCTTCTCTACGAAATAAGAAGTTGGGGGGCAGAACATGGCGGCGACGTGCCGGCTATTGTAATCACCGGGCTGCACGATCCCGATCTAGAGAGCGAGATCAGGAAGGGCGGGTTCGGCTACCTGGCCAAGCCGTTTACGCCGATCAAGTTATTCAACACGATCATTCAGGCTTTGGGTCTGCTACCTCCGCCAAAGCGGACGTTGGCCGAATCTCCTGTGCTCGCTCACTCGGCTTCGTAGATCCCTTGATTTGTCCATCCAACATGCGGACGCACCCACTATTCTTGAGACATTTTTCCGCTCGGTTTTCGGCTGAAATGACGGCGCAGATTGGCTTGGTTGGTGCGAAGAACCCGCTGGCTAGCCCAGCTACAAGCAGTTTTCAAAACTGGTTGTAGCTGTCCCTCGGGGCGAAAGTTGCCTCCGCTCCAGCGGGTGCGACTTTCGGGCTAGTGCACCACTTCGGCCCGGAGCTCGCCAGTCACTCGCCAACCGGGCAAAACGTCAAAAGGCAATTAGGCTTGACCTCGATCGCTCTCGTATGATCTCGATACCTCGTGTCCGCTGTCCGTACTAGCCAATCGGGGTAGCTGAATGCAAACAAACGCGCAATGGGGATTTCTCGATCGGCGGATCGAGACTTTTGATCCCGAGAATCTTCTGGAAGTAATCCGCGACGGACGATTTGATCACCGGTTGCTGAAAAGCGGCCGCTTCGAAGTTAGGCACCGCCGGGTCGTTTTCGGTAACTCCTCTCTGGATTGCGGAGACTATTCACCAGCATTTGCAGTCAACGGACAGTTTTCCACCGATCAAATTTGCCTCGGATTCACGCCTCGCGTTGAGAAGCCGGCTTGGTGCAACGGATTCCACGTCGCCAAAGGGGAGATACTTTGTTTCACCGAGGGAGCAGAACTACAGTTTAGCAATGCCCCTAGAACGACTTGGCAAGCGCTCTTAATCGATCGCCGCGAATTGCAAGAAGTTGCAACGATTCTCACTGGCCGGCCTTTGGAACTGCCGGAACGCGGGACGATCAATTTCAAAGCTCCGGATCAAGCCAGTAGCCTCGCCTCGACGGTCCAATGCGCTCTCTCGGATCTGGCCGAGTCGGGGGCGCTGAGCGATTCTGCGGCGGGAAACCTTTGCGAGGAAATCGTCAATGAATTTGTTCGTGCGATTGCCTACACCGACCAGTCCTCTCAAAAAAGCCACAGAGACTTCGCCGGTTATCGCTTTGCCGCCATGCGACGAGCTGAAGAATTTCTTCGAGAGCACATGGATGCGCCCTATAGCAGCCGCGGTTTGTGTAGCGCCACCCGGATGAGCGAACGTTGCATCGAAATGCTCTTCAAGGAGGCGTACGGTATTTCTCCGCGCACCTGGTCTCAGATCGCTCGACTGAATGCGGCGCGCCAAGACCTGCTCGAAAGGAATATCGAAGACGTTCGCGTGAGTGATGTCGCGGTACGCTGGGGCTTTTTCCACTTCGGCCGCTTTTCAGCCGCCTATCGCAATCTCTTTGGAGAGCTTCCATCTGCGACGGCGGCAATCAAACGCCGGCCCACAGTTGGGTTCTGATGGTTTCTCCGGTACAAGCGGCGACTCTCCAGCTGGGTCCCTCAGCGTCTTCCGCCAAAGCGGTTGAACGAAGCAATTTGGTGTGGCGGACCTGAGAGCGCAGTCGCCACCGCTTACCATCACCTTGCACGCACTGGCCTGCGAATGATGCCAAGGCGGCTGCATTTTGAGGCCGATGTGAACGAATCGCTCCGTCCGGATTTTTGACCTTGGTGACACCAGCGGCTTCGCGGGATCCGACGTCGTCCCGCTCAAGCAAGGCGCTCGCTGCCGCCATCGGACTATTTCGGAGAAGCTAGGCCCCTACCGACCAACGGGCGAGATCAGTTAGGATCTCGTTTTAACGTAACTCCGCGATTAAAAGAAGTTAGCTCTTCAATCTGATCGCTTTATACGCCTTCATTGTTTCCGTAATCGCCTTTTCCACCGGCAACCGCTCCATACTCGAAGCACCGTAAAATCCGTGAACGCCCTCAGTCCGATTGAGTACATACTCCGCATCACTTGGCTCGGAGATCGGTCCACCATGACACAGAACGATCACGTCGCGGTTTACACTTTTTGCCGCTTCGGCAATTCCCTGAACTTTGGCCGGTGCTTCCTCCAATGTGACCGCAGTGGTCGCACCAATTGATCCCTTAGTTGTCAACCCCAGATGCGCTACAACCACGTCGGCTCCGGCTCCGGCCATTGCTTTTGCGTCCTCAGCATTAAAACAATAAGGAGTGGTCAGCAAACCCATTTCGTGAGCCTGACGAATCATGTCAATCTCGAGGCCGTACCCCATGCCGGTTTCTTCCAGGTTTTGCCGGAACAGTCCGTCTATCAGACCCACCGTTGGGAAATTCTGTACCCCGGAAAAGCCAACCTCAGCGACTTGCTCTAAAAATAGCGGCATTGGGCGAAACGGATCGGTTCCGCAAACGCCGGCGAGCACGGGTGTATCTTTCACAATGGTTAAGACCTCACCCGCCATCTCCATCACGATTGCATTGGCGTCTCCATAAGGCATCAGGCCGGAAAGAGAACCACGCCCCGCCATCCGGTATCGCCCGCTATTATAAATAATGATAAGATCCACCCCTCCCGCCTCTTCGAACTTAGCCGAGATTCCAGTCCCGGCTCCTCCCCCAATGATCGGGCGCCCTTCCCCAATGATTTTCTGCAGCCGCTCCAGAACTTGTTTTCGAGTAAACGCCATAGCTAGTCAGCGAACGACAACGAACGCCAGCATGCGCCTCGTTCTCCGTTCATGGGTGTTCACTACCCCTTCCTTCGTGTTGACTATCCTTTGTTAGTGTTCGCTGTCGTCCGCTCCTTTTGCTGAATCAGCTCGAGCACCATTTCGACAGCTTTAGCCGCAAAAGGCGGATCGTTGATATTGAGATCGAGCTCTACTACCGGAATGCCCGGTTTCAGATTTGTTCTGATCGCATCAAACATCGCCCGATCAGCCTCTCGGTCGCAGAACGGTTGACCATCGCCGTCGAGCATCGAGACTCCCTTGAGCGGAATCAGAAATGCCACTGGGCCTTTGGCGACATTCGCCTTTTGTGCAAAGATTTCACCCATTCGGCGATTTTCTTCTGCGTTAGTACGCATCAAGGTCACCGACGGATTCCACTCATAGAAAAGACGCTTCGCCTGGCGGTATTTTTCCGGGACAGTAGATAGTGCGCCAAAATTGGCCATATCGACGCAGCCAGGCACGATCACATGAGCAACACCGCGTTGCCCGGGTGCGTCCAGCCGCTCCGGCCCCGCGCTGAAGACGCCCTGGCACAGCTCATCCGCCCATTCGGTCGTCGTGATGTCGAGTACGCCTTCAACCAAACCGTCCGCAATCAGCGTCTCCATCGCGCGTCCGCCCGTTCCGGTGGCATGGAATACCAGAACCTCGAATCCTTTTTCTGTCAGTATCTTGACACACGCGCTCACGCATTCGGTTGTGTTTCCAAACATCGACGCCGCAATAATCGGTAAATCTTTGCTGCTGCCAGCGGGTTCGTTTTGGGCCATACCGCAGATTGCTCCCGCCGCCCGAGCGTAAACCAGTCGAGAAATGCGATTCAATCCGGCCACATCAACAATGGACGGAACCATGGTGATGTCCTTGCCACGGACGTAAAATGACACGTCTCCTGAGGCGACGGTCGATACCAGGACCTTTGGCACTCCGATCGGCAGAGCACGCATCGCTGCCGCGATAATCGAGGAGCCGCCCGATCCCCCCATTCCGACAATGCCATCGAATGGCCGCTGCTGGTACAGTTGTCGAATCAATTTCGGCGCACTTTGGTCAAAGGCTTTCATCGCCTCAGCCTTGTCTTTTAGCTCTCGAATTTTTTGCAGGTCGAACCCGCCGGTTTCGAGAACGCCCTTCGCCTCGATATCGACCGGAAATAGCGTGGTGCTACCCAGTACCCCGATATTCACGGTGAGAACTTTATCGCCACGCTTGAGAATTTCTTCTCGCAAAAACGCGTGATCTTCGCCTTTGGTATCGAAGGCTCCAACAATACAGATCGTTCTGGGCATAGGGGGACAGAAGTTAGTTATCTAGTGCGCCGTCTCACATATCATGTTGACGGTGCACTACTCCGCATGCGCTCAGCGGTGTCAAGGGCGAACGGGACACGGCTCGACGGTGCAATTGTCGCAGGAATGTTTCCATCGGGATTTCGGCCGCCTCGCCTGCTCGCTCATGGTCAACGATACGGCCCGGAGCGGCCTGTCTGAGTTTTCAGCCGGGTCATCGATGGAGCGATGGAAAGAAACGAAGGTCAGCGACAGTCCCAGAAGGACTATATTGACAGTAGCCCACCACTTTAGTGGTGGGTTGGCGTGTTTAAAAGCGGCGCGTCCCGGCAGGGACGAGCGATTCACTCCTTACGCCCGCTTAGCCGTAAGTGAGAGACAAGTAACCAAGCGTTTCGATCGTCACTGGAGGGACGGGCATTTCCTTTTGCGTCTTTTCCCGGCACTTGACGCAAGATGGCTTAAATGATCCAAAAAGAACTCCCCTCCTCCGCACCAGCCGCAATAGAAATTTGGCGCCGCTAGCTGCACACATGGTGCTAGGCGCCAGCCGGAATAACTTTGGCGCCCGGAATCTCGCGGAGTAGTCGCTCCGGTCCAGCCGGCGAGTAAACGACGATCAGCTTCATTGTTTCGCTTCCGGTGTTTACGGTCGAGTGATAGACGTCTGCCGGTATGTAGATACTGGCGCCGGGACCCACTTTCACCGGCGCCTTGTCGTCCACCATTTGTTCGCCCTCTCCGGATATGACATAGATAATCTCTTCGGAACCGGGATGATTATGTCGCGCGTGCCCCTTTCCTTGACACAGCTCAACAATACCAAAACTGAACCGGTTCGCTTGAGTGACTGCTGGTTCGCTGAGGAAGTGGATTTTTCCCCAGTCAAATTCCACGCAATCAACATCGTGCGTGGTGGTGATAACGCCGCATCCAAGTTTCTGCATAGGGTAGAAAGAAGTCCTTTCTTTATATTCCAGAAAATGGCGTTAAAAAGATCTTTGTTTGTTGAATCGAGCAAGCCGCTGCCAGTAGCGCGCAACCATCGGTTGCGGTCTCTCCTGATTAGAAGTCGAAACGAAGTGTCAACTCTGAAACGGTCACCGCAACGGACGGCATGTCCGCGCCGTAGCCTCATGCGTAGTCGGGCTATATTCTTCTCTGCGCTTCGCGCCTCAAGAGCAGGGTTCCATAAGGCCTATCAGCCCAGGGCTGCTTGGCCTGGCAACCGGGCTCCGAAACTGTGGCGCTGCAGACGCCGTTCTGCGCTTCGCGCCTCCCACTTGCTCTAGCTCGCCGATCGGGCCACGCCCACTGTCCGCTGTTAATCGGTATCAAGATCTAATAACTGTACCTTATTAATCTCGTGCATCCGTTCTATTAGAAATTCCTCCTCTGATGTCCGACAGTTAAGCTAGAAAGGGACTAGGAAGAATGAACAAGAGTTGGTTCTCAAAACTAACAAAAGGAGCGATAGTTCGAGCCGTGGTGCTGGCTTTGGTTATTAGCCCCACTCTTGGTTTGGCTAACACACCACATAAAACCAAGGGGACCGTTCGGCATGTTGTGCGTCAACCGGCCAGCCAAGCTGTACAATTTCAAGGACAAAAATCGCAGACCGATTGGGACCACGATGAGGATGGCTTCTATCGGCCGACCCGAAGCCCTGGCTTCAACGACCTGTTTGGTTCCTAATAATTGGTAATTTTCAATTAGGGTCGCACCGACTCAGCGCCGTTAAACTAATCGGCGCTGAGTTTCGCTTGTAAAGACAAGGTTCGGAGACACAGTCCCCTCTATCAAGCGATCAACGCCAAGACTTTCAGTGTTAACAACCGGTCAGGCAGCGTTTGCTCATGATTCTACATTCCGAATCGGTTGGACCTTACGACAAGTGCAAGGTGTAGCCGATTCCACTATTTTGTTGGCCCTCTCCATTTTCTTGTACAACGCTCCTTCTCTGAGCTTCGTCAGAAGAAAATTCACGGCTGGCGAATGTTCATCTCGACGGTAAGCGACAGCTAGTTCCGATACCCGCTGAATGTCCGCCAAGGGGCGAAATACCACCGATGGAACGTGCATATAGCGGAGCGACTCCGGCACGATCGCTACGCCTGATCCTCCGGCCACCAGGCCGATAATCGCAGTGAGTTTCTCGGCGGTCTGCGCCACCCGGAAGTCAAACCCTCCCTTTTGTGCAATTGCCTTTACGTGATGATCCAAAGCCGACTTACCATCCGGTCTCGCATACAATACCAGCTGCTCGGCCTTTAGCTTGGCACACAGTACTTTCTTCTTTTTAGCCAGGGCATGCTCCCTGTTCAGTGCCACGAGGATTTTTTCCCGCATTACCGTGGTAACTACGATCTCAGGCGGGACGTCCTCAAGAGGCAAGCGGATAAAGCCCAGGTCAAGCTCCCCTTCGAACAACCGGCTCATTTGGTTAGAAGAATCGCCTTCAGCAAATTCCAAATGAACTTCGGCAGCACACTTTCGAAACACCGATGCCAAGTTGGCCAGCAGTCCGCTGAATGGAACCGAATGCACGTAACCGATTCGGATCGTGCCGAGCTTGCCGCGGGCTACCTTCTGGGCAACGACCTTGGCTCGTTCAGCATGCTCGAGCGTTAGTTTCGCCTCTTCCAAGAAATACTTCCCCGCTTCGGTCAATGCTACCGTGCGCTTCGTGCGCTCCAGCAAAAGGACGCCCAATTCTTCTTCCAAAGCCTTGATTTGTTGGCTCAATCCGGGCTGGGAAACATGGACGGATTCAGCCGCCTCCGCAAAATGCAGCCGTTCAGCGACCGCCACAAAATAGCGCAACTGGTGCAAATCCATTTGTCCTTTCAGAAACTAGATCAACCGCTTCGCTCGATTACCTCTCTCTTTGCCCTGATAACGACCTCCATTTACTCTTCCGCTCCGCGGCGCTATTTGCACAGCACGATTCAGTGTACGTACAAACTCTTCCAGCGCGAGTGACCGAAGGGTATCCCTTCGGGTAATAAACATAGTCTCCGATCGGGCGTCCTCCGGCGGTATCCGGTGAATCGCAACCTCTTTGCGGCGAACATATGGTTCAACTACTGACAGAGGCAGCATGGTGACACCCAGACCCGCGCCAACGCAGCCGATGATGCCGTCAAGTGTTCCAAATTCCAGCTGGTTGATTAAGGTAATTCCTCGCGCGCCAAGGAATCGCTCAAGACGTTGCCGGTACGAGCATCCTACTCGGAAAACAAAGAGCTTGTGAATACTTCCCTCCTTTAGCGCCATTTCCAAAGACCGATGCTGCGGCGCGCTTACCAGCACGAGTTCTTCCACAAAGCTGAGAGTCGCTTGCAGGTCATCGTGTTCGATTGGTCCGGCGACGAAGGCGCCATCCAATCGGTATTCCAGAACCGACTGGATAAGATTTCTGGTGGTACCGGTCTCTACTGCAATATCGACGTTCCGGTGCGTCGGAGCGTATGCTTTGAGCAGCGCGGGCAAGCGCGCAGCCGCCGTGGTTTCCATCGATCCCAAGCGCAGGACCCCGTGTGGTTTTCCGTTATTGGCAACGGTGTCCTTTGCCTTTTGCACGAGGGCTTCGGCCTGCTGAGCAAACGGCAGCAGATCGTGTCCGGCTCGCGTCAACGTTACTCCCTGATGATGACGCTGGAAGAGCGAGACACCCAGTTCTCGCTCCAACATTCGTAAACGAGTCGTGACGTTCGACTGAACCGTGTTAAGGCGCTGAGCTGCCTTGGTAATGTTCCCGTGCTGCGCGATGGTGGCGAAAAGATTCAGATCCGATAGCTCCATGACCATCACTATAACAGATGGATCATATTATAAACAATCATTTCTCAAGATAGGCGAATCGCATCTATTCGGTTGATGCTGAAACCGCTAACGATGCTAGGGCCGGATAACCCGAGGCGGACGACCGGCCAGCCGGCGCCGGACGCCCGGAGCCGCGCTCTTTTTGTTGTCTGTTTCGGGTTTTTCCTCGTGCTGCTCGATACTACTGCTCTGAACATCGCAACACCGGCACTCGGAAAAGAGTTCGGCAACGGGATCAGCGATCTTCAGTGGGTGATTAACAGTTACACGCTGGTATTCGCGAGTCTTTTGCTCACCGCCGGTGCAGTCGGCGACCGGACCGGCGTGAAACGATCTTATCAGATTGGTTTGGCCCTTTTCACCGTCACCTCCCTTTTCTCGGCGGTTGCCTCTTCCCTCTCTCTGCTGATTGCGGCTCGCGCGCTTCAGGGATTAGGCGCAGCTATCATGCTGCCGGCGTCCCTTGCCATCTTGTCTCATACTTTCCCGGATCCGGCGGAACGGAGCCAGGCGGTCACCACTTGGGCCAACACCGCTAGTCTTGGCTTTGCCGCCGGTCCCGTTCTCGGCGGCGTCCTCACAACTTATTTAGGCTGGCGCAGTATCTTTTGGTTAAACGTTCCAGTCGGTCTCATCGCGCTTTATCTGAATCATGTTTACATCCGCGAAACGAGGTTAAGCCGGCCGCGTCCGATCGATTGGAGCGGACAGTTATCGATCGGTCTTGCCCTCTTCGCGCTAACCTACGCTCTGATCGAAGTCGGTCGCCGGGCATGGGATAACCCTATCGTGCTCTGCGCACTTGGATGCGCGGTACTGTTGTTGTGTCTGTTTGTTGCTTTAGAGCGCCGAAGCAATCACCCAGTGCTCCCCGGTTTCCTCTTCGCACAACTGACCTTCTCCGCCTGTATCGTTGTCGGATTCGTCCTGAACTTCAGCATGTACGGCGTCCTGTTCATTGAATCTCTTTATCTGCAAAGCGCACGAGGAATGGACGCGTTCGCTACCGGGCTTACTATTACACCGTTTACACTCTTTCCCACTGTCGCCAGCCGCCTGCTTGGCCAACGGAATGGAATACCGTACTTACAGCCTCGCATTTCTCTCGGCTTGGCTCTGGCCGCAATCGGAACAGGCGTACTGGTGGTCTGTGCGTTGAGTACGGCCTTCTGGCCGATCCCCATTGGCCTTGGATTGATGGGGATCAGCATGGGGATAATCATGCCGGCCATGACAGCCGGCGTACTGATCTCGGCTGCGCCGGAACACTCTGGGCTCGCTTCAGGGCTACTTAATTCAATGCGTCAGGTCGGCGGTACTGTCGGTGTTGCGCTGCTGGGGACAACCATGCAGACGCTCGCTCCGGGCACCGGGCTAGCTTGCGCACTCGGATTCACCACCCTATTCCTTCTGGTTGCCGCCGGGCTGAGTCGCTGGGTATTTGCGGTAGGCCGAGATCCCAAACTTCTGCGGACAGGCCAAGCCTAAGTAATCGGTAATCGGCGGCGACTGTCCAACCGAAGGCCCTGACTTTGTTGAATTCAGAGATTCGAACCGAACCGACTCGTTCGGACCGGCCTCAGAGCGCAGTCGCCTTAGCCTGGTTCGCGCGGATTGTGCGTCAAAGGGTTATGGCGAGCGCGCTCTAAGGTCGGCCAAATGAGTCGTTTCGAATATTTTGGTCAGCCATAGTTTGCCCGGACAGCGTATCACAGGCGTTGGCGAGCGATGGCGACTGCGCCCCTAAGTCACCCCAGACGAATCGCTTCGGTCCATCGTTTTGGTCAGCAACGTCGAGGAAACCTAAACGGACAGTCGCCGCTACCGAAAAATGCAACGGACCACTCTCCCGTCCCTTCCCCCTAAACGGATTGTCAGGCTGCACTTGCTTTCCGCGCCGTCGCCAGATCGTACGAACGACGGAGCAACGCAATCGCTGATTCCACCTGGTCGGCTCGTTTGATGTAAAAGCTTATCCAGCCGCTATTCGGCAGAATATGGTGCGGTTCGGCTATGCCGGCAGCCACTACTTCATTGCGGACGTTCTTGGGAAAAGGAATATCCACGAGATGGTCCCCGTGGATATGACCGATCTCTCTTTTTCCGAAACGATATTCGGTGCCGCCAAAACGATGAGGTTGGGCGGTCACGCCAAGCCAGCTCATCGCGGCGCTATGAATCTGTTCACTTGGTCTCATGTCCGGCTGGTTACAAGTTACGAGTCGTAGACTACAAATTGCAAGTTGCAGATTTTCGGCAGTCCAAATGAGCAGTTAGAATTCGTGTATTCTGCATTTTCCATTCCGTATTCCATATGATTCAGATCCGCCAAGCCGAACGCCGAGACGTCGCCGACCTGTCTCATCTTTATCGCCAACTGGTTCGTCCCGTCGCTCCCGAGGTTGAAATTGACGTAAGGCCGGATCGGATCGACGAAAATCGGTCTTGATTCACGCAATTTTCTATTCGTTTTGGAAATAGAGCACCGAATTTGCGGGACCGCGTTTGTAACCTTATGCCCGGATCCGATGCATGGCCACCAACCGTATGCGCTGGTCGAGCATTTCGTTATCGATAAAAGCATTCGAGGCAAGGGGTATGGCACCATGCTGGCTACGTACCTCGAGAATTTCTGTCTTCGGGCGGATTGTTCGCAAATCATGTTGCTCAGCAACAGCAAACGTTCGGAGGCGCACCGCTTCTTCGAGAAACAGGGATTTTCTTCCGAACGTAAAAAAGGATTTGTAAAGTATCGAAGGCACTTGCGGTCGGCTTGAAATTGGCGCGTTCGTTTTTTGAACCGAAGACCTCAAAGATCACAAAGAAATTGCGGTATCCATCGACTTGTTCTCTGAGATTAACGCGCACAGCCCGCAGGAGCCAGAATGTCTTCGCTCCGTTTTCTCCATGACCTCCTGTTTAAAGATTCTTTGCGCGCTCCTATACGCGTCGCGTTTCGCGGGTGCGTCTGCGCGCAGAACCTGCTTTCCTATTTGCTATCTGCTCCTCGCTATTCGTCATTCTTCGCATGCCAAAGATCGTTCGTTTCCACGCGGTCGGGGATGCCAGTGTATTGCGACTGGAAGAGTTACCGAAACCAGAACCAAAAGAAGGCGAAGTTCTATTGAAGGTCGAAGCGATTGGATTGAACCGTGCCGAGGTCATGTTCCGTTCGGGTCAATACCTGGATCAACCAAGCTTTCCCTCATTGATCGGCTACGAAGCAGCCGGAATTGTTGAGGCTGTCGGACCAGGAGTAAGCGGGCTCAAACCGGGCGATCGAGTCAGTTCGATTCCTGCATTCCGGATGACGGAATACGGTACCTACGGTGAATATGTCGTTTTGCCGGCGTACGCACTGTCCCGCTACCCGGGCAATCTCTCACCGGTGGAAGGCACATCGATCTGGATGCAGTACATCACCGCTTACGGGTTGCTGGAATTTGGCGGGTTGAAAAAGGGCCAGCATCTACTGATTACCGCCGCCGCCAGCAGCGTCGGATTGGCGGCAATCCAGACCGCCAAGGCAGTTGGCGCCATTTCGATTGCCACAACGCGCAACAAAGCTAAGGCTTCTGCTCTGTCAGATGCCGGAGCTGACTTTGTCATCAACACCAAGAGCGAAGATCTCATCATGCGAGTTCGCGAGATTACCGATGGAAAGGGATTTGCACTCGCTTTCGATCCGGTGGCTGGTCCCGGTCTTGAGACGCTGGCGAAAGCTGCCGGCAAAGCCGCGATGATCATCGAATATGGCGCTCTGGCCCCCGAACCGACTCCTTATCCCTTATTCGCAGCGATCGGCAAAGGGCTGACGATTCGGGGATACACGCTACTCGAAATCAACGCGGACCCGGAACGTCAGGGTCGGGCGAAAAAGTTCATTATCGACAAACTGGCTGACGGCACTTTCAAACCGCTTATCGCCAAAACTTTTAAGCTCGACGAAATCGTCCTGGCGCATCGTTATATGGAATCAAACGAACAAATTGGAAAGATCGTCGTCACTGTCTAGAAGCTGCGCTCGTCCTTGGTTAGTGTTGGCTGCCGGTTTGATCTGGCTGGCGCCATCGCTTCAAGGCGAGTTCGTTTACGTCGCCAACGGTGGGGGCAGCAACAATGTCTCGGCTTACCAGATCGGTTTGAGCGGAAATCTGACGGCCGTTTCCGGCTCACCGTTCGCCGCCAGGAACCTGCCTTCGTCCGTGGTAGTCAATCCCAGCGGCGAGTTCGCCTATGTCGTAAATGAAAGCAGCAGCGATGTCTCGGGGTACAAGATCGCTTCGAATGGAGCATTAACACCAGTGCCCGGCTCGCCTTTCGCGGTGGGAAGCGATCCCCATCAAATGGTGATAGAACCTGCCGGGAAATTTGCCTACGTCGCGAATGCGGTCGACAACAATGTCTCCGCGTTTCGCATCAGTCCGGACGGTAGGCTGACCGCAATCACGGGTTCGCCATTTGACGCAGGAAATTTTCCCCGCTCTTTAGCCGCCGACTCCGCCGCCAAATTCATCTATGTGGCCAATGAGGTCGGCAATAATGTCTCGGTTTACCGAATCCGTTCGGATGGCCGCTTGACCCCGGGCCCAGGCTCACCTTTCCGCACCGGGATCGGACCTTTCGCTGTGGCGGTGGATCGCACCAGTAAGTTTGTCTACGTCGTCAATGAGGGCAGCAATAACGTCTCTGCTTTTCAGATCGAACTCGACGGCTCCCTGGTCACCATCGCCGGTTCGCCTTTTCCTGCCGAGACCGAACCAGTTTCGGTGGCGATACATCCTAGCGGCAAATTCCTCTATGTGACAAATCAGGTTAGCAATTGCGTTTCGGCTTACCGCATCGGTATCGACGGAGCGTTAGCGCCGGTTCCAGGTTCACCGTTCCCAGCCGGAACCGAGCCGGTTTCCATAGCAATCGAACCCACCGGCAAATTCGCCTATGTAGCGAATAAGTTCAGTCATAACGTTTCTGGTTACCTGGTCGATGAAAATGGCGTATTGACACCGGTAGCCGATTCCCCGTTCCCGGCCGAATCAGGACCCGACTCGGTGGCTATCAGCCGAACAAAATAGTGTGGCCGCGTCCGCAGAATCGGGCAAAAATTGCGCCTATCACCCGGAGCGCACCGGAGTCCGACTTGCGCCTTTAAGCCAATCGTTGGATCCTGCCTCGGAATCTGGGTTTATTTGGAGGGTTGTTCTTCCGAGACCGCGCCCGTTTTCTTTTTCTCTTTCCATTTTTCGACCAGAAGATCCTGATGGTCCTCTTCCGCATCTGCCAATTCACCGACCAGCTTGCGGATCTCGGCCGATTTTACCTTGTTAAATGCGTCGCGATAAAAGCGTCTGGTGTCTGCTTCCATTGCCATGACTTCGCCGATCACCCGTCGCGGTCGCAGCATCCGGTTCAGCCAAATCGGTTTTCGTTTTGTAAATCCCTTAACATCATGTCTCCGGACGAGAGGTATGTGATCGCCAAACCTGAGCTGATATAGTTCCGCCAATCGTTGATGATGGGAGGATTCTTCCTCATGCATGGATTGTAGAACTGAAGCGATCTCAGGATTCTTTTCCTTTAATCTTTCCGCAAAATCTCGATAGATTCGGCTATCCTCTTCCTCCAGGGAGATGGCCAAAGCGAGAATTTCGCGCTCGTCGAGGTCGGCAAATGATTTAGGCATAAATCGTTTAGTGCTTCGGTGGGAACCTAACGAATACTCGGGACAAAGAGAGTTCAGTTTAGGAGCGAACGCTGCAAATTGGAAGACCGCTGTGGGATATCGCAGCCGGAAAAACGCGGACGGACCCCTCTCGAGAGACACTGTTACGTATTTTGCGAGAAACTGCACATTTGCGATCGGTCACTTTACTTTTTGCACTTCTGAAAATTCCAGAAGATCATCGATCACGATAGTGAACGAATATCTCTCCATTATTGATACCGATGAAATACCGTAAACTTGGCAAAACCGGATTTGACGTTTCTGAAGTAAGTTTGGGCACCTGGCAGATTGGGGCATCATGGGGCTCCGTCTCCGAGAAGGACGCCATCGGGCTACTGCATGCCGCGATCGACAATGGGATCAATTTCTTTGATACGGCCGATGTTTATGGCGACGGCCGAAGCGAGCGGCTGATTGCTGGCGTGCTGAGCGAGCGCCGCGAAAAAGTGTACGTTGCTACCAAAGCGGGCCGCCGGCTTCAACCCCACACGGCAGAGGGGTATAACCGGGAGAACCTCACTGCCTTTGTCGAGCGAAGCTTGACGAATCTAAAGCGCGAAACGCTCGATCTAGTACAACTCCATTGTCCGCCGACAGATGTTTACTATCGTCCCGAAGTCTTCGAAGCACTCGATTCACTCAAGCGGGCCGGTAAAATATTGCATTACGGCGTCAGCGTGGAAAAGATTGAAGAAGCGATCAAGGCCACCGAGTTTCCCGGCATAGCCAGCGTTCAAATCATCTTCAACATTTTCCGGCAACGACCCAGGGAATTCTTTTTCCCGCTGGCGCAAAAGCGCGATGTCGGGATCCTTGTTCGGCTCCCCCTCGCGAGCGGTTTGCTTGGCGGCAAGATAACCAGGGAAACCCAGTTTGCTGCCGATGATCATCGGGCTTACAACCGGCACGGTGAACAATTTGATCGCGGTGAAACCTTTTCCGGGGTCGACCTCGATGTGGCTCTGGATGCCGTTGAGAAAGTGCGTCAAGTTGTTCCCCCCAATATGAATATGGCCAGTTTCGCGTTACGCTGGATTCTCGAGTTTCCCGAAGTGAGCTGCGTAATCCCAGGAGCGAGGAACCAACATCAAGTACTTGAGAATATCAAAGCCGCGCAGTTACCGGCACTAACGTCTGGGCAAATGGACGCGCTCGAGCGCATTTACGACGACCAGATTCGGCCACTGGTTCATCAGCGCTGGTAGTCCGAGGTAGGGCGGTCCGTCCCGGACCGCCGGACATCGATTTACTATCACCGGATCGAGCTTCAGAAATGAGCGTGCGTAAATTGCCGGCGATGATTTTCTACCCGACGAAGTGCGACCTGGCCTTGGATCCAACGGTCGCGGAGCGACACCTACCTCGTGAGGCGACCAAATTGCAGTAGCCAAAAGAGATGGTCTCCAACCTTCCTGATCAGTATTTTCGCCGTATCGAGTCCATTCATCAGGCGCTGCAGATTCCATCGAACTACGGCGCACTTCGAAACCTTACGCCATACCTGGAAGCATCCGATCTTGTTCCGGTCGAGGGATACGAACGGCAACATTATCTTGCCCCCTACGCTGCACGCCAATGGCACGCCATGAAGAGCGCTGCAGCTCAGGACGAGATTGAGCTCTGGGTCATCTCCGGCTTTCGCAGCGTCGATCGTCAAACCGAGATCATTGAAGGCAAGCTCACCCAGCGGATGGCCCTGCATGCCATTCTTGCGGTAATCGCTGCTCCTGGTTTCAGCCAGCATCACACCGGCCTGGCTATCGACATCGGAACACCAGACCATACGGCCTTGACTGAAGACTTCGAAAACTCCGCGGCATTCCGCTGGCTCACTTCCTATGCCGAAAAATTCGGGTTCGTGATGCCTTGTACCCGCGATAACCCGTACGGATTTATCTATGAACCGTGGCATTGGGTACTCGCGAGATAGCCGATAGCCGATAACCAATAGGCGAACCGGACCACCCTCACTCTCCAGGAACGCGCACTTGAGATTGCCTACAGAGGCCCGGTCGCAATTTCTGGTAGCGGCGACTAGCCCGTCAGACATAGTCCGGTTTTCTCAGGTTGTCGGTTGTTTCGCCCGGACGACGTCGGATCCCGCGAAGCAGCCCGGTTTTGTTCAGTTGAAGGATCGAACGGAGCGACTGGTTCTGAGCGGCCGTCAAAACTCGTCGCCTTTATATCGCCGCGTTTAGGCGGTAAGCATGCCTCAATCAACCATGTATTGCTGGATTCGCGGACCGAGCGATGGCGACTGCGTTTTGAGGCGGCATGACGCGGGCAGCTCCGGACCGCATTTTTGGACTGCGCCAACGCCTGAGGTTGTGTGTTCCTGTCCCCTGCAACCAGCAACGCTGTTTAATTTGCTAATCACTAATCACCAATCACCGGGTCACCTCTCACCCTCCCCCACATCATCCTTCGTAAAGCGTCCGTTGATCTGCCGCCAGATCCCCAGCTTATTCGCGTTGCGCAGTTCTACGGGCAACAAGTTCTCAGCAAAATTTTGGAAACATACCGGTCGCGTGAACCGGTGGATTGCTGCTGTCCCAACCGAAGTGAAACGAGAATCCGTTGTCGCCGGATAGGGTCCACCATGTTGCATCGACGGGCAGACCTCGACTCCCGTAGGGTAACCATTAAGAATTACGCGCCCTGCTCTCCCAGCAAACGCTTCCAGAAATGCTCTGCTTGATTCCTCTTCGTCCGGCGTGAGATGCACCGTTGCAGTCAGTTGTCCCGGCAAAGATTTGATCGTCTTTAACACTTCTTCTTCATCCGTGCATTCCACTAGCAATGTGGCCGGACCGAAAATCTCTTCCTGTAGCACTTGGTTCTCCCGAAATTCTTTGGCGGTTGCTCTCAATAGATGAGCGGCCCGGCTTACCCGCACATGGGACTGCGTCTTTCGGAGTGAGTCGGCCAATCGTTCCTCGATGCCACGGTATAACATTGGCGCTGATTCTACTTTGGCGAGTGCATCCCCAAGTGCGCTGCTCAACTCTTCAAAGTCCGCTCCGCGCAGACCTAGAATTAGCCCCGGTTTGGTGCAGAATTGACCAACACCGAGTGTCACTGAACCAGCCAAACCTTTTACGATCTCTGCCCGGCGTTCTCGCAATGCTTCCGGCATAATCAACACAGGATTGAGAGAGCTCATTTCAGCAAAAACTGGAATCGGCTCCGGCCGACCGGCTGCGAGATCGAACAAGGAACGTCCAGCCTGAGTGGACCCTGTAAACCCGACGGCGCGAATCACCGGATGGGTCACCAACTGCTTGCCCGCCTCGATAGAGGTATCGGTCACCAGATGAAACATGGCCTTGGGCATTCCAGTGTCTACTATTGCACGCACAATTGCGTCCCCGACCAAAACCGAGGTGCGTGGATGAGCCGGATGAGGTTTCACTGCGACCGCACAACCCGCGGCAAAAGCCGAAGCCGTATCGCCGCCTGCCACGGAGAAAGCCAACGGGAAATTGCTGGCGCTGAATACCGCAACCGGTCCGAGCGGCCGGAGCACCCGCCGAATGTCTGGCTTAGGAATGGGCTTGCGCGCGGGCAGAGCGGTATCGATACGCGCGTCGACCCATGATCCTTCCTCGATCAAGCCGGCGAACATCGTAAGCTGATTGACCGTGCGCGTTCGCTCTCCCCGCAGGCGATCAACCCCGAGCTTAGATTCCTCATGGCAAACTTGAATCAATTCGTCGCCAAGCTTCTCGATGTGTTCTCCGACCCGACGAAGAAACGATGCGCGTTCTTTGGCGCCGGGGGCGCGAAAGCCGCCGAGACCATCCAGATGAGCAGATAAAGAATCACTCATAGCCAATCCTTGCACAGAAGATCGCAGAGACCACAAAGAACCACTAATAGACACACAGAAATTTAAACCGCGAATGAACACTAATAGAAGAACCGGAGTTGAATGCGGTCCCTTTATTCGTGTCTATTCGCGCGCATTCGTGGTCTAAATTTCTGCCTCCGTTCGTGGTTGTTCAGGCGACTTCGTTTGTCAGTTCACCGATGGGTGCGGCCGCGATCCTGACCAAATCTCCCGATAACAATGTGAAGTCATTCGGTGGAACGATGCCAGTACCGGTAAATAGAAAAGCACCGACCGGAAAATCGAGTTCGCGAAACAAATATTCGACTAGTTCGCTGAACGGGCGGCGAATGCGCGACAGCGCTACACTGCCTTGGAAGAGGGGTTTGCCGGAGCGCTCGATTACCAACGTCATTTCAACGTTCAAATCAAGCGGTCGGTCGATTACCAGTATGGCGGGGCCCAGCGCGCAACTGCCGTCGTACACTTTCGCTTGCGGCAGATACAACGGATTTTCGCCTTCGATATCGCGAGACGAAACATCGTTGCCCAAGGTGTATCCGATAATTTGACGATCAGTATTGATCGCCAACACCAACTCCGGCTCAGGAACGCTCCAACGGGCATCTTTGCGAACACGAATCTTGGCATCAGGTCCAATTGCTCTCCATCCGGGCGATTTGAAGAAAAGTTCCGGGCGCTCAGCCTCATACACTTTGGAGTAAAATAACGCCGCTCCGCTTTCCTTAGATTCCTCCCGGCGCCCTTCCCGGCTTCTTTCGTAGGTCACACCGGCTGCCCAGATCTCCTGCGTACCAACTGGAGCCAGAATCTCCTCCGGAGCCGGGGGTTGCGCCGCCGCTCCTCGGCGTGAAACCTCAAGCAGATGGTCGTAAAGATTGGGCAGGTTTAAGAGCTCATCAAAATCGGTGCCGTGAACAGTGAAGAATTTGCCATCCGAGTTCAGCAGGAAACTTTTGGTGGTGCGGTAGAGAAGCATAGTAAGGCAGTAATCGGTAATCAGTAATGGCTCAATAATCGATGGTATTCGGCGAGCATTTTCGTACCGATGAGAACTCTGGGATCGACTGAGACACCCGGTCAAACAATTAGAAGCAGCTTCCTCGAGCTGCGGCACCATTCTCTACCGATTACCGTTTACCGATTACTGATTACTGATTAGTGGCTAGTGCGACGGCCTCGGCACCGCATGGCCACGCGAGCCAATCAGAAAATCAAAATCGGCACCGAGATTAGCTTGCATCACGCGTTCGCAGTACAAGCGCTGATAGCCGCCCGAAGGCAGCTCCGGTGGAACCCATGCGCTTCGTCGCCGTTGCAATTCGGCCTCGTCTACCTGCAAATGAAGAATCCGTTTCTCAACGTCCACCTCGATGATATCGCCATCCTGCACGAAAGCGAGCGATCCTCCTACTGCCGCTTCCGGTGCGCAATGCAAGATTACGGTGCCATAAGCGGTCCCGCTCATGCGCGCATCGGATATTCGGATCATGTCAGTGATTCCGCGTTTGAGTAGCGCCGGTGGAAGTCCCATGTTGCCGACCTCGGCCATCCCGGGATAACCGCGCGGCCCGCAATTCTTCAAAACCAGAATCGAATTTTCGTCGGCCTCCAAATCAGGATCATTGATCCGCTCATGGTAATGTTCAATGTTTTCGAAGACGATTGCTCTGCCGGTATGCTTCAGCAGATGCGGGCTGGCGGCTGACGGTTTAACCACTGCCCCGTCCGGAGCCAGATTCCCTCGTAGTACCGCAACGCCACCGGAACGAACCAGCGGCTTGGATAACGGCCGAATCACTTCCGAATCGTAACATTCCGCATTCCGAATATTCTCCCAAACGGTATTGCCGCTTACGGTCTTAATCGAAGTGTGCAAAAGCCCAGCCTCCGCCAGTCTGCGCATCACCACGGGAAGACCTCCCGCGTAATAAAAATCCTCCATCAGAAAACGTCCGGAAGGCATCAAATCCACAATGGTCGGAACCTCACGGCCAAGTTTGTCCCAGTCATCCAGAGTTACTTTAACCCCAAGTCTGCCGGCAATCGCAAGGAGATGAATGACGCCGTTAGTCGATCCTCCCACTGCGCCATTGACCCGAATCGCGTTTTCGAATGCCTCACGGATGAGAACCTTAGAGAGTCGCTGATCTTCCTGCACCATCTCGACGATGCGGCGGCCCGCCATCTGTGCCAGGACACCCCGCCTGGAATCAACCGCAGGAATCGCTGCATTGTGAGGCAGCGCCACTCCGAGCGCCTCGACCATAGACGCCATGGTGGATGCCGTCCCCATAGTCATACAATGACCCGCACTCCGGGACATGCAGGCTTCCGCCTCCGAAAATTCGCACATCGTCATCTGGCCGGCACGAACCGCCTCGGAGAACTGCCAAACGCTGGTTCCGGACCCGATCGTTTGCCCCTTGAATCGACCGTTTAGCATCGGTCCGCCCGACACCACGATGCTCGGCAGATCGCAGCTGGCCGCTCCCATCAGCAATGCGGGCGTGGTCTTGTCGCAGCCGGTAAGTAGAACCACCCCATCGATCGGATTCCCGCGAATCGACTCCTCTACGTCCATGCTCACCAAGTTCCGAAACAGCATCGCCGTAGGTCGCAGGTTCGATTCACCCAGCGACATCACCGGAAATTCAAACGCCACGCCGCCCGCTTGCAGGACCCCTTGCTTCACCTTGTCGGCCAGCCCGCGAAAATGTGCATTGCAGGGCGTAAGCTCCGAATAGGTATTACAAATGCCGATAACCGGTCGCCCGTCGAAAACATCGTCCGGCAATCCCTGGTTCCGCATCCAGCTCCGATGAATGAAAACATCGCGACTGGTCCCTCCGAACCAAGCCTGGGACCGAAGCGATCCGTTTGATTGCTCTATCATCGAAGGCACCTCTCAAAACTTAATTTAGATTCGTCCATAATAATCACCTCAACTCGCTGACTCATAGCTACTTATAACCAGTCACTCATCAAGAAGCACCAATCACCAGTCACCGTTTACTGCTTACCTCTCACCGCTCACTGTTCCGCACGCTCCCGTCCGTAAGCCAACAGCATAGCGATGATCACAACGCCGTAAATGATTTGCCGACCAGCCTCCGGCATCTGCACCACCGATAATATCGATTGTAGAAGGGTAATCAAAATTACGCCGGCGACCGTACCGAGAAACGTGCCGCGCCCACCAAGAATCCTGGTCCCGCCCAAGACAACAGCCGCAATCGCTGGAAGAAGATAAGGATCTCCCATCGCCTGGTAAGCATGAGTAGAGTAGCCGGCCAGGAGGACGCCGGAAAGCGCGGAGCAGGATCCGGATATGGCAAAGCAAACTAGAACTATGCGGCGCGTGTCGACCCCGGACAGATAAACTGCCGATTCACGGTTACCGATCGCATAAACTCGCCGACCAAAGACGGTTCGGGTCAACAATATAATAACGATGAGGGCGACCGTCCCCCACACCCAAAGCGCATTGGGAACCCCGAAGAAAGATCGCCCAACGGCGATCATATGCATGGTCGCGGTAGCGCGATCTTGCGGAGCGTAACCACTTGTATGAACGATCATCAATCCCTGGGCCAAGACGTTGGTACCAAGCGTGAAGATCATCGACGGCACACGGAGATACGCAACCCCTACGCCGTTTACCAGACCGACGCAGAGACCGCACGCGATGCCGATTGGGATGGCCAGTGTCGTTCCTATTTGGCCCCAACCGCCTGCGGTGGTTGACATCATGCCACCGATCGTCACAACCCATGGGATCGAGAGATCAATTTGGCCAAGTAAAATGATCAGCATAAGGCCGGAGGCGATGATACCGAGAAACGAAGCCACCTGCAGTTGCTGCAAGAGATACTCTGGGGAAAGAAAATTGGACGAATAGAATGAACCCACCACCAGTAGAGCAATAATACAGCCGAAGACGGCCAGCACGATTGGATCAATACGTTTCAATATCCGGGCCTGCATTGCCTGTTAGCCTCCGAGGTAAATATCAAGCCTATTCTTGACCCGAAGCAGTCGGAAGGAACTGAGACTAACTGCCGCCAGCAGAACGACACCGAGGTACAGCGGTTGCCAAAGGGGATCGAGGTCGAAGGTGATGAGCAGATCGCCGATGGTTCTTAGTACGAAAGCGCCAAAGATCGAGCCGATGGCTCCGCCTGAGCCGCCGAAAAGAGACGTTCCCCCGAGCACGACCGCAGCGATCGAATTCAGAGTATAGGTGCTGCCAAGAACGGTGTTCGCTTCGCCGGAATAGGTAATGCAGGTCAAAAGTAGCCCGGCCATCGAGGCCAGGACACCCGCCATGAGATAAGCGAAAAACTTCGCTCGTCCAATTGGAATACCCGACATAAAGGCGGCCTGTTCCGAAGAACCTACGGCGTACGCTGCACGACCCAGGACGGAATGCTTGTAAGGGAGCCAAAAGAGGAAGACCACACCCAGCAGGAGAAGCAGAGTTACCGGAATGCCACCGGGCAATGATCCAACTACGGCGTCAGCAAAATCGGTGTTGATCGTGCCGCCCGGAGCAGGCCTCAACCAAAGGGCAAAACCAAAATAGATCGCTCCGGTAGCAATCGTCGCGATGATTGGCTGCAACCGGCCAAACACGACGATTGCGCCATTGATCGCGCCACAGACGGTTCCAACCAGAAGGACCCCGAACACTCCAAACGCCGTTTCGAGGGGTGAGCCGGCTACGAGGGTTGAGGCGAGGCAGTTTGCCAGTACAAACACCATACCAACGGAAAGGTCGAGGCCTGCGGTAAGGATCGGGATAGTTTGCGCCATCGCTACGAGAGCGAGGAGCACTCCTTTGTTGGCTGCCGTATTGAGAATTCTCGCGCTAAAACCGCCCGGATGTTTGGCTACGTATAGTGTGAACATCACGAGGAAGAGCGCTACCGCGAAAAGAATTCGGCGTTGAGCCGCAACCTGAAAACGCCAGTCGGGTTTACGTTTCCCTGGCTTGGAAGGGATCGCAGCCTGCTCGATATAGCCGGACTGAAGACTTGTGGGCTGTCCTCCTGCACTCGGCTGCGTCAGATCCCCGCGATCCGCCGTACCCGCAATCCGTGGCTGACGAGGATCCGGCGCCGCTGATGGGATGGACTCCAAGGTTGGTGAATCGACAGATATGTCGGACGGGCGCGGTCGTTCCCTAGGTTCTACCGACCGCATCTCGATTAACGCCGTCGATGTTTTGCTCTGCGCCTCCGTCACCGGCAGATTGAGAGCACTTGCGACCAGATTGCGTTCGGTGATCGCCTCCCCTTCGAGAGTTCGCACTAAACCGCCTCCATAAAGAACCAGGACCCGGTCACAACAGCCGATCAGCTCGTCATAGTCGGTGGAATAAAATAAGATGGCGGCTCCTTCGTCTGCCAGCCGCCGAAGGCTCTGATAGAGCTCCTGCTTGGTACCGACATCGACACCGCGGGTGGGATCATTTAAGAGGATGATTCGCGGCTCGGTCATCAGCCATTTGCCAATGACTACCTTCTGTTGATTGCCGCCGGACAGAGCACCGACCGGACCTTCAATACCGTCACAGCGAATATTCAGGCGCAGGATGATCTCGTTGATTGCTTTCTCTTCGGTACCGCGCTGGATCAGTCCGAAACGACAAAATCGTTCGATTGCAGCAAAAGAAAGGTTATCACGAACCGACATCGGTAGCATCAATCCCTCCGTCTTCCTGTCCTCTGGGATGAGCGCCATGCCGACTTCCTTTCTCTTGGCCACGGCGGGACTTCTTAACGTAACCGCTCTGCCGCCAACTTCGACCGTACCAGAAACACCATTTAAAACGCCGAATAAAGCCAGCAGCAATTCGTGTTGGCCCTGTCCGTCGAGTCCTCCCAGCCCGATCACTTCGCCTCGCTTGATCGACACATCGATCCCTCGCAGGCGCCCCGCCCAAGAGAGATTCTTAACGTTGAGCATCGTCGCGCTGTCTGTCGCTCGCGCGGGTTTGGGCGGAAAAACGCTCTTGTACTCGCGTCCGATCATCATTTCCACGATCGCATCATCGCTTTTGGTCCCAGCCCCAAACGTCGCGACATAGCTGCCGTTGCGATAAACTGTGCAGTCGTCGGCGAGCTCCGCTATCTCATGCATGCGATGCGAGATATAGACGATAGCGAGGCCTTCTGACCGAAGTTGTTTCAAGACGCGGAAAACCCTAGCCACATCGGCGGCGGTCAATGCTGATGTAGCCTCGTCCAGAATCAGAATCTTCGGCTTGCGAGCGAGCGCTTTCGCGATCTCGACCATCTGCCGGCGCGAAAGCGGAAGATCTTTGACCAACGAAAGCGGATGAATATCCTGCGCCCCAGCTCGGGCCAGTGCTTCCTCCGCCAAGCGACGCTGAGACCGGCGATCGATTAGTCCGAGACGGACGGGCGGGCTGGTGATCGCGATATTGTCGGCCACGGATAAATCGGCGATCAGCGACAGCTCTTGGAAGATACAGGCAATGCCTGCTGCCGTCGCGGCGGCCGGTTTGTGGAAGGTGACCGGCTGGCTTTCCAGTTTCATGACACCGGAATCGGGTTGGACAACGCCAGCCATCACCTTGATTAAAGTTGATTTTCCCGCGCCGTTCTCGCCGAGAACCGCGTGAATGCGACCACGGAAACAGTCGAGGCGTGCGTCCTGGAGCGCACGGACGCCACCGTAACGCTTCGAAATCCCATCCATGCTGAAGAGTGCAGTTGCACTCGTATTTGAAACAAGTTCCACAAAAGGTCGCGAAGGCAGATTTTTGGACAGGTGCGCACCGAGGTCCCAAAGAACGTGCTACTGACCCAGAATAGGATCAAATGGCCGTATCTTTTGAACAATGCAAGGTCCTGCTAAAAACGGAATCCCTCTTTGAGATCTTTGCGATCTCTTTGTTTAAAATCTTTCTTTCGCGGGCACCTGTTAGGTGCCGCCGGAGTCTCGCCCCGCGGCACCGATACCACCACGACAACTCACTGATTGGCCTCAGTCTTGCCCATTATCTCCTCCGCGGTGAAGCCGATGTTGCAGGCCGGAAAGGAGTTTCCGACGAAGAAGTTGTCTTGGAGGTTGGGATAATAGTCTTGACCTTCTTTCATGTTTGGCCATTCGACATACGAAACCGGCAAACTGATCGATTGCGGAACTGAGTTGCCTTGAAGTGCTGAGATGGCTGCCTTAAGGGTTACCGCAACCTGAGCCGGGCCGGTACCGCTCGAAGAGCCATGCAAACCTTGGTCAGCGTACTTCGCGCACAACTTGCGATACCCGTTTTCCGTTTCGCCGGATACCGGAATCATTGGATGATGCGCATCAATCAGTGCTTGAACCGTGCCGGTGGAGCCGCCCTGGGTGTATACGCCCGCGAACTGCTTATGCACCGCAATCGCATCGGCGGTGACCTTCTGAGCCGTCCCATCATCCCATTTGCCGACCACCTCGATCACTTCGAATTTTTTGCCCGACTTATCAAGCACCTCATGGAAACCGTTATGCCGGTCACGGTCGACCGAATTGCCCGATGGTCCACGTACCTCAAGAATCTTGCCACTGTCCGCCTTGATTTCCTTCAAGAGCCAACGAGCAGCTAAACGACCGAGTTCGGTTTGGTCAACATTGACGGTAATTGCATCTGGTGACTCGATGACGTTATCAAACGACAGAAGCACGACGCCTGCCGCATTGGCTCTTTTAACCACAGGCGCGAAAGCAGCAGGATTGAGCGCGTTGACAATCACTGCATCGTAGCCGGAGTCGATGAAGTTATTGGCTGCGGCAATCTGGGCAGCAAGATCTTCACCGGTCGAGACTACCTTGAATTCCTTTAGTTGGCTCTTTACGTCTGCCTTTTCGGCGTAGGCCTTGGCCGTTTTGATCATCTGGATACGCCAGGTATTTCCGATGAAGCCGTTGACTAACGCGATCCGGTAGGGTCCATCCTTTTTCGGCCATTTGAAATACTTTGTGTCCGAACTCCATGGTTTCATGCAGTCGGCATCGGCACCAGGTCCGGAGACGGTTTGCGGGCCCGCCGCAATTGCCGTCCCGGAGACGCCGTACAACAGCGACAGACCACCAATCAGGATCAGTATCCGGCCGCTGAGAAACGTATTTTTCGTCAGATTTTTTTTCACGTGGGGGGAGCGTATGAGTTACGCTTGGAATATTAGCTTGAGCTTAGCAACATCAGCATTTCTGCCTCCCAAAATGAGGGGACAACGCAGAACCAGGGAAGGATTTGTCTTTCCTTTTGACCGCATATAAAGCCGATGATGCTGGGGGATGCTTTATCTGGCCAGATCCGGCTGGCCGACCACCACGAACATAGGAAACAAATTTTGCTGATGTCAATCCTTTCATATGATTTAATGAGACAATTGATATACAACCGAACATCAACCCCCAAGAAAGACATGAGGAAGCGGCGAATGAAACGCTAATAAAGACGAATGGAAACCGTGATCGAAACGTTCTCGATTGTCCGAAATGCTCTTGCTCTAATAGCCTGTGATTTCCCAATTCCAGAAACGAATGAGTCAACCCAAATTCGGATGCTCTCATCCTTATTCGTGTCAATTCGAGCCTGTCCGCCAAAGCTTGGACTGTCCGGCCTTGGGTTACAGTCAGCTTAGCGAAGGCGGATCCATTCGCGGTTGCTTACCTTTTGTGGCTTTTGGCGGTTGATCATGAAAATCAAGCGCTCTGCCGCAACCAAAATTGTCCGTAAACGCAAACCGCGGGTTCGACAAGAAGTGGTGGCCACTCTCGCCCGTCGCATTTTATCGGGAGAAATTCCGGCCCACGAGTATCTGCCCAAAGAATCGGAACTCTGTCTTGAATACGGAGTTAGTCGCACCGTGATCCGGGAAGCGACCAAGATCCTCGAATCGAAGGGATTGCTCCGCAGTCGCAGTCGCGTTGGCACCCAAGTGCTCGATCCAATCCGATGGAATATGCTCGATGCTGATCTGCTGGCCTGGGCAGGTTCCGAATTCCATGATCCACGATTTGTTCAGTCGCTGATGGAAGCGCGTTTTATCATCGAACCGGCAGCGGCCGAGCTGGCCGCTCAACGCGCGGTCCCGAGCGATCTGGCACGATTGGACGAGGCGTACCAGCGTATGCAGGCTTCCTTGCCGCCTAACGCTCCCCATGATGTTGCTCGATGTTCGGAGGCAGACCTGGACTTTCACACCGCGCTTCTGGTCGGCAGCCACAATCATGTGCTTATCCAACTGGCGAGCGTCATTCGCGCGGCCCTTCGCGCACTGTTTGAGCTAACCACTCACCTCGGTTCGGCTCACGAACAAGCTCTTCACCTGCATGGTGAAGTCGTGGAAGCAATTCGTCTTCGCCGGTCGGATCTTGCCCGTGCCGCGATTCTGAAGATCCTCGACGCGGCCGTCGCTGACCTCGATCTCCCGCCATCACGTATATTGCCGGAGGCGCACCGGCCTAAACCGGTAAACCGGCAACGTCGCGATGGACGCCCGAGGATGGAACGGACACAGAAACTAGCCAAGAAAGAGCGCAGAGGTCGCAGAGGAAAAGTATTGGAAAAGTAGATGCGCCGACCGCAACGTGTAATGCGGCGGGCGGATCACGTTTCTCCCACTCCGGTAGGTTTTTGTCTTTGCGATCTTTGTGTTCTGTGTGGCTATTTCCAATCTGTCCTGCTAGCTCCCAGCTTCTAAATTCTTCTCACATGAATCTCGTGCAATTTCTGGATGTTCACGGCACTCGGCGCGTTGGTACCCCGACCGGCGATCAATCAGCTCTTCGGATTTTGGATCGGTTCGCGTCAGTGTACGAGCTTGCCAACGAGGCAATTCACGCGCGGACCACGTTGGCAGGTCTAGCTGCCGCGCATCTGTCTGATCAAACGGAACCCTACGATCAAGTCATTCGTGAGCGCCGGGTCCTGGTGCCGTTTGATCATCCAGATCCCGCTCGCTGTTGGGTTTCTCTTACCGGTCTTACCCATTTTGGGAGCGCCAAATCGAGAGATGCAATGCACGCAAAACTCGCCGGCGATACCGACCAATTGAGTGATTCGATGAAGATGTTTCGGCTTGGGTACGAAGGCGGCAAACCACCAGCGGGCGAGATCGGTGCGCAGCCGGAATGGGCTTTCAAAGGAGATGGGCAATGCGTTGTGAATCCGGAGCAACCGATCGCCTCGCCCGCCTTCGCCCATGATGGCGGTGAAGAAGCAGAATTGACCGGACTCTACTTGATCGACCCGGAAGGGATTCCGGTCCGGGTAGGATTTGCGATCGGGAATGAGTTCGCCGATCACGCTTTGGAACGGCAAAACTATCTTTATCTGGCACACTCCAAATTGCGTGTCTGCTCCTACGGTCCCGAATTGTACCTAGGCGAACTGCCGCTAAGTTTGATCGGAACGGTGCGCATCCGGCGGCACCACAGAGAAGTTTGGAGCGGCACGATGTTCACCGGTGAAGAACATATGTGCCATTCAATCGCAAACCTGGAGCATCATCATTTCAAATATCCCATGTTTCGCCGACCCGGCGACGTCCATGTCCATTTCTTCGGTGCCAGCATATTGAGTTGCCAGGAAGGCTTTCAGACGGAGCCTGGTGACATCGTTGAGATTGAGTGCCAACCTTTTGGAAGACCGTTGCGGAATCCGCTACTTTGGTCCGAGACCGAGGGCACGATTTGCGTTCGCACCCTTTAACCAACGAACGTCAGTGAATGTCCGTTTCGGATTTAGCACGGACTGCTAACGCCATGAACACCACCGGATTGCGAAGACAGGAGCAGGCGTTCGCTGACGTTCGCTTTTTTGCGCCCTCCTGTTATTGTCGCTGGACGCGCTCGCCTTCGAAGGGATACCCACCGTCTTCCCAATCCGCTATCCCGCCGGGATAGTGCCATACGTTCTGAAAACCGCGTTCGACAAATTGTTGATAGACCAGAACACTGGCGGTGCAACCGGGATTCGAGCAATAAACGATCACCTCCTCCTTCGGATGAAGCGTTTCCAGGATATGCCTCTCGAAGCGGATCGAACCGGGAATGCGTTTCTCTCGAAACATCCACTCGTCCAAACAATTGACCAGCTTGAATTCCCCTCTCTGGTCGAGCTTCTTTTTTAGCTCCTCGCGCGTAATTCTATTCATAAGACCAGTCTGTGAAGGTAAAATCTCGCGCCTTTTCGCTGGATCACAACGAAAAGCTCACCAAAGTAAAGTTTTCGCGTCGGACCCCAGGAATTCACACGGAGGTGTATAGAGCATGTCTGGAGCCTCAATTCCGCGAGCGGTCGAGCTCGTTGCAATACTGTTGATCCCGAGAAAAGCGGCCAGTCCGGATCAACTGAGAAAGCGCATTACCCACCAGGGCGGCGTGGTAAGCGGTTCCCGATTGAGCGGCCAGGTGAAGCGCGCGTTTATCAGAGGCCAGCCGGGCAAAGAAGCTCTTTTCTCGATTACTGCACGGGTGCGTATTCTCACCGATGACGGTGCAGACATCTTGATGGTCGATCGCGGTGAGTGGCGCGGATCCAGGGACGCCTTCGCCCGCTTGATGGCCAATCAATTGGTAGCGCCGACCGAGCTTTACATGGTGGGAGTGGTGACTTTTGCAACCTTGGATACCCGATACGCCTGGCTAAATGAACGCGAATTTCTCAGTCACGCCGTGGGTGAAGGCGACCGCCTGAAAATCTCGGTCTATGAGTCGTCCTCGCCTTAGCGAGAATGATTGCCAACGTCGGACGAGTCGGCATCCCCTATCGTTTGATTCTACCCGCCGTCTCCGATTCGCTATTGGCGGCCGAGCCATCCGTCCTTGAGCCGAATGATCCTTTGGTCGTAACCGGCGTTCGTTTCCGAATGTGTCACCTGGACGATAGTGGTGCCGAGCGCATTGAGCTTACAAAACAATTCCATGATTTCTTTCGCCTGATCGGAATGCAGATTGCCGGTCGGCTCGTCCGCCAAAAAGAGTTCAGGTTTCGCTACCGTCGCTCGCACCACGGCGACAAGTTGCTGTTGGCCACCGGAGAGTTGAGCAGGAAAGAGATCGCGTTTTCCGACGATGTTGAATCTATCTAACGCATCACAGACAATTGCTTCTCGTTCCTTTTTCGGAACGTCAGGATAGGCCAGGGGCAGCTCGATGTCTTCATACACCGTGAGATCGTCGAGCAGATGATAGGACTGAAACACAAATCCAGTATGTTTCTTCTGCAATGCCAGACGTTCTTTGGGCCGTAACTTATGTACCGCATGACCCAGCAAATGATATTCCCCTTCCCAATTTGCATCATGTAATCCGAGAATATGCAAGAGAGTCGATTTACCGGCTCCGGAGGGACCCATGATCGAAACGAATTCGCCCTCCGCTATCGTAAAGGTGATCTGCTGGAGGACGTAGTAAAGACCGCCTTTCAGTTTGTAACACTTTTCAATGTTTTTGAGTGTGATCATGGAGGAATTGCTGGTTACAGGTAACGGGTTACAGCTTGCGAGTTTGATAGCTCACCGTTTTCGTCGTCGTCCTCGTACTCGTTGTCGTCCTCGTGCTCGACCTTAGATGTTGTCAGTTGCGGGTTGCACGTTCCTCTTTCTCGCACTTCCGGGCCGCGTCCTCACATTCCCAGACTACCGCGGACAAGCTGTCGGTGTTTTCGCACTCGGTACGCGGCGGTAGGGCGGTCCGTCCAGGACCGGCCGCATGCGTTCGAAGTCCGTGCCTTCCGTGTTCCATTTCCTCATTCTCTTAATGCTGTCGTCGGATTAACTCTTGTGGCTCGGATTGCCGGTAACAAGCAAGCTAGTGCATCGTTTCATTGATTTCCAAAGCGGATATTTGATAAGTTAAGTGGGTGTCAACAACGAGGTTGAAATTGGCGCCGCATGAGCGGCGGGAACTGAAAAGAATGGCGGCTTCGCGAACGATGAAGGCCGGAGAAGT
>DASTDH010000410.1:0-6324 GCA_035710445.1 Chthoniobacterales bacterium
AGCCTTAACGCGGATACCACTGAGGCAGAATTCAACCAGCTGAAGATTGAATTGAAAAAGAGGCTTCAATTCCCGGACACCGCCGTCAGTAGCCAGCAACTGCTCGAAAAGCACGCCGATCTCGGGGTATGGGAAAATTGGAGTGAATGTAGAGCGAACTGCGATCGAGAAGGCGTGAATTGTTGGATCAAAAATGCCGGCTACGGCTCTTTTGTGTTGTACATCGATTACATAACTCAGCCCGGCTCCCCGGCGAGAATGGTGACGCTTCGCCTGGTCAATGCGGAGTCGCTTTTGCCGGATCCCATGCAATGGGAACTTACTCCCGGTATCACCACACGATCGATCCACCGAACCGACGATCACAGTGCGGCCGAAGTGAAGGTAGAGACCGTTGGTGCCAATCAAACATTCCCAATTCAGCCAGATCAGCCGGTCCCGGCAGCTACACCTACTCCGATCGTTGCGCCAACTCCGGTGCCGACCCCGACGCCCCAAGCGACGCCAACGCCTGCTCCTACCGCACCGAAGAAACCGACGCCTACTGCCACCAAAACAGCGCGTCGCAAGCATCACGGCACTGCGCGGGAGTGAAAACTTGTGCTCTTCAAGTTCCCCTGGGAGTGTTTCTGATTGAAGCTAATTTGCTTGCTTAAGAATACCAACTGGGCGCAGATATGCAGTTCGTCTGCGAACACGAAGACGCCGTGTTATGTCTAAGAAGACGCAAGTGGAAGTCGATGGGAGACGGCTTGAGCTGTCCAATCTAGAAAAGATCTTTTACCCAAAGGTCGGATTCACGAAGGCCCAGGTCATAGACTACTATGTTCGAATCGCACCGGCGCTTCTGCCACATCTGAAAAATCGCCCAGTTAGCCTTAAGCGTTATCCGGACGGTGTGACCGCTTCGTACTTTTTTGAGAAGCAGGCTCCGTCTCACCGTCCCCAATGGGTTCAGACTACTCCAGTCGAAAGCGAAGACCGGCGGATCGATTATTGCATGATTAATGATCTACCGACCCTGGTCTGGACGAGTAACCTGGCAAACTTAGAGCTGCATACCTTTTTGCACTGCGCGCCGAAAATTGAGCTCCCGACGATGTTGGCCTTTGACCTGGATCCGGGTGAGGGAGCCGACATTGTGCTTTGCGCCCAGGTTGGGCTCTGGATACGAGATCTTTTGGCGGATTTAGGGATTCAGTCATTTCCCAAGACCTCTGGGTCTAAGGGGCTACAGCTCTACGTGCCGCTGAATACCCCAACCAACTATGACAAAACGAAAGCCTTTGCTCACGCACTAGCGGAGCGGTTGGAGAGTGAGCACCCAAATCAAATCGTCGCCAAAATGCAGAAGCGGCTCCGCATTGGGAAAGTGTTCGTCGACTGGAGCCAAAACGACGAGCACAAGACGACAGTCACGGTTTATTCTCTTCGGGCGAAAGATCGACCGACGGTCTCGACCCCGGTGCGCTGGGAAGAAGTTGAGCGAGCGCTACAAAAAAGAGATCCGAAACAATTGGAATTCGACTCAGACGAAGTCTTGAAGCGGGTGGAGAAAAATGGGGATCTATTCGAGCCCGTTCTCAAGCTTAGACAGAAGCTGCCTTCTCTGAAGGTGCTGGCCGGGGCGCAAGGATCCGACGTTGCCGGCCCCCCGCGCCCATCGCGAAAACCTTCGAAAAGGAAATTGCGGTCTATCGGTGAACCGAAACGAGAACCGAAGCCAGTAAAAGAACTAAGGATCCCGGTTCCGAAGGGCCGCTCTCCGTCTGAGGCGGACATCGCTAAACTGCGACAACTTCGGCCGATGTTGGCCAGGAGTGCGAACGCAGCTTTTGACGATCCGGAATGGATTTTTGAAATTAAGCTCGATGGCTATCGAGCACTCGCATTAGTCGACCCAACCGGCGCCAGACTCATTTCCCGAGCCGGGAACGAACTTAGCTCCGCATATCCGGCAATCGTCGACGATCTCGTTGCTACAAATCTTACCGCCGTTCTTGACGGCGAGATCGTGGTGCTGGACGACTCCGGTGTTCCTAGGTTCGAGCTGCTCCAGAGCTATCGAACAACCCATCGAGGACATTTGGTCTATTACGTTTTTGATCTGTTATTTCTGAATGGACAGGATCTCAGAAATCATCCTTTGGCGCGGCGCAAAGAAGCTTTGCAGCAAATCCTGAATGGCTCGCAAGTGGTTCGATATGTCGAGCACGTCGACGGAAGCGGAAAGGAGTTCTTCAATCTCGCCAGGGAGAGGGGATTGGAAGGTATTGTCGCCAAGAAGAAAAGCGCGGCATACCTCAATGGCAAACGGGTCGACCATTGGCTCAAGATCAAGTGCCGGCAAGTCACGGAGGCAATCATTTGTGGCTTTACCGAAAGTCGCGTTAACCAAAATACGCTGGGAGCTCTCCTCGTTGGGGTAAGCCGGGTGGGGCGGTCCGTCCCGGGCCGCCGCAGCCAGGCTTCGCCCACGCAGTTGACGTATGCCGGACTGGTTGGCACCGGTCTTAATCGAGCTCCGGGTTTGGCCGCCAGGCTCAGAAAGCTTGTTACCACAAAACGGCCATTCAAAGCAGTACCGAAAACCGACATGTCGATTTCCTGGGTGGAACCTGAGGTGGTCTGTGCGGTCGAGTTTCAGGAATGGACGAAAGACCGGATTCTGCGGGGAGCATCGTTGCTGTCAGTGAGGTAGAGCAGGGCGGTTCCGCCTCCGCGCGACCGCCGAAACCGGATTAGGTGAGGTTTCAAGGGGTAGGGCGGTCTGTCTCAGAACGCCGAATCGCGCAGTGCTCGGCCGTAAACCATGCTTGAGGTTTATCCCTGGTAGATCTGTTAGAATAGCAAGCCAATGGTGCAGCCATGGTTTTCGGCGGTCTGAGACAGACCCCCCCTGGCTCGCCGACTACCCACGCCCTACTTCACGCCGCTTTCGAGCGAGTCGGTTGAAAAAAACGCCTCGGCCGAGAGGAAAACCGGATTCTTTTGAATGGCCCTTCATGCCCGTTACATGCGGCGCATTGCATGCCGGAAATCGGGTTGAAACCTTCGCCGTCACATTCCCGGCAAAGCTCACAGGCTTCGACGTTGACAACGTAACGGTCAAGATCCTGCTGATGTTCGGCTTCGTGGGAAACATGGCCTTCGCACTCTTCGCGCGTGTCGGCTGATCCAATGACCGCATAGATCGAACCGGTCTCAACCTCCTGGGATTCCACGATATAACGCCACCTGGTTGTAGCAGGTATCTGGACCATACCAGCATATTGTAGTCCCGACGGGTAACGAATACAAGATATTGTGTTTGACTTTTCGAAAAAAAAGATGCATCCGCCGTAGAGTTGTATTACGAATAGGTAAGCACCTAATTATCAGGGCCTTACCTATGAAATCTATTTGGAAAGGCGCGATCAGCTTTGGTTTAGTAAACATCCCGGTTCGCCTTTATTCGGCTACGGAGCGTGAGACAGTGTCTTTTCACATGCTCTCTAAGAAAGACCATTCTCGAATCCGGTTTTTGAGGGTCTCCGAAGCCAGTGGCAAGGAGATCCCTTACGAAGACATTGTGAAGGGGTATGAGCTCGATGACGGCGGTTATGTCGTTATCTCCGATGAAGAGTTGGCCGAAGCTGCTCCAGAGAAATCAAGCACAATCGAGATCCAGGAGTTTGTGGATGAGTCGGAGATCTCGAGCCTCTATTTTGACAAGCCTTACTATCTCGAGCCGGACAAAAGTGCGGGCAAGGCATACGCGCTTTTACGTGAAGCCCTGGCCAAGAGCGGCAAGGTTGGAATTTCTCAATTTGTCTTACGCAATCGGGAACATCTCTGTGCGTTGAAGGCGATGGACGAAGTCTTGGTGTTGAATGTGTTGCGGTTCGCATCCGAACTCAGAGAAACCGCTGATCTTTCGCTTCCCAAGAAGGAAAAAATCACGCAGAGCGAGCTAAATCTTGCACTCCAACTGGTTGAAGGCCTTACCGACAAGTTCGATCCAAAGAAGTACAAGGACACCTACGCCGAAGAAGTGAAGAAGGTGATCGATGCGAAGGCGAAGGGGCAAAAAATCAAGGCTCCGGCTAAATCCGCGCCGTCCACTAAGGTTATCGATCTTACCGCTGCTCTCAAAGAGAGCCTCAAAACGCCAAAGAAGAAGCAGCGAGTCGCGTAGGGGCGAGCTCTGCATTTTTGGCTTTTGTCCACGAACCAGAGAGCAGGCCGGAGTTTTGTCCCAACGGAACAACAGGACTCAGCCCGAGGGTCTTGACCTGGTCTTGACCCTGGGTTCACATCGTCCCTCCGGTTCACCCTGAAGGGGTGTCAGATTGGGATTGGGAAAGCGAGCAAGATCGGACGATTTTAGATGCTGTTGTCCGTGGCACTGAGGCGACGAACCTTTCGCCCCTTCAGGGCGGTGCCGTTTGGTATATTAACCCAGGGTTGAAACCCTGGGCTGAGTCGTGTAACCGCTTCGCGGTAGGTTTTCGCCCTGACATCGTGGGCCTCATGGGGACGCGGGGAAGGAAACATCGAAGGTTATTGTTGTCGACTAGCATGACCAAAACGAACTCAAAATTTACCCGACGCCGGCTGATCAATCGGTTGGGAATCGCGATACTCTTGATTGGTTTGGCTTGGTCCAGTGGCGCTTATTTGATGGAAGAGAATCGGATGGCAAGACAATCTACGGATCAGCAAGCCGTTGATAATGTGTCACGCGATGACACCCTCTCCTTCGAAGATTCGAAGACGTCTTCTCGGGGCACGGAAATCTATTTTGGAAAGGTTGGAGTCCTCTTATCGACGTGGTTTCATCGCTGGGAGGGATTGGAGGATTTCCAGCGTTCAGCCATTGTGATCGCGATGAGTTGTATTCTTGCTGCGTCGATTTGTTTTCTGGTCGCCCATCGCTCGCGATAACAGATTTATTCGGGTTCAAGGGAGAGAACATCGCAGCCGGGCGTCAGCCAACCGATCGATTTATCGTCGCCTGACAAGCAGATGACAGCAGCGTAATGTTCGAGTTTGGCTGCATTGGGGAGTGGACAGACCGCTCACTGTTAGCGCAAATATAGGCGCCCCGACGTTGCATGGGGCGAAAGAGACCGTTAAGAAAAGGACCGAGACCGCTGGTACAAAATGTCTGTTGCTACAGAAGCAATTTCACGAATTATCACCGCCCCAATCTGGAGTTCTCAAACCATTTATGGTCCGGCGTTTGTCGCCGCCTGTGCTCGCGATATTGATCCGGAGATCTGGGCCAACGCTTGGACTCAGCACGCGAAGGGCAACCGATTTAATGAGGTGGTTGAGCAAGGCTTGAGTGACCAATTCGAGCAACGTTACTTCGTACTGGTGAATTCGCAGCGAGACCAAGTCTCGATTCAGACCTTTTTCGTCATCAAACAGGATCTCACCGCCGGACTGCCCGAGACGGTCCGCAACATGGTGAGCAGGCTGCGCCGCCGCTGGCGGTCTCTCTTTTTCATGCGGATGCTGATGGTGGGAAGTCCGGCTGAGGAAAGCCTTCTCGACCGGGAGGAACCCTGGGCCATTGAGGCATTGCGGGTGGCTCTGGAGCGCTATGCGCAAGAGGCGCGTATCGGATTGGTTTTGCTGAAAGATTTCCCGGCGGAATATCGGGAATTGCTCAAGGTCTTTACCAACCAAAATTATCAGCGCGTACCCGGTCTACCTGGAGTGAAGCTTGAACTTGATTTTTCCTGCTTTGAGGAGTTCATGACGAAGAAGTTGAGCAAAGTCTACCGAAAGAATTTGCGGCGAAAATTCAAAGCGCTTGAATCGTTGCCGCCGGTGACTTTTGAGGTACACAACGGCTGTACTCCCGAACAAGTTGACGAAATATTCCCGCTGTATTGGGAAGTCTATCAACGAGCCAAATTGAGCTTCGAAGTCCTCAACCGAGAGTATCTGTTCCGTCTCGGACAAAGTATGCCGGATCGGATCAGATTGTTCCTTTGGCGGCAGGAGGGTCGCTTGGTCGCCTTTAACCTGGGCATCGTCCAAGATGGAGTGATCGACGATCTTTATGTCGGCTTCGACTATGAAGCGGCGTCGAGGTTAAACCTGTATTTTCTAACCTGGCGGGACGTCATTGAGTGGAGCGTTCAAAACGGAATCAAAACTTATCGCTCCGGTCCGCATAACTACGATCCTAAGCTCCATCTCAAATTGAGTTTAGTGCCGCGAGATCTGTACGCGCGCCATCTATCGCCCATTTTGAATCGGCCGCTGCTGCTGGCGATGAAATGGTTGGGACCAACCCGGTACGAGCCGATCCTGAAGAAATTCCCCAAC
>DASTDH010000411.1:0-11553 GCA_035710445.1 Chthoniobacterales bacterium
AACGGAATCATCAGTTTCTCGGCAAAGGTCCGGGTAACCTGATAAGTCCAGGCCGTAAAGAGATCGGACCGTTCGCGCAGCGCCAGACTGATAGCGGCAGAGACGGCGCCCGGATGATGAACCGTATCCGCATCGGTAAATAACAGAAATTCGCCCCGTGCGACCTGGGAAAGCTGATGGCAAGCCCACGGTTTACCGATCCAATTGGGAGGTAATGGCCGGCCGGCAATCAGCCTGAATTGAGCGGCGGGATCGGCTGAAAATCCAAGCTGTTGCACGACCGTGGAAGTGTCGTCGTCGGATTGATCGTCCAAGACGATGCACTCAAAATGGGGATAGTCTTGAGCAAGCAGGGATTGCAGACAGGGTCCGATGCGGCTAGCTTCGTTGCGGGCGGGCACCAGCAGCGAGACCAGTGGAGGCTGTTCTGGAGCTGGGCCGGGCCGAAGCCGGGCCAGGACCGGCAGATTGGCCATGAACTGCAGTAACAACAAAAGGACGATGCCGATCGATCCCCAGAGCCAGAAATGAATGAGCCAGAACATTGGGCGAGGAAATTTTATTCGGGCTGCCTCGCAACAGCGGATGAGGCTGTCCAGTGGTTCAGATCGACGGGCGAACTATCCATCATGATCCAGAAAAAACGGGTCCCTTATCGGAAATGACACTCTAATTTGAGATAGTTCGGGCGAGCAATGTCGAAAAAGGAAATGACACTGCCGTCATAATTCGACGGTTTACGATCGCGAGAGCAATCCGGCGACGGTTTCGCGCGCGAAATCGAATCCATCGTCCCATTCGCTGGCGCGCGGTCCGGCTATATTCAACACCTCGATTCTGTGAGTTCTACAAAAGCCTCGGATTCGTTCGGCGGCGGCTTCAGGCAAGCAGAGTTCGGCATCGATCAAAAGATAGGGCCGGCCCAGGAAGAGACATGCCTGCAATGTCTTTTCGGTGCCGCCGGACAGCGACTCGAAATACAGGATCGCGGTACCATCGGATTCGGCCACATTCATCAGGGTACGCTCCAGAGGTCCACCGCGTTCGAGTGGAGTCAGCGGATAGCGGTCGGGAATCATCCCGTCCTCGGCCGCGCGGCCGGCCGGACAGCAACCGCCAACCGGGAAGCCGGCGGCCAGAGCCGCATCCAGGGCTCCGCGGTCAACGCCGGTTTGGCCTCCGGAAATGATCCGGATCAAAATTGGTCCTGCCGCCATCGATCATCTTGAGCAACCGCTGCCAGGGTGGCATAAAGAGCGGCAATGCACAGGCTTTTTTCGTTGGCAGCGTTCACAACCCTTTTTTTGGTGGGTTGTTCAGTGGTGGAGAATACGGTTTATGATGTACGCGGGCTACCGCCGGGCAAAGTGTCGGTCGTGATCGACTTATCGGATCAGCACGCTTATTTGTACGCTGGCGGAGAACCGGTTCTGAGCGCACCGATTTCTTCCGGCCGGGAAGGGCATAACACCGCAGCCGGGAAATACCGCATCATTGAAAAGGACATCGACCACCGATCGAGCGTATACGGCGCTTACGAAAAGGATGGCGTGATCGTCAAAGAGGACGTGAACGCACTGAAAGATCCGAAACCGCGGGGAGCCTATTTTGTGGGAGCACCGATGCCTTATTTTCTCCGTATCTATGACGGAGTCGGGATGCACGAAGGCTATCTGCCGGGTTACCCGGCATCCCATGGCTGTATCCGGATGCCGGGATCGAAAGCGAGACGATTCTTTGCCGCGGTCAAAGTCGGGACGCCAGTCATCGTGCGCCGATAGTGGAGTTCGCTTACGCGAACAGCCCAACAGGACGCTATCGCTTTTCTTTAACGGTAGGCGCAGGATTAGACGCGTTGATGTTGGTCTTAATCCAGGACTTCAATAATTCCTGCTCGAAATAGAACTCGTCGTATTTGAACTGAATATCCTCGACCGTCAGATTTGGGCTAAACCCCACATACGATGCACTGGTAGCGGCACTCGATCCATGCGCGAGTACCCGGCCCTTCGGATCGGTCAAAGTGTAATTGAAATAGAGCCTCACTGGATCACGGCCCTGCCCTTTGTAAAAACGGATCTGGCGAAAATTCGGTCCGAGCCCCGGTTCGTACCGGCCACCCAAATCGATATCGGTGAATTGAAAGGTCAGGGTACAGCCAGGCGCTACCTTGGCCAGCGTGGGCCCCAGTTTGGAGGGCATTTCCCGGGCAAATCTTATGGCTGTCTCTCGTTCACTGCGATCTTGAACCACGAAATCGGTAAAACGCCCGCTCGAGGTGCCGCTGAACTTCTCCGGATGGTCGTAGGTGATAACTATATTAGCCGGCGAAGCTGCTAAAACAGAGGAAGAGGCGGTCACCGCCAGCAGCAATGCCAGAGAACGCCACAGGCAAATCTTTTTCATAACCTATTGATGCTTACGCACTAGTCTACCGCATTAGACAAATTTCGCATTTGATTTATTCCCGTCCGGTTCCTCATTCTCAGGAGCGGAAACCCTTTGCAAACCTTGGCGGTCTAGGATACCGAACATTCCCGGCTTTATGTATCCCAAGAAGGTCACCATTTATGACACTACCCTGCGCGACGGAACGCAGGCAGAAGGCATCTCATTCAGCGTTCAGGACAAGATTCGGATCGCGGAAAAGCTCGATGCCTTCGGGATTCATTATATCGAAGGGGGCTGGCCCGGCTCCAACCCTAAAGACATCGAGTTCTTTTCGGAAGCGAAGAAGCGGAAGTGGAAAACTGCGAAACTGTGTGCCTTTGGCAGTACTTGCCGGGCCAACCTTCGACCGGAGGACGACGCCCAGGTTGAGTTATTGATTAACGCAGAAACTCCGGTCGTGACCATCGTTGGAAAGGGCTGGCGGTTTCATGTGGAAGAGATCCTAGGTGTGACGGTGGAAGAAAACCTGAGGATGATCCGGGAAACGGTGGCGTATCTGAAGTCTCGCGGACGAGAGGTTATTTTCGATGCGGAGCATTTTTTTGACGGCTACAAGGACGAACCGGCTCATGCGTTGAAAGCGATTCAGGTGGCGGCGGAGAGCGGGGCCGATCTGGTAGTACTTTGCGATACCAATGGAGGAACGCTTCCGCACGAGATCGCAGGGATCACCCGTTCGGTGATTGAAGCGCTGGGGGTGCCGGTCGGGATACATACCCATAATGATTGTGAACTGGGAGTGGCTAATGCACTGGCCGGATTGCAGGCGGGCGCGGTCCAGATCCAAGGAACCATCAACGGATATGGTGAACGGACCGGGAACTGCAATCTAACGAGCGTCATCCCGGTGGTACAGCTTAAGCTCGGAATCGAAGTAGTACCGGATCTGCGCAAGCTCCGGGAACTATCATTATTCGTCGATGACCTAGCCAACTGCCAACATAATATCCGCGCTCCTTTTGTGGGTTCTGCATCGTTCACCCATAAGGGAGGTCTGCATGCCAATGCGGTCATAAAACTGGCCAAGAGCTACGAACATGTTTCGCCGGAATCGGTAGGTAACTTTCAGCACATCGTCGTCTCGGAGCTCTCCGGACAGAGCAACGTAATCGCCAAAGCTCGCGAGCTCGGGTTTAACCTGGAGAAAGGTTCGCCCACCGTGTCGGCCATTTTACGGGAAGTCAAGCGCCTGGAACATCTCGGCTACGAGTTTGAAGCAGCCGAAGCGTCATTGGAATTATTGATCCGAAGAGTCCTGAGTAACCCGGAACCGCTTTGGGAACTGTTAGAGTATCACTGCACTTATATCCGCTCGGTGCGCAACCGGTACGAGACTTGTGAAGCGACGGTGAAGTTGCGGGTTGGTACAGAGAACTACTACACGGTGGCGGAAGGAGATGGACCGGTTAATGCTCTCGACGCGGCTCTGCGGAAAGCTTTGAAGCCGGTTTATCCTGAGATCCAAAAGATCACTTTGGACGACTACAAGGTAAGGATAATCGGCTCGCACGTCGGGACTGAAGCACGCACGCGGGTACTGGTGGACTCCACCGATCACCATGAAAACTGGTGTACGGTGGGTGTTTCTGATAATATAATCGAAGCAAGCTGGTTGGCGTTGGTGGATAGCTACGAATATAAATTGCGGCGATCTTGATCAATTGCCAATATGGCGTCGCTCACATTTCTCGGCACCGCTCCCGGATATCCCACCGCTCACAAAAACCATACCGGCTTATTGCTGGAGACCGGTAGCAGGAAGATCTTGATTGATGCGGGAGAATCGGGTGCTCGTACTCTGATCGAGATTGGGGTCGACCCGGCCGATCTCGATGCGATTGTGGTAACCCACGGCCATTCGGATCATACCGGCGGTTTGCCCATGATCATCCAGGCGGCATGGATCGTGGGACGGCAAGCGCCGCTTCCGATATTCTTGCCGGCGGAACTGATCGATCCGCTCCGGAGCTGGCTAAACGCTTCCTACATCGGTCCAGATTTCTTGCCTTTTGAACTTCGTTTCCACGCCTGGGAAGACGCGCCAGTTCATTCTGTCTGTGATTGTGAAATCAGACCGACACCGACAACTCATCTGCAAGCTTTGGTCAACCGATTCGGGAATGGCCGGTTTCATGCCTTTAGTCTGGCTATCCGGCATTCGAGCTTTGAGTTCGTTTTTTCCGGAGATATTGGAACGCCGGACGATCTAACCAAGCCGCTCAAAGCCGGTACCGATCTTCTGGTGTGTGAGATTGCGCATTTCGAGCCGCAAGCGCTCTTTGAATTTTTGTCCTCGCGCAAGGTTACTCGATTGATTTTGACTCACGCTTCGGAGGAAGTCGCGGCAGAGATTGAAACCGTGCTAGCAGCAGCGCGAAAGTCGTTGACTCACACTGAAGTCGGCTACGCTAGTGATAAGTTGCGGTTGGAGTTGGGCCGCTGCGCCTGAGCTGTCCAAAAACCGGCAAAACGGGTTCTCAGAAGAAGCTACGGATCAACTCAAGCAGATCATTGATAGCAGCAGTTTCGCGCGAATTGCCAGGGGATTGCAACTGCGGGATCGCCTCCGCGCCAATTCGGACCGGCCCGGGTCGGGCGAGTCCAGATCAAGTTTCGTCAGATTCTGGATTCATCAGCAATAATCACACATTTTTATTATAAGTTTGAACTTCTGCTCACGATATTATAACATGATATATCATTGTCACTATTATCGGTTCTCCCATCTCGTATTCCCTTGGCCGGCCCTTTCATCGCCGCTTGCTCTGGTATTTTTCTGACGGATAAACAGTTAGACTCGTGGCCGATCTTTGGAGCGTTGTTTTGTCTCTTTGCTCTGTTCGCTTTGATTTGGCGCAAGACAGCAGTCGCACTTGCCGCCGTCGTTTTCTTCTTTGCTTTCTGGCATTCATTCCGAATCATCGAAGATCAAGGCTTTCAGTTGTCGCGCGAGCCGAGATTGAATAAACACGTTCACCATTGCGTTCTCTGTGCGCAATCCGATTCGACCTCATTTCACTGGGCCAACCAAACCAGACAACGGTTTTATGCCGAGATCCGCGAGGTTGACGGGTTTCCAGTTCAGTTTCGAGCTTCAACCGAGCTGACCGGAAGTCCCATTGAGTACGGAGATGCTATCTCGGTGGACGGGCGGTTTACGCTACCGGAGGAACCGCTCAATCCCGGCGAATTCGACTACCGCAATTTCCTGAAGCGGCAGAGCGTTTATTTGATCCTTCGGGCGATCCCGGGCAGCAAAATTGAGGTCCTCACACGCGGAGGCGCAAACCCGCTGGTTGGTTTCGCGGTCCGAGTCCGCCACCGGATTGAGGGTATACCGATTGCCTCACTTGAGGATGATCCGGCGGTTCAAGGGCTGATCCGCGGAATACTCTTCGGCGATCGTTCGACCATTCCGGCGGTCATCATGGATGAACTACAGGACACTGGGACGCTTCACCTGTTCGTGATCGACGGACTAAAAATGACATTGCTGGCCGGTATTTCATGGGCGGTCCTGAGAGTAGCCAGGCTGGGCCGCCGTTGGACCGTCATACTGATTGTTCCCCTTCTACTCTACTGCGCGGGCACCGGCCTTTCGATTGCCAGTCTTAGAGCAACGATTATGTCCGCGGTTCTCCTGTTTGGAGTGGCTCTGGAGCGGCCGGTGCTCGCTAAGAACGTTCTGTCCGGAGCCGGACTGTTCCTGGTCGCCTTAGACCCACAGCAACTCTTCCAGCTCGGCTTCCAACTCTCATTCGTCACGGTCGCCGCTCTGACCATCGCGACCAAACCACTTGCCGATCTTTTCTTTCTTCCAATCCGTCCGGATCCCTGGATTCCGCAACGGCTACTGCACCCGGTACAACGATCGTTGTCGCGAATCGCCAAACACGGATGCGAACTGCTCGCAGTCTGCTTTGTCTGCTGGTGGGCGACGCTGCCATTCGCCTGGCTGACTTTTCATCGTATCTCGTGGTGCAGTGTCGCGGCGAACTTTGTCACCGTCCCTTTAGGTGCTTCCATGTTGGCTCTGGGGATTTCATCCATACTGGCGGCCCCCTTTTGCCGGTGGGTGAGCCTCTGTCTCAACAACACAAATTGGTTGCTTGGCCATCTCTTCCTCGGCGTTGTCCATATATTTACCGCGATTCCTTTGCAGAGCACGAATGCCGGTGAGCCTGGAGTGCGAGACGATCCTAAGCTCGTGATCCTGGCTTCGGGACGATCGAACAGCATCTATCTGCATTCCGGAGCGATGGATAGTCTCATCAATCCGGGAAGCGAAGCCAAATATCGGCGTATTACTCAGCCGTTTCTTCGCTATCAGGGTGTCAACCGGCTCTGCCTGGTCCAGAGCAGCCGCCATGATGCCGATCACGAAGGATGTCTAAAGCAACTGGAGCGGCAGTTTAGCTGTGTTTGGCCGACGAATCGGGTGACAACTCAGTTTGAGCCGGCCGGTCAACTTGCCGGGCGCGACCGCTATTCAACGATCATAGATCTCAATGAGACGGGAATTCATCTTTGTGCAGGCTTTCCTGATCGAAGTGAATCGAGCATTTTGGTAAGAATGGGAGGATATCTCATCCTCCTCATGGCCGATAGCCATCGCGGGTCAGCATGGCCAGAGCCCGATCGCGCGGTCGACTTATTGTGCGTTTCGAGCCCGCGCTCGTTTCCCCCGATGTACGTTCAGAGGAGTTACAATCCTCAAGTTCTCGTTTATGCGCAGGGCAGACGAAGCGAACTTTCCAGTCAGAAACCAACGATATTCTTGAGCGAGGAAGGCGCTGTGACGCTGCAACTGTGCGGCGACACGGTGAAACTCCAGACCTTTCGCGGAGGTCAGTTTATCTTTCGCAAACGCAACTGATAAATCGGCAGATTCTGCGAACGATACATCTCTTCAAAATCGGTCCTCGGATATTCATCGGACCAAGGTACGGGAACAAAGAGATTTCGTTGGGAATCGGCCGTCTTAGTGATGCGCTCAAAATAATCCGTATGATCCGTCTTGATCCACAACTCTCCGCCGGTGATGAGCGCATTGGCGGAATCGACGAGAAACTCTTCGTCGACCAGCCGACGGTGATGATGGCGCCGTTTTGGCCACGGATCGGGAAACGAGAGGTGCAGGCGGGAAACCGATACGGGCGGCACAAGATAGCGAAGCGTATAGTCAATTTCCAAACGCAAAATTCGAACATTCGTCAAACCAAAATGGGATACAGAGCGGAGCGTTTTGCGAACCCGACCAAGCAGTCGCTCCACGCCGCAGAAATTCCTTTCCGGATACCGACGCGCTGCCTCAATCAAAAAACGACCCGATCCAGATCCCAAATCGACTTCGACCGGGCGCTCGTTCTGGAAGACAGCGCTGAGGGAAAAGGGCCCGAAAATATCAGCCGGAATAATTTCCAGCCGCTCTCCGGAACCGGAACAAAGATCGGTGGAAGCACTGCCTGATTCGGACATTCGATTATCGGTCCGCAAAAAAGGGATTGTGGACCCTTTCATCGGCAACGGTAGTCATCGGGCCATGACCCGGACAAATAATCGTTTCCGGGAGCAAAGATAAAATCTTCTCTCGATTATTCTTTCTGGCTTGATCGTAGGCGTTGGGAGCTCCGCCCATTGAGCCGGCAAATAGTGAATCCCCAACAATCACGACCGGTCTGGCCAGACCCGAGACGAGGTACGAAGTGCCACCGGCCGAATGCCCGTTGGTAAGCCTGGCTTCGACCTCAAGCGATCCCAGTTTGTATTTGAATCCTTCCCGAACGGGTTGAGCGTGAGCGACCGGCTCCGCGTCTGGAGCGAACACCGGAACTTGGGACTGCGCCAAGATATCGGCCAGACCGGCGATGTGGTCCTGGTGGGTATGTGTGATAAAAACGGCCTTTACCGCAAGTTTCTCGGCTCGAATCCGCTTGAATAGCTTATCGGCTTCGACGCCGGCGTCGAAGATCGCGGCTTCTCGGGTAGACGGATCCCAGACCAGGTAAACATTTACCGTCATACCAAGCAGATCGGTATTGAATTGGGCCAGACCTTCCAAGGTGATCTCTGCCGGTTCCCAGCTGTTTTCGAATGACTCCAGCAATGCGCCAGGCGCAAGGTCCAGCGCGGTTCCGAGGGAGACGACCTGGCTTCGATCGCCGGACCCGGCTTTCAACCCTTCAATTTGAGCGGGCTCTAATCGCGCCCGTTGTGCCAACGAAGCATCGTCCAGGCGAAGACCACGCTGCGCTTTACCGATGATATCAGGAAAGAAATCTTCCAATGGAACTTTCATATGGCTATCGAGCAGTCTTTTGCAGTGTCCAGACTTCGTTGTCGTCCAGACGCTTAACGACGACTTGGGTCGGACGAATATCCAATACACGATAAGTATGGCTTGGATCATCGGGCAACGTGAAATCGCGATCCAACTCGACCTTCACGGTGGCTCCGCCGTTAGTAAACGATAGGACGGCGAACGCGCCGTGCTCTCGCGCGGGGATCCCTTTGATCAACGAAATCGTCTGGCCGGTGCGAATGTGGCGGAGTTTCACCACCGACGCATCAACCGAATTCCCATCTTTGTCATCAACCTCACGACTTTGAATATCGATTACGCGGTAATCCAGCCCTCTGAGTTGATCACCAACCTCGACGCTATAATCGGCACCATCGGAACTACGCAAGGTCGCCTTCTTGCTGTGGACCTCCTGCAATGTGACCGGAAGAAACGCTTCCTGGACCTCCAATACCGAAATTTTGTTGGCTAAACCGCCGGAGGGATTCTGATCAAGCTTGGGATTAGGTGATGCCCCGCCGGAACTCGAAGGACCTGGCTGCCTGAGAATGTCGGCATCAGAGATCGCGGTGTTCGGTGAGGAAGCCGGGAGAGAGGCCGGCGGAGTCGTGGAGGTAGAGGGAGAACCCGAGACGACAGCAGGAGTACTTCTCGGCTTGGATACAGTGCGGCCATGCAGCAACTCGACGATTTCGCGAAAACCTTTGGCGGAGGCCGTCGACTCGGCGGTCGCACCGGTTTTGTCGGTAAGCGCCGGGTCAGCTCCCGCTTGCAGTAACATATTAACGATCTCTTTGTTCCCTTTGCTGGCGGCTAGTATCAGCGGAGTACGGCCGTCACCGGAGCGGCTATCCACTTCCGCGCCGAAGTCGAGTAATATTTTGATCGCATCCTTGCGTTCGGACAGCGTGGCAAAGAGCAGGGCGCGACTCAAATCAGTCTTTGATCGATCAGCCAAAATCTGCACGCATCGCACGCTGCCGTGGTACGCGGCGGTGGACAACGCGGTCCAGCCGTTATTGTCCTCTTTGTCTGGATCGGCGCGATTTTGCAGCAAGATTTTCACGATGTCGGGCTGGTCGTTCTGGGCGGCTAAGATGAGCGCGGTACTGCCACCGGCACCCGCGACATTCGGATCCGCCTTGCGGTCGAGAAGTTGCTTGGCCAATCCGGTCTTGCCCCGTTCGCAGGCTACCATTAGAGCCGTTTGGCCGGCCGAATTTTGCGCATTCACGTTAAAATCGGCGGCAAAGAAAAGAGCCAAGGCTTTCTGGTCGTCTTCGGCAGCGGACCGGACGAAATCCTCAGCATTGAACTGCAGATTCATGCCGGCCAATTCTTTCACCAGCTCTTCCTTAGACTTGCTGCAGGCCAAAACAAACAGCGTGAGACACGCACCGAAGATCAAGCAGAAGGCTTTTCGCATGTGCGGAGGTATATTATTCATCCCTGCTCAGAGCGCGAGCGCCTTTGTAAAGCAGCCGCCACCACGGCCGGCTCGGGGCTCACCCAATTCACTGTCTACTAAGCGACTCAATTTCGGGTCCAGCGGGCTCCTAGCCAAAGATAATCTCCGCTCCTTCGTGGCCGATCGGACGACGAATTCGAAAAAGATGAGCTGGGCGGGTGCCTGGATTAAGCAGGACAAAATTCCTTCGACCTCGCCAGACAAACCGTTCCCCAGTCAAAAGATCTTCGACCTGAAACGGCTCATTCTCTCCGAGACCAAAATCTTCCAGCGGTACGTAGGCAAACCCGCTCTGAGGATGGAATGGATCGACCGAAATAAAGAACAGCAGGATATTATCGAGTCCGGCGGTCGCCTTCGAATAGAACAGGATTTGATCATTTTCGATCGTATGAAATCGAAGATTCTCGTATTGGTGTAACGCCCGATTCTCGCGTCTGAGCTGGTTCAGCTTAGTGATGTAGTCTTTGATGTTTCCCGGTGCATTCCAATCTCTTTCCTTAAATTGATACTTCTCGGAATTCAGGTACTCTTCGCGGTCGGGAATGGCTACATTCTCGCAAAGCTCGAAACCGCTGTAGATACCGTAAAGCGTCGACAGGGTACTGGCCAGAAACGCGCGAATCAGAAAGGCCGGCCGCCCACCGGTCTGGAGAAAAAAGGGCAGTATATCCGGGGTGTTGGTAAAAAAATTCCCACGGAAATAGTACTTCATGTCAGTCGAACAGAGCTCGGTGAGATACTCGGTGAGTTCCGCCTTGGTGTTACGCCATGTAAAATAGGTGTAGGATTGGGTGAACCCGGCCTTGGCCAGCGCCTTCATCATTTTGGGTCGGGTGAAAGCCTCGGATAAAAAGACCACATCCGGATATTGGGCGCGCACTTCTGCAATCATCCACTCCCAAAACGCAAGCGGCTTGGTGTGGGGATTATCAACCCGAAAAACGCGAACCTTGTGCTCTGCCCAAAACAGGATGATCCGTTTCATCTCGTCCCACAACGCTCGCCAATTTTCGTTGTAGAAATTCACCGGATAGACATCTTCGTACTTTTTCGGCGGATTCTCGGCATATTTGATCGTGCCGTCCGGCCGATGGAAAAACCATTCGGGATGTTCGCGAACGTAAGGGTGATCGGGGGAACAATTGATGGCAAAGTCGAGCGCCACTTCCATCCCGCGACTTTTTATCTGATCCGTCAGCCAATCGAAATCCTCCAATGTGCCGAGCTCCGGTTCCACCGCCATGTGCCCGCCGTACTTGCTGCCAATCGCATAAGGCACTCCGGGATCGCCCGGCTCGCTATTCACTGAGTTATTCTTACCTTTGCGCTT
>DASTDH010000412.1:0-5706 GCA_035710445.1 Chthoniobacterales bacterium
GCGCGGCCGGTTTAATCGCGGCGACAACTGGAGGTCTGGGCGCTCGGATCTTCGAAATCGGAGGCAAGACAGAGCGAGTTTCCGAGCCGGCCGCAACGTCCGGTTTTTTTGGCCGCTTCTCCTCAATTAAAGAGACTGTCTCGGGCTTAGGAGGCGTCGCCGGCTCAGATTTGGCCGGCGCCGGTTCTTTCGCCTTAGCTTTGCTGATGGGCGGAACTCCACCTTTTTTTGCCGGTTTATCCTCAGTCTCTGGCTTGGTTTCAGTGGCCGGCTTTTTCGTCTTTGGAGAAATCAGATCGGTCGTCTTGCGCGCAGCGCTCTTCTGAGTGGCGGGTTCATGCTTGGCGCCCGACTTCGGGGGCGAGTCTTTGCGAGTGCTTGCGCGTGTAACCATGAGTGATCTGTCTCTCTAAAATTTTCATCGCTCCATCCTTCATCAGATGGACGCCATTTTTCGATCGTGCTCTTTCTTTGCCGCCTCGTGAATCTGCCGAGCTCGGTCGATATCGACTTGCAGAATCTCGGCGATGTCCTTGGGGTCCGTTTCCAGGATGCCATCGATGCTGTTCACTCCGGCGCTGGCAAGTAGTCGGGCAGTTTCTTCGTCGATGTTCAGAGTTTTCGCAAGAGTCGAGATTGCGTGAGCGAATTTCTGCTCGAACGCTTGCGTCACCGATTCATCCTTCGAAATATTGATTTCCCATCCGGTCAATCGAGAGGTCAGCCGAGCGTTTTGACCCCGCCGGCCGATCGCCAGCGAAAGCTGATCTTCTTCCACGGTTACCTGTACTGCATGCCGCTCTTCATCGATGCTGATCGATTTGATCTTGGCCGGCTTTAGCGCCTCGACCACAAATTCTCGAGGGTCGGCACTCCACCTGATAATATCCACCTTCTCCTGGTTCAGTTCACGAACGATGTTCTTCACCCGTGATCCTCGCATCCCGACGCAGGCGCCCACCGGATCGACCTTTTCGTCCGCTGACCAGACCGCTATTTTGGTACGGTATCCGGCCTCCCGTGAGATCGCTTTGATCTCGACGGTTCGATCGGCAATCTCACTTACCTCAACCTCAAACAGCCGCCGAACGAAATTGGGATGGCTTCGAGAGATAATAATCTCCGGCCCGCGATTGGAATTTTCCACCGCGACAACGTAGGCCCTGATCCGGTCGCCGATGTTATAGTCTTCGGTAGCAACTCGTTCGCGCATCGGCATGATGGCCTCGAATTTGCCAAGATCAACGATAACGTCAGAACGATCGAATCTTCGAACCGTCCCGCTTACGATCTCGCCGGCACGATCCTTGAACTCTTCAAAGATCATCTCTTTTTCGATTTGGCGAATACGCTGCAAGATCGCTTGTCGCGCGGTTTGGGCGGCAATTCGCCCGAATCCTTCGGGTGTAACTTCAACTTCGATTACGTCCCCAACGTTCGCCTCCGGTTTAATTTTTTTTGCCCGAGCCAAAAGAATCTCATCGTGCACGTTCTGAATGTGTTCAACTACGATGAGATTCGCCAACGCCGTGATCTCTCCGCTTCGCGGATCAATTGTCACGCGAAGGTCGCGGGCCGGGCCAACGCTCTTTTTAGCGGCCGTTAACAAAGCGGTCGAGAGTGCATCAAGCAAAACCTCGCGCTTGATGCCTTTCTCGCGCTCCATATAGTCTAGCACCGCTATTAGATCACTGTTCATAAAACAAGAATTGACCGATCGGCACGGAGCGCCATGGTTCGCACGACGATCCGACCATTTCGGTCGAGTCGAACAATCTAAACTGAATAAGACGAGCGTCAAGCCGACCTCCGATTCCGCCCTGGCGAGCCCGGCGCCGATCAACCGGCGTGTTATCGGCCTCCCATGATTCGGGTCGTCACCTTCGATGCTGCAAACACGCTGATCCGGTTGACCATGCCAGCCAGCCAGACCTATGCCGACGTGGCGCGCCGATTTGGTGCGGCGCTCGACCCGGCCCGGCTGCACCAGGCATTCCTGCAGGCGTGGAAAGAAGTGCCACGGCTTCCGGATCAAACCGGACCGCGATCCGATGACGGACGGTCGTGGTGGCGAGATTTGGTGGCGACCACGTTGAGTTTGGCTGAGTACCGCATAGATCCGTTTCCGGCCTATTTCGATGCCGTTTACGAAGAGTTTAAGCGACCAGGTGTCTGGCAGTTAACGCCTGGAATAACCGAGGTGCTCGATACGCTTGCTAAAGCCGCGATTCGCTTAGGGATCCTCTCCAACTTCGATCAACGGCTCTATGCGATTCTCAAGACCTTAGGTGTTCTCGATCGATTTGAGCATGTCATTATTTCCAGCGAAGTCGGAACCGAAAAACCGTCGCCGCGCATTTTCGCCGAAGTGCTTCGACGTTTTCAGGTTGGCCCTAAGGAGGTGCTCCATGTCGGAGACGATGAGAAGCTTGATGGGAATGGCGCTCGTTCTGCCGGAATGTCGGCGTTTATTTTGGGCAAAGATGGTGGTTGGAAAGAGTTTTTCCGGAACTTCAGCTTATTGGCTGAATCAGGTTCAGATTTGGGTTAGAATATTTTGTTGATCCCCCTTAGGTCAAATTTATGACCGGCACAGCTGTTCTCCCGTTTGGAATCAGTCAATACTCGACCCTGCCGCAATCTTTCGCGGAGGATCTTGCGCTTTACCGCACGCTCGGGATTCCCTACATCGAAGTCGTTGAGGCGAAGCTCGACGCGAGCGACCCCCACTTGCAACTGGAGGAGCTGCGCAAGTCCGAACTTAGCGTTTCCAGCGTGCAACCTCGCGTGCACTCCCTCTTTCCCGATCGATCGCGGCCGGAACCCAAGATGCCGAAGGACAGATCCGCCCAGCTCCGCAAAACCATAGAGTTGTTTGGACCACTTTTTCCTGGAACGACGCTGGTCACCATCACCGGCGCAGCCCCGAATGGCGACTTCGCCTATGCCTATCGCACGGTCGCGGCTGAATATCGCGAGCTAGCGAAAATTGCGGCCGATCATAATGTCCGCCTCGGCCTCGAACCGTTGAATCCGGTTTTGATGAATACCGATACTTTCATTTGTTCTTTGCCCCAGGGAGCCCGGATCATCGATACGGTGGATCATCCGTCATTTGGGATCTTCCTTGATCTCTGGCATTTTTGGGACGATTCCAGTGCGATCGAGCAGATTACCAAGCTGCGCGACCGTATCTTTGGGGTACACATCAGCGATTGGCGCACTCCGCGCGCGTTCGGGGATCGCTACCTGCCCGGTGACGGTGAGATTCCGCTGGTCCCGCTGCTCAAAACGATTCGTGACACCGGATATTCTGGCGCTTACACCATGGAGGTCTTCTCTGACCTTCGTTTGGAAGGATCCCTCTGGACTAATCCCTGCCGGACGGTGCGTGCCGGCAAAGAGGCGTTTGCCAAGCTTTGGGAGCAGGTGTGTGCGTGAAAATGAGCGATCCTCTTTCCCGCTCCCATAGTGTCAATCGGTATCGCGCTTTCGGTCGGCTCGGTGTTTGATCGTAGGTAGATACGCTGAGACCCCCATAACGTCACCCTTTGTGCTTGGTGCCTCTGTAAGCTGGAAAGAACGACGTCCCTTCGTAATATCGAGGATGCAAAGCCTGGTACCGAATGGGTCCCCGATTACTGCACATTTCCCGATCGAGATATCGAACGGGGCAACGAGTGCTTGGCATCCGTGTGCTGCATAGTGAGTCACCGCAGCAACGACATCATCGACTAAATAGTAGACCTCAACGGCTGAGGGAATACCCGGGTCGCAGTGGAGAACGATTTCCGCGTCGGTCGCCGGAAACTCCAGACCAACCGAGCCATCCGCTCTCCACTGGGGAAGCAAACCAAAGACCTTGGCATAATAGGCGGCGGCGGCTTCGACGTCCGCCACTCGGATCATGATACAGTCGATCTTTCGTAACATCCTTTCGCTCCTCGCTGGATTTGGTAAACCAAATACCCCGTAGTACACGCGGAGTGATTTCGTGCTTGCCCAGTATAACATTTTGACGCCATGCCGCCGAAACATTTTAGGCCTCGCGGAGACCGGTCCAGTCAAGAGGCGAATGACGAAGAGGACTACCTCGCAACCGGTTTTCGGAACGTAGCCAGTGCTAAGACCGAGAAGATGATACGATCCTTGGACGCTCTGCAATCCATGGTCTGCTTTCAGCGTTACAAGGATCGCTCACCGGAGCTGCTGCGTGGCTCAGACAATTCCGGCGCAGCCTACGAACGAACCTCGCTCCGAGGATAGCCGATCACCCGACAGACGCAAAGCAAGATGATTACGCCGCAAAGCATACCGGCGATGCCATCCACGGCCGGCACAATGGAATTTGGCGGTCCGCTGCCAGTGATCAGAGCCAGGATAAATGCGACGCCGCCCTGAGTGCCGACGTAGGCCCACTGGGAGGTGCTATGATGAAGTTGAGCGAATAAGAATATTCCGCTCCCAAAGGCGATCGACCATATGAAAAACGATTCAGGCCCGAGTCGGACTGCCAGGAGGCCGAATGCTCCTCCGGCGAGACAGCCCAAAAGTCGCTGCAGACCGCGGGTGCTGGTTGCCGGGATATAAGCGTCTCGAGAATAAACGAAGATCGCTGATAGTAGTTCATGTCCAATGTAGATCATAGCCAGGCCGGCCAGGATACTGAGTCTGATGTGGGCCTTAATCCACGCGATCAAACGAGTGCTTTTGAGATGAATGCCCATTTGCCTGGAGCGATCCCGCTTCTAGCAAAAAGTGGTACGTTCGAGAAGAACCGCTTTCTGCAGTCGCTCTCGCCTCCAAGCATGGGCGCCCTGGGGACGGCGTCAGCCTCATGGCACCCGATAGAACGGGTTGGGCAGGAGAAATTTCTTCTCCGCGTGACCGCCGTTTAGGTCCGAAGGCTGGTCGCCCATGTTAGCGATGATGGTGTATCCGGACCGTTCGATTTCCGCCCGTACCGGGGTTTTGAAATCCGCAGCGGAAGCGAAATGTGCGCCGTTCGGCACCATGAAGAGCCTGGCGTAGCCGGCGAAACCGGCGTTGCGTAGGTTGCGCTCCGTTGCTCTACGCTGGTTCTCCGGCCGACCGGTAATGAAGAATACGGTCACGTTGGCCGCGCGCGCGATGCGGAATACTTGTAGCGTCGGTTCGATGGCCGGATCGCGGCCGAGTTGGTCCCAGGCTGCCCAGCCGCAGGGAGCGCCGGAGCCAGGGTTACATGGCCCCGGGATTGGTCTACCGAAATCATCCAGCTTGATAATTTCCCAGTTCGATAGCGCCGTTTCGTCGATATCGAGCACCAGCGCGGGACGGCTGACGCCGGCCGCTCGCTGGCGGATCCAGTTGCTGGCCCGGTCGGCGACAGCCGCCAGGTCGCGAGTATACGCTCCCGAGTCGTGATAGGAGAGCGCCGCGATCTTGGCGTCGCCGACGTTAGCTGGTTGGCTGGCAACGGTGATAAAGGAAGAACTTTGCGGCTGGACGGCACAGGAGGCCAGCAGTGCAAACAGGGCGAACCGAGCACTGCGACAAAGCTTCAGTCGGCTCGGCATGGCTCAGAATGTCAGGCTGCCAATGAGGTGGCAAGTTTTCCTTGGCTGGCCGTCCACAGGAACCTTGAAGAATGTAGACCCACGCCATCCAGACAATCAGCAGTGGGTTGACTGGGACTCGAACCCAGAACCAACGCCTTAAAAGGGC
>DASTDH010000413.1:0-2368 GCA_035710445.1 Chthoniobacterales bacterium
ATCCCCAACCAAGAGTGATCGTCCACCAATCCTCGGGACTATCGAGCGTATGCATCCCAGGCTCTGCGACGATGTCGGGTTCAGTTACGCCACATTCAACGAGAAGGACGCGAAGCGGGTCAGGCTCGACGGTTTTATTCCACGGCTTGATCGACTTGAGCAGCTCGGGGTCCATCCTGGCGGACGGCTTCCCAGAATTTGTCTTCCGCCGGCTCGAACATCTTGGCGCCCCAGATCGTGATCGCAAGGAAGCCGTAGCTGCATTCGTCGCCGAAGGTCTCCAAGTGTTCGTCGAGACTTTTCCGCAAACGGTGCCGCTTCTAGACGATAGAGAACAAAAGCTGATCGACAATTATCGAGCATGGCTCAGAGATCCACAAGCGCAGCCGAAATAGAATAAAACATTCGCAATTTGACGTATTGCCGATGAGCGGTGGCGCAAATGGGCCCGAAAGAACCGTTGGATCTATGTCCGAAGGCGCAACGGCCACGTTAAATTCACGCCAGAGCAAACGTGGAAGAAAGAAAGGATAAAGAAAGATAATGCAGGCAAAACCGCATTCAGAAAAGTGCTCGGTAGCAAATCACGATCGATCATTGATAAATCTCAATTGACTGATTCCGCGACATGTTGATCACCATTCGCGCCAAGGTCTCTGCCCTGAAGAAGCAGGGGAAATCTCTCGACGTGGTGGGGTCATTCCTCCGTTTGTGAAAAATTGTACGCTAGGCCAGAAATTACGAGGGGAATTGGTGTTATATCTGAGAAGCGAGGAGGTGCAAAATGAAACAGATGTTCATCGTCGGTCATGGTGGCCCGGAGAAACTGCAGCTGCGTGAATCCCCTGATCCGAGCCCGGCTAGCGGCGAGATCCGGATTCGTGTAAAAGCCAGCGGCATCAACTTTGCCGACATCCTCGCGCGCCAGAGTCTGTATCCCGACTCGCCGAAGATTCCCTGTGTCGTCGGCTACGAAGTTTCCGGTACAGTGGACACGGTAGGTCCAGGCGTGGACCAGTCCTGGGTCGGCAGGGACGTCTTTGCGCTGACGCGCTTTGGCGGCTATTCGGACATAGCGGTTGTGCCGCAGAAACAGGTCTTCGCGAAACCGGCCTCGCTCTCCCATGAACAGGCCGCGGCGATTCCGGTAAACTACCTCACGGCGTGGCAGCTGCTCGTAGTCATGGGCTCGCTGAAGCGCGAGGAGACCGTGCTGGTTCACAATGTCGGCGGCGGGGTCGGACTTGCCGCGGTCGACATCGCGCGCCACATCGGCGCCACGATCTACGGAACGGCAAGCAGCGGCAAGCACGCCTTCCTGATGCAGCGCGGCCTGCACGAAGCCATCGACTACCGCACGAAGGACTGGGCGGTCGAACTGGATCGGCTCACCAATGGAAAGGGCGTGGCGCTCATCACCGATCCGCTTGGCGGCAATCACTGGAGGAAGAGCTACAAGGCGCTGCGTTCGACGGGACGGCTCGGCATGTTTGGCATTTCGGCGGTAACGACGTCGAAGCTATCGGGGCCGTTGCGTCTGCTGCCGGTTGCTCTCGGCATGCCGTTCTTCCATCCGATCGCGCTGATGAAATCAAACAAATCAGCTTTCGGCGTGAACCTTGGCCACATGTGGCACGAGACCGAGATGATCGCGGGTTGGATGGAAATACTGCTGAAGGGCGTCACGGATGGCTGGGTCCGGCCTCATGTGGACAAAAGCTTCCCGCTCTCGCAGGTCGGCGAGGCGCAAACCTATATGGAAGAGCGCAAGAATACCGGCAAGGTGGGTCCTGGCGACTGCATAACCCCGTCTGCGCCGGGAAAGCCTTAACAAACGATTTTTCCGTTCCTCTTTCGCTTAAGCGTTGTGGCGGCAACGTCACGAGCTGGCGGCTATCGATGATGGAGTATAGAACCAAACAATTTGTTTTTGACCACGTTTGAAGCAAAGCTCGTGCTTAGCAACGCCGACCGATTCCTCATCGATGAGCTAACGGAGTAAATACTAGAGCCTCTCCTTGTCATACTCAAAAGCTTCCCGTCAGAGATTATCTTCTTGATCTTCTATCCTCCTTGGAAGAGCAGGAAGACCGATTGAAAAAGAGATAGCCGACCAGCTCTTTCGAAGGCCTCGAGTTTTCTATGTGTCAGGATTCTGATACAGTGTCCTTGAACGGTGCCCACATTTGGGATGATTCGCCTCCGACCAACTGCGACAGATAACTCGCCAGCAGCGCTTCATGGTAACACACGCCTGATCCACCTCCGAATTTTGACACCTCACCGCCAGAATTCGGTTAAGTTGACCCCTCGAAAAGCCCTCGAGGACCTCTCGTGTTTCGCAGAAATTTAACCGAAATCTTCCATG
>DASTDH010000414.1:0-5234 GCA_035710445.1 Chthoniobacterales bacterium
ACGCATCTGGAGACGGGCAGCCGAAGGTTGGCTGTCACCGATGCGGCCGGGCGTTTTGCCATCGTCGATTTGGCCATCGGCTCATACGATGTTTTGGCTTCGAGCCCGAACCTGGAATCAGTCGTTCGCTCCGGCGTCGTGCTTACCGTTGGTGCAAATCCAGTGCTCGATTTTCGTCTGAAGGTGGCATCCGTGCGCGAAAACATATTCGTAGATGCCCTGGTGCCAGGAGTCGAGACTCAAACCGGCTCAGTCTCCTCGCTCGTCACTTCCGAGCAACTGCACGAGCTGCCTTTGAACGGGAGGAATTTCGAATCGCTGATTTCAGTGGCCCCCGGTGTCTCGCTGGTACCTTCATCGCTGGGACAAACCACTACCGGGGTAGCCAACAATCCGGTCTATGGCAACCAGGACAACTATTCCGTTTCCGGGTCGCGCCCGATCGGAACTGCCGTCCTTTTGGACAATACAGACATTTCAGATTTCTTCAATCATGGAACCGGTTCTGGCGTTACGGGCACGGCCCTCGGCGTGGACGCCATCGCGGAATTCCAGATCCTTACCAACACTTATGGCGCACAGTTCGGTGGGACTGGCGCCGTACTGAACATCGCCAGCCGATCGGGAACGAATACGTTTCACGGTTCGGCCTACGAGTTCCTCCGCAACGACGCACTCGACTCGCGCGGATATTTTGATGTCGATCCGAATGGAAAGCCGACCTCAGCGCCGCCATATCGCCGAAACCAATTCGGCGGCACCTTTGGCGGCCCGATCACAAAAGACAAATTGTTCTTTTTCGTGAACTACGAAGGCCTTCGGTCTTCACTCGGTCAGACCAATATCGCTTATGTCCCCGAACCGTACGTGCTCGGCGGCCAGGTTTGCGCCGTGAATCCTCAGTCTCAATCACCTGGAGCAACCACATGTCCTTCTGGCGACTCGGTTCGCGTGGTTTCAGCGGTGCCGTCGATTCAGGCGGCGATTCTGTCGATATACCCACGACCTGCTCCTGCCGCCGCCGACCTTGGCGGTTATGCGCCGTTCCCAGAGTCGGCGAGCCTGGTCACCCACCAAAACTATTCGTTGGGGCGGTTGGACTATTCTATTTCCTCTCGCGACTCCCTGTTCGGGCGTTACGTGATCGATTGGGCCGACCAAACTAACCCGTTTGCAGGTTCAAGCATTCCACTCTGGCCGGACCGAGAGGTCACCCGAAACCTGTACCTCACAGCAGAAGAGAAACACGTTTTTGGGCCGGGTGCCGTTAATCTTTTTCGGGTCAGCTTTGTGCGCAACTACTCGAACGGCATGACGACCAACGAAGTGCCTGCGCTGAGTTTATTCCCCAGTCCAGGGCGCCAGAATACCAGCGTGACTCCCGGAGGAGGGCTCAGCACGGTAGGAGCTAACGGCGCCGATCCCTTCAAGACAGTCCAAAACAAGATCTCGATAGGGGACGACCTTCTTTGGACATGGGGAGCGCACCGGCTCACTGCTGGAGTATCCACAACTAGGATTGAGAGCGGCATCGTAGACGGTAACTATCAGAGCGGTAACTTCACTTTTTTTACTCTGTCCAATTTCCTTCTGGGTAAGGCAGACCTATACTACGGAGGTCAGTCGCCCAGTCAAGGTTTTAATGACGCGCGTGGCTTTCGACAAATCGACTTCTTCCCTTACCTGCAAGATGACTGGAAGGTCCTGCCGAAACTGACGCTGAATCTCGGCCTCCGGTGGGATTTTTCGACAAACCCAGTTGGGATGGGTACTCCGCTCGAAGCCGCAGTGAACCCGTTGACCGATAACGGATACACCGTTACACACCACACGTTCGCTCAAAATCCGAATTGGTGGAATCTCGATCCACGAATCGGCCTTGCCTACGATCCGTTTGCGGATCACAAAACATCCATTCGCGCGGGCTTTGGGATCTTTCACGAGCCAGTGGAAGCGAGGACGTATGCCCTCGGTTATGACACTGGTCCGCCGTCCGGCTTCATCCTGGACTTTCCGCCCGCCGGCGGCATCCCGTTTCCCGCAATTCCGGACACGCTCCTGGATCAGTCGCTCGGAGTCAGCTATCGGCGTACGGTCTATGCACCTTACGTGATCCAGTACAATCTAACGCTCCAACGTGAACTGTTTGCACGCGCGATTGTATCGTTAGGCTACGTCGGCTCGCGAGGTGTTCACCTCTTTTCGACTGTGAATGAGAACCCGCCGATCCCCTGTGGCCTTGCCCGTGGGCCCTTGCCGTCCTGGTGCCCTAGCACGCCATCCGGCATTCCGGGTTCGGCCTCTGACCCCTTTACGGGAGTGCTGACCAACCCCAGCTTTGGTGCATTGCTTGACGCCGCACCGACCAGCACTTCGCGGTACAACTCCTTCCAGGCGTCTATCAACCGGCATTTTGGAATGCTTCAGGTGCAGGCATCCTACTCCTGGTCCAGGTGCATCGACATTGGGTCAGCCAGCGGGCCACAGGAGGGTTCGTTCGGCGTCACAAATCCATATGACCAATCCCTCGACCGCGGCCCTTGTGCATTTAATCGTTCTGAGAACGTGACAGCAAATGCGCTGTACTCTCTCCCATTCCGTGGGAACAAATTCGTTTCAGGTTGGCGGCTGGCGGGACTGGTGACTAGCGCTAGCGGTCTTCCCGTCAACGTGATAAACGGTTTTAATCAAGATCTGAGTGGTCTTGGGATATCCCGTCCGAACTACTCTGGAGCCCCCGGATGCCATCCCTATCAGATCCTCAACAAACCGATTCCCGGACCGGCAATCCAATACTTTAGCCCCGGCTGCTATACGCTACAGGCTCTGGGGACCGAGGGCAACGTAGGAAGAAACTCGATTTACGGCCCCGGCCTCGTGAATATCGACTTTTCGATTCTGAAGCGCACGAAGATCAACGAGATGCTGGACTCAGAGTTTCGAGCCGAGTTCTTCAATCTCCTCAACCGCGCCAACTTCGGCCAACCGAACGCGAATATATTCGCCGCACCTACGGCTGGTCAAATCACAACATTGGCGACGCCTCCGCGCCAGATCCAATTCGCTCTTAAACTGATCTTCTGATGAGTTTGTCACGCCAAGCTACTGTTCACCAGCAGTTCATCGCCCTATTGGGACAGTGTAACGAAGACGTGCGTGCGGCACACGATGAGCAAGAGTATTTCCAATCATTGTGTCGCGTTCTAGTGAACGCCGGGTTGTTTCAATTCGCTTGGTTTGGCTATGAGGACGAGATCGCCCGGAAGATCATTAAGCCGGTCGCACACTCGGGAGACCTTCAAGGGTTTTTGCAAGAACTGGAGGCTGGTCTCCGGTCCTCAGATTATGAAGACTCCGCCAACGTCGCCCTCCGAAGTGGGGAGACATACTGGATAAAAGACATTCGTGATCATCCGAATCTTACGCCAATACAATCCGCGGCTTTGGAGCGTGGGTGCACGTCGGTCATTTCGACGCCTGTGGTTTACGACGGCCGACGCCGTGGAGCATTCACGCTGTACTACAACGATCCGGGCCGATTTGGGCAATATGTTCCGAGGCTTTGGACGCAATATCTCAGGTTGAACCACTTCGAACTACCGCCGTTCCCGAGCCCGGAGGGGCATGAGGCCGAGCTTAGATCATTGATCGATTTGATTCCGCAACATGTCACTCTACATTTTCAGGATTTCAGTACAATGGCGCAAAATCGCGCCGCGCTAGACTATTGCGGTCGCACTCTTGCCGAGATCCGTTCCGAGGGGTATGGCGTCCATCCAGACGATATGGAAATGACCACCATGGCGTGCGCGGAAGGAGTCCTACGGGGAGCGTTCGAGGTTGAATGCCGCCTGCGCAGACATGATGGCGAGTACCGTTGGTTCTTGAACCAAGTAACGCCGTTGCGGGATTCGGACGGGAAGATCATCCGATGGTGCACTGTCAGGACCGACATTCACGACCGGAAGGCGGCGGAAGAGAGATTACAGAACGAGAACATCGCGCTCCGTGAAGAAATCGACCGCGCTTCCATGTTCGATGAAATTGTCGGAACATCGAGGCCTCTGAAGTCCGTTATGTCCCGGATTGCCAAGGTAGCTCCGACCGACTCCAACGTTCTGATTACTGGGGAAACCGGTACAGGCAAAGAACTCATCGCGCGATCCATTCACAAACGATCCCAAAGAGTCGGTCGTCCCTTTGTCAGCGTGAATTGTGCCGCGCTTCCGCCCACTCTGGTTTCCTCGGAATTATTTGGCCATGAAAAGGGAGCCTTCACGGGAGCCGTGCAGCGACGCCTGGGCCGCTTCGAAATGGCCGACGGCGGAACGATTTTCCTGGACGAAGTGGGCGAACTTCTACCCGACACACAGGCCGCGTTATTGAGGGTGCTGCAGGAACGGGAATTCGAGCGAGTGGGAGGAGGACAGCCGGTCCAGGTAGACGTTCGCGTGATCGCCGCCACGAATCGCGACTTGAACGCCGCCATAGCTCATGGGAGCTTCCGCCAGGATCTTCTCTATCGGCTGAACGTGTTTCCGATCGAAGTGCCGCCCTTGCGAGAGCGGAAAGAGGACGTTCTAATGCTGGTTGAGTATTTCGTGCAACGCTATGCGAAACGGGCGGGCAAGAACATTCGATCGATCGACCAGAAGACATTGGATCTGTTGCAATCCTATGACTGGCCGGGCAACATCCGTGAGTTGCAGAATGTAATTGAGAGATCCGTCATCCTGAGCTCGACCGATGTTTTCTCGATTGATGAGTGGTGGCTTTCGAAGAGGACTCCTCCGCAGGCTTCCCGCGCTGAAACGATGCCGGCCTTAAATCTTGGGCAGCGAACGGAGCGGGAGATTATCGAGGCGGCACTCACTGAGACGAGAGGGCGAGTCTCCGGACCGTCGGGAGCAGCGGCAAAGCTTCGAATTCCATCATCCACGCTCGAGACCCGAATCAAGACCTTAAAAATCAATAAACATCAATTCAAATTCGTCTAAGACACGACCAAATTCGACGGAAACTGCGCAATTTACGGAATTTGCGCGATTTGCGGAATCAGCGAAGTCCCCTTTCCCTATTTCTCCGTTTGTTTCATGAACGTGCGATGTGGAGCTTCGCTTGCAATTCTCAAGAAGAACTCGCGACTTGCACGACGGAGCCGTGAACGCGGGTGCAAGCGATGGGTTTCAGAATCGATCGATTCGATGCCGGAAACGGACTTATCGTGCTGCTCG
>DASTDH010000415.1:0-3354 GCA_035710445.1 Chthoniobacterales bacterium
CCAAGATTGTTTTCATAGCGAGTTCCTCACCTGACGGCTCGGCAGTGGTTCCCCGCATCATTCCCACAGAAGGATGAGCCACACCGTAGGTGCGTGTCCATTGTACTTTGGTATCGGTTCTGGAGTGGTGGCTCGCCAACAGATAATGAAGATCAAAGGGCACAAAGCCTAAAAGAGGTAAGACGGAAAGAGCGTCACCCTGCCGCCCGGTCCATACGAAGGTGTGGACGGTACCATCGTCTAATTGTTCCGTGTCCACGCCTCTGGTGTGATCACACTTGTGCACGCCATCTAAATCATCAGAAGCCTGTTGCACCTGGGCGCTGAAAGCGCCACTCGTGGTGCCCGGCATATCTGAAACGTAGGAGGATCCAGTGAACGCGAAAGAATCGATTTCCAATTCAATTTGTATGGAGCGGACACGGATGGCGGAGCACGAGCTCTCGGCGTTCATCAGTGCGGTGAAGGAATTGTTCGGTCCAGACCAGGCCCAGCTTTCGGCAGTGGACTGGCTCGACGAGTTGGAATCAATGGATATCCAACCCGGATCTACAAGCCGAGATTGGCGGGCGGTCACGATGGCGGCCGCTGCGCGACTTGCAAATCGATTGAACGCCGCACGGCATCACCGATCATGCGCCGCGGACGTCGCCTAATACAAAGGTATCGACGATACCTTCGTCCAATTGTTTCGCGTTCGCACCTCTGTTTTGATCGATTAACAAGCTTCGGAACTCCACTGGAAGTTCATAGGAGAATTTATGGCAACGACAGCAATCGCAGTAGGAACGATGAAGGTGGCGCAAGTCTCTAATCCGGGAGCAAATTTCGAGATCGTCGAACGCGAGATCCCTGAACCCAGTGCAGGACACGTGCGGATCAAGGTCCAGGCTTGTGGCGTCTGCCACAGTGACGTGTTCACGAAAGAAGGCTTATGGCCCGGAATTCAATATCCGCGAGTTCCAGGACATGAAGTGGTGGGCATCGTCGATGAGGTCGGCGCTGGTATTTCCCAGTGGAAGAAGGGGCAGCGCGTTGGCGTCGGCTGGCACGGCGGCCACGACAATACGTGTCGCGAATGCCGGCGAGGAGATTTTCGCAATTGCCGGAATTTGAAAGTTCCAGGCATCAGCTACGACGGAGGATACCAGCAATACATGGTGGCTCCTGTGGAGGCAGTGGTGGCAATACCGGAAACTCTAAGGGACGCCGAAGCAGCACCGCTGCTGTGCGCCGGGGTTACCACATTTGATTCGCTGCGGAACAGTAGCGCGTTGCCCGGCGACCTTGTCGCGATTCAGGGCATCGGCGGTCTGGGCCATCTTGGAATTCAATTCGCTAACAAGTTTGGTTACAAGGTGGCGGCCATTGGGCTCGGGGCCGAAACCGCGCCGCTCGCGAAGAAGCTCGGAGCCAGTGTGTACATCGATACCAAATCGACGAACGCAGCAGAGGCTTTGCAAAAGTTGGGCGGCGCACAGGTCATCCTGGCCACCGCCCCAAACTCAAAGGCTATGTCCGAACTCATCGACGGTGTGGGGCCAAACGGCAAGCTGATCGTTATCGGCGTTTCATCTGATCCCATTGAGGTCACACCGATACAGCTCATTACTCGGACCGGAAATATTCAAGGCTGGGCTGCCGGAACACCAGCCGGTGAAGAGGACACACTGAACTTCGCAGAACTTACGGGCGTGCGTCCCATGATCGAGACATACCCGCTGGAAAAGGCGGGTGAAGCTTACGCGCGCATGATGAGCGGCAAGGCACAATTTCGCGTTGTTCTGACGATGTGAAGTTGCCCGAGTCCGAGACTTTATCAATTCTTCACGTTAAGGATCCGAAGCTTTAAACAGGAGTCACATGCCAGACCACAAGACAGCAATCATTACAGGAGCATCGCTCGGAATCGGAGCCGGTTTAGTCGAGGCCTTCCTGAAACAGGGTTATAACGTCGTTGCGACGTCTCGCACTGTAAGTCAACAGTTGACTGCCTCGGCCGCTCTGGTTCTTATCGATGGCGACATTGGCAGGCCGGAGACTGCCGCCAAGGTCGTGGAAGCAGCAATCAAGAACTTCGGAGGTATCGATGTTCTGGTGAATAACGCCGGAATCTTTCTAACGAAGCCTTTCACCGAATTTTCTACCGTGGACTTCAACGCCTTGGTCTCAACGAACCTGCTGGGATTTCTCTACATCACTCAGCTTACTGTGAAACAGATGCTGAAGCAGAAATCAGGAAGCGTTGTAAGCGTCACCGCGGCGCTTGCCGATCAGCCGATCCTTGGCGTAAATGGCTCGGTCCCAATGATCACTAAAGGAGGCCTGAATTCAATCATTCGGAGTCTCGCGATTGAGTATGCAAAACAAGGTATCCGCTTCAACGCCGTAGCCCCTGGCGTGGTGGACACGCCAATGCACAAGGACAATCCCAAGGACTTTCTAAAGACATTGCAGCCAATGGGAAGAATTGCGGACGTAAAAGACGTTGCCGACGCTGTTCTCTACCTCGCCCAGGCAGGTCAAGTAACCGGAGAGGTGCTTCACGTCGACGGCGGTGTGCATGCAGGCCGTTGGTAACCCTAGACAAGACGACAGAACGAATCTATCGGAGACAAGAATGACAAATCAGAAAACGATCGCAGTAGCTGGATCAACGCAGGAAGAGATGAAGGTGCGGTACACCGCCAAAACCCATACCACGGGCGGTCGGCGCGGCGGCGTCTCCCGCAGTGACGATGGCCGCTTAGACGTTAAGTTTTCGGCTCCCGGAGTCGCAGGAACTGGTACCAATCCGGAGCAGTTGTTTGCCGCCGGTTGGTCGGCCTGTTTCATTAGTGCGATGGGACTTGTGGCCAACAAAATGAAGGTGCAACTTCCGTCTGACGCAGCCGTTGATGCCGAAATCGACCTGTGCAATTCCGGCGACGTTTACTTCCTCCGAGCACGGCTTAACGTCAGCCTGCCCGGGTTGGAGCGCGACGTCGCCCAGGCCATTGTGGACGCCACGCACGACGTGACATGTGCGTATTCCAACGCCACGCGGGGCAACATCGACGCTACGCTGAACGTCGTGTAAGCAAAGGCCAGAACTATTACTCAATCTTGATGTAACGAAGGGCAAAATATGACACTCTCGCAGACATACCGAACCGCTTTGACTGCAATTGCAGGTTTCCTACTGACATCGGTGTTTCACACCGGAGCGGCCGCTCAGGCGAACTCCCCTCAGGGGGTTAGAAATGTTGTCATTGTTCACGGTGCGTGGGCCGATGGATCAAGCTGGTCCAAAGTGATTCCGCTGCTTCAAGCCAAGGGATTGCATGTGGTCGCCGTGCAGAACCCATTGACCTC
>DASTDH010000416.1:0-4296 GCA_035710445.1 Chthoniobacterales bacterium
GACTCGAAGAGCTTCCTGGCCGTATTCGGATCTGGCTACAGTGATAATGAACAGCCCCGAGGCCCGTCCGCCAGTCCGCGCAGGGCCTCAATTGGCTTCAGCGGTGTCGACAATGTCCACATGAATCAAGGGAGCTTTTACCGGGTTGGGCGACACCTTAACAGCCACTTTTTCGAAAATGGAGTTCATCAGGACGGGGCCGTCCTTTTCTACTTCAGTGATGGGAGTGTCCAGGCTTTCTTTTCCAAGTTTAAGTCGCAGACCGTCAATACCGACGACTACGGAAATCCAAGGGAAACCGGCGTCCAGGATCTTGATGCCATCACTCCTAAGACTCGCGACATCGTGGCCCCTCCTAACAAGTTTGCAAAGATCTTGAAGCGGAACGTTCAAGCAACCGAAAACATTTCTTTGCCCCCGACCGCTAGAGCTATCACCGGGCAACCGGCTGTCGCCGCGGCGCCCGGCGGTTTTGTTTTTGCCAACCCGACTCCCAAACGGGCGCGGGATGGCGCTTTTAAGCCAGACGATGATTCCGACGTTCGCAATTCACCCTTTGTGGCCAATTTCGCTAAACACGGCGTCCCGGAACCGGTACCCGGTCCACGGAACGGAGCTTATCCCCGGATGAGTCTCGAAAGCGTACTGGGCTCAGCTGCGGTGGATAAAATCAAGAAGGCCGGGCAAATCGTATTCCATGCAGTAGGAGACACGGGTTCCCCTTCAGGACAGTCGCTTCCACACGAGACCGCGATTGCAGACTTGATGGTGGAAGACTTTCAAAACCCGGCGCCAGCCGAACGGGCGCAGTTCTTCTTTCACCTCGGCGACGTAGTCTATTTTTTTGGCCAACAAGAATTTTATTACGACCAATTCTATCAGCCGTACCAGGATTATCCGGCGCCAATCTTTGCCATCCCAGGAAACCACGACGGGATCACATATAATTCCGACATGCAATCTCTGGCTCCATTCATCAAGGCATTCTGTGATGAAGAGCCGAGTCACTGGGAATCCGCTGGCGGAGTATCGCGCACGACCATGACGCAGCCTGGCGTATTTTTTACGCTGGACGCGCCTTTTATTTCCATCATCGGACTATACAGCAATTGCTCGGAGTCCTACGGGTATCTTGATCAGCAACAAAAGCTCTTTTTCTATAACGAACTTGTTCGCCTGAAGCCCTTGCGCGAGTCGGGCGAAGTAACCGCCGTTTTACTCGCCGTACATCATTGCCCACTTTCATTTAGTCCGAAACAGGCGCCTTCGTTGAGCATGTTGTCCGATCTTGATACTGCCTGCGCCAAAGCGGGCTTCGCGCCCGACGCAGTTCTATCCGGTCACGCACACATTTATCAGCGGATTACGCGCACAACCAAGATAAACGGTCAACAATGGGAGGTGCCGTATATCGTTGCCGGTTCAGGTGGATATGCTGACAGTCCTAAACAGGAATTGGAAAAGCAGCAATTCGCGGAGCTAGACACCAGCGATCCCCAAGACAAACTACACTGCTTCTTGGCAAAGTACGGTTACCTCAAATTAGCGATCACGCCCGAGGGTCAAACCGCCGGCACGCTCCGCATAGAATTTCGCAGCCCCGATTTGAATCCGGGTGGTTTCGCGGATGCATGCGTTCTAGATCTTAAAACCCATCAACTAATTTGAAACGAAAGACTACCGCTTGGAAATGGACAGTGTGACAGCTCAGATGCCACCGAACCTTACTGTCTTTCTGGTGCGTCACGCGGAGAAACTGGACGGAGGCAACGAGCTTGCGCCGGAAGGCTTTGCTCGTGCCCAGAGGTACGTCCAATACTTCCAGAACCAGGTAAAATATGACGGAAAACCAATACGTTGGAATTATCTGTTCGCTTCAGCGGAAAGCGACAAAAGCGATCGGCCATTTCTGACAATCCAGCCCTTGTCTGACGCTATTGGCGTGAAAATAGATGATGAGTTCAAAAACAAGCACTTTAAAGACCTGGCCAAAGAGTTAGAGAAAAACAAGGAAAACAAGTTCAACAATAGCAATGTTCTGGTTTGCTGGCATCACGGTGAGATTCTGGACCTCGCATCGGCTATTGGCGCTAACCAAGGAGAGTTACCGGAATCGGCACATTGGCCGGCTAAATGGCCAAAAGATGCTTACGGGTGGTTACTGAAGATCTACTATAAACCAGACGGAACGCTGGATCGAGAACACACGGACGCAATCAACGAACACTTGATGCCGGACGATACTGTATCGCCAGGCGAATGAAATGACCATATCGCGCGTGATTACTTAACCGATTTCCTTTTGGCTACGTCCTTGCTAGAGTTCGCGCGACGTGAACCTGCGGTTGCGCAAAGCGGTCGAAATCAATCTGGCGATGCAATACATCGAAGAGCACTGCACGAGCTCCGGGGGTCCAGGATGAAGAAAGCTAAGAAACTTGCGCTTCGAGCTGGAATCACTTTTGGAGGCAAGGAGCAGTTCGACGAGCTAGGAAACAGGTGAACCTGCGGTTGGGTTCGCTTTCCAAACGATTTTCCGCGTAGAGGCGTAAATCGTTCAAGATCAGCAAAAAATTTCCTGTACGGGCATAATGTCAGAGTGCCTATTTGCGGATTACCGGGCCACGCTTCGTGCGCCCAAAGACGCGCTATTGCAACGATCCGGCGAGCTGCATCGAGCGAGTTCAGCTCCGAGTTGATGATGATGGTTTCAGTCTTCATAGATGCGACGGGTATGCAACGTTCACGGTGTCACACGCCAAAGAGCGCTCACTGTCTCGACCATTTCGCGTGCAAACCAGAACAGCCAGCGCTCGACTAAGCGGCCTGCGATCTCCGATGTTTCGCAGAACACAACCGGAGCGCTGTCTAATCGGAATCACGCTATCGATTTAGTGCTTGAAGATTTTTTGTAGGAAATTGTAGAGCGCTGGCCGCCAGACGAACATGTTATGGAACCCGGGTACGACCGTATAGACATGTTGGATCTTCAGCTCACGTAGGTGGCTCTCAAACTCGGTTAGCTCCGGTGTAATATCGTTATCTCCGGTGACGATTTCGAAAAGGCGCAGATTCCCATTTATCCTATTCGGGTCCTGCAATGCGTTTTTAAACTCGTCGGAGAGATCCCCCGGAAAAACGGTCGGGCTAAAAGCACCGATCCAGGAAAAGTAGCCAAGGTGTACAATTCCTGTCTCAGTCGACTGAAGGCCACCCATGGATAGTCCAGCAATTGCTCGTTCCCGAGAATCATCGCTGATGTTATAATGTGCTTCGACAAAAGGGATGATATCGTGGAAAAGCTCCTGGTCTACCGCCGCCTGATTTTCATCATAACTAGTTTCAACATCGAAGGCGTGTGCGTCTGGGACCACCACGATCATCGGAACGGTCTTTCCTTCGGCAAGCAGATTGTCCAGAATTTCGGCTAACCTCCCTTCAGTCACCCACGAGTAGCGCGTATCCCCACGGCCGTGGTAAAGGTAAAGGACAGGAAAGGGAGCGTGAGGAAAACGGTCATAATTGGGCGGGGTGTAGACCAGCAGCCGGCGGATTTTGCTAAGGAAAGTCGAGTAGTAGGTCTCTTCGCGAACCGTTCCATGTGAAACGTTTTGTGTGTCCAGGAAATCAGGGGGGTAGCTTGGTACCAATAACAGGCTCGTGTTTACGTGCCACTGCGGTTTGGGCGTTGCATTTTCAGGGTCAGCTATCCTGACCCCATCGAGGTTGAAACTATACTCGTAGAGATTCGGTTCAAAAGGGCCCAACGTCACAGTCCAGAGACCGAATAATTCTTGCGTCATTTCGGTTGTCACTTCACCGCTATCTGTTCCTACGACGACCGAAACTGACTTCGCATTTGGCGCTAGTAACCGAAACATTACCCGTCTATCAGGTAGAATCTGGCCAAAGTTATCTTCGGGCATGGGAGTTGCCGTCGCCTCAGGGGTGCTGGAAGGGGACAGCGTTTGCGCGGGAGTCGCAGTTTGTGCGGGAAGCTGAGTTACAGCAAACCCGACGATGGCCTGCGTCATGAAAAGAAGAACTGGGATCTTTTTCATGGAAGATTTCGGTTAAATTTCTGCGAAACACGAGAGGTCTTCGAGGGCCTTTCGAAGGGTCAACTTAACCGAATTCTGGCGTTGAGGTGTCAAAATTCGGAGGTGGATCAGGCGTGTGTTACCATGGAAGCGCTGCTGGGAGTTGTCGGAGGCGAATCATCCCAAATGTGGGCACCGTTCAAGGACACTGTCTGAGAATCCTGACACATAGAAAACTCGAGGCCTTCGAAAGAGC
>DASTDH010000417.1:0-2702 GCA_035710445.1 Chthoniobacterales bacterium
AAATCTCGACGAACTCAAGAAATACATCAGCTACATCCCGCAGGAAGACGCCTTCGACGAGCACCTGACGATTGGCGAAAACTTGCAATTCGCGGCCGCGATTCGTTCGCCGCATTTGTCACGACGCGATCGAGTCCGGCGTTTGGAAGCGAAGCTGGTCGAGCTCGGACTGGGCGAACGGCGCGACGCCGTGGTCGGCGCGGCGGCGAAAAAGACGTTGAGCGGCGGCGAACGCAAACGGTTGAACATCGGCCTCGACATGATCAGCTCGGCCGACATCTATCTCTTTGACGAACCAACTTCCGGCCTGTCGTCCAAGGATTCCGAACATGTGATCGAGATCATTCGCGGCATTTCCCACAACAAGATTGTGCTGGTCACGATCCACACGCCGACCTCCAAAATCTTTCAGATGTTCAGCAAGGCAGCTCTCTTGGATAAAGGCGGCCGGCTAGTCTTCTTCGGTACGCCGCAAGAAATGCTGCAGTATTTTGCTTCGGCCGAACATCAACAACATTTCGGCACGGAATTGGGCAGCTGTCCTTCCTGTGGGACCACTCGGCCAGAGTTTATCTTTGATGTTTTGGAAACACCGCTTCGCGACCTGAGTGGCGATGTTATTTACGAAGAAAACAGCAAAGGTCAGCTGGTGGCATCCCGCCGTTATTCACCGGACTATTGGCGAGACAAATATGAATCCTTTCGGCTGATCCAGGAAATGCGCCAGGTTCCGGTCGTGCATCAGCCTGCAACGGCGCTGCCAATTCCAGCCGCAGGAAAGGATCCGATCAGGTGGAAGGATGAATGGGTAAGATTTACCACAATTTTTAAGCGAGCATTCATCAGCAAGCTCCGCAATCGCACCAATGTATGGACGACGCTTTTCGAGGCTCCGCTTTTAGCTGCCCTGATCGGGTTCGTTTTGCGTTACGCGGAAAACGAGCGTTATAATTTCGCTTCCGCGTTTCACATTCCCACCTATCTGTTCTTAGCCCTGATTGTGGCAATGTTTCTCGGTCTGACCAACAGCGCCGATGACATTATCCGAGATCGAACCATACTGCAGCGAGAGCGGAATCTTAATATCCATCTTCCTTACTACGTAATTTCCAAGTTCGTCACCCTCTCTCTCTTTGCGCTGGCGCAGTCAGTCCTGTTCGTACTAATCGGCAACTATATTCTGCAAATCCGCGGAATGTTCTGGCCTTACCTCTGGTTTGTCGGAACTACGGCGATAAGTGGAGTAGCCGGAGGCCTCCTCATTTCCTCACTCGTCGATGACGCCAAAACGGCGGCAAACATCGTGCCGCTGGTCTTGATTCCGCAAATCATTTTGGGCGGCGCTTTGATCAAATACGAAGAGATGAATCGGAATCTTGACTTTTTCTACTTTTTTACCCGCGACCGGATCGCAAAAGCGCAACGGGCTGCCGAAGACATGAAACCCCAGAATGTCGAGGTGCCATTAGTTTGCGAGTTCATCCCGACGCGCTGGGCATATGAAGCCATCGTCGTTGCCCAGGGAAAACTTAATCCGTTTTCCAGGCGGCAAGATCTTCTCACCGAAAAAATCCAGGAACTCGCGCATAAGCAGAATTTGACGGTGGCGGAACAGAATCGACTGGAGGACCTGAAGGAGACTCTCGCCATCCTATCCGGCCTGGGCGGAAAGGACAGCGGCCAAATCAATTCGCGATTACACGAAATCGATCGAGTGGTAGGCGGGCAGGAACTGAATGAAGCTCAATTCGAACGGCAGGATAATCAGATCACGGCGGAGGAACTTTTCCAAAATAAGAAAATTACCGATATGCTCACCGACGCCCAAATGAAACAGAAAGACTACACGGCCAAAACGCGAAATGTGTTTTTTGCGCCCGAGAAGACATATTTCGGCCTAACGGTCAGTGTTTTCCTGCTCAATTCACTGGTCATCAACGCCTTCACGGGGTTCTTCCTGGTGCTCTTGCTCGGACGTCTCCATCAGCAGCTGAAGACGAGCTAATAAGGGAGTCGCGAAACTGCAACTTACGGAGGCTTTGCAACCCGCGACCCGGAACTTGTCCGCTAGTGGGCCATGGCGGCCGCTCCGGGCGGAGCCTTCGCTCTCCTGAACATGAAGATGATTGGAGCAAGCGCTAGACAGACCAGTACCAGCATGCGGAACTGCTCCACGTAAGCCCATAGGCCAGCCTGTTGTTGAAGCGTTTGGTACATGACTCCGTAAGCCTGCGATTGCGCGGCTTGACCCGATTGAGCAGCTAATGAGTGCTGGAGCATCGCAAGCTGATCACGGAACGGAGTAGAGAACTGGGTAAGGTGTCCAACCAACAAGTTTTGGTGCACCTGGGTGCTCCGGGTAACGAACGCGGTCACCAACGATATCCCAACCGATCCCCCAAGATTTCGTACCAAACTGGTTAAACCCGCAGCATCCCCCATGTTCTCACGCTTCAAAGTTGCCACCGAAAAAGTAGTCATCGGCACAAAGACCGAGGTGACACCAAACCCGCTAATGATGATCGGCCAAATGATGGTTTCCGGAGAAATGTTCAGGTTGACCGCACCCAACAGAAACATACCCAGGGCCAACACGGCAACGCCCTGCGCCATCCAGAGCCGCCCGTCGACCTTGGACAGGATACGTCCGGCAACGATACTACCGATGATTGCCCCGATTCCTCTCGGGCTCATCACGAGAC
>DASTDH010000418.1:0-3300 GCA_035710445.1 Chthoniobacterales bacterium
GAAGCAATTGCCAGGCGTGCCGGAAATACAGTGGGAGCCGAATTTCGCCTACATGCTCAAACATGCCGACGCTCACCAACTTGTCGAATCCGCCGACTTCGTTGAAGTCGCGGTAGTCGCGAAGTTCTGCCCGGCAGCGGCTTTGTAAGCCGGCCTGGGCGATACGTGCATTAGCCAGCTTGGCCTGATTTTCACTGAGAGTGATACCGATCGCCTCCACACCGTAGTACCGGGCTGCGTGGATAATCAGACCGCCCCAGCCGCAACCAATGTCGAGCAGCCGGTCGCCGGTACGCAGTCGCAACTTCCGGCACAAATAATCCAGCTTGCGCGCCTGAGCCGTGTCCAGATCATCATCGACGGTTTCAAAATAGGCGCAGGAGTAGACCATTCGTTGGTCGAGCCATAATGCATAGAAATCATTGGATACGTTGTAATGATAGGTCACTGCCTGCCGGTCTCGCTCGACCGAATGAAGCTCCCCGGATAGTTTGGCCGCTCTTTGTCCGTTTCGTTCGGACCCACCGTTAGTGGACATTTGAGACAGGTTCCAGCCGACCCGCAACACAGTGGAGATCGGCCAGTGACGACCAGTCAAATAGCTGGCTAACGGCATCGCCGCTTCCAGATCACCTTCCAGATCAAGGTCACCTCGAATATAGGCCTCACTGATCGCAAGATCGCTTCCCCGATTTTGCAGCATGCATCGCAAGGCATCAGGATGTTTGAGGATCAAAATAAAAAGAGGCGGACCGTTCTCAGCCGGCCATTGACTGCCATCCCAGAAGCGAACGGCGAAATTGCGGGGATGATAATCTCGCATCAGCAATTGCAAGATGGTCAGCGCCTTAGTCGCTGAGTCCTCTGCTGTGTTAACATGCTTCCTCATCGGGCAGCTCCATCGATGCTCTTACGCAGATCAATCCCGCCAAAGAGCGGGATGAGGTCCGCCAACATGTTACGTAAAATGCTACTGGGGTTGGGACAAGCTTATTTGCGCACACCTTCGTCTTCGCCCAGAAGAGCCGTTCACCAGCTACTCGTTTGGTTAAGTGTGCTTGACCCTTCTGCACAATTGGAGGGCAGGGCCGCATCCGTGGGTATCCTACTGATATTGAGTACATCCGGATTTAAGAATCGGTTCTCACTAAAACCCGTCGTTCAAAAACCCGGACTCAAAAGAGCAAATCTATGGACGAAAAAGTCAACGAAGCTCAGTCGTGATCCTACCCGATTTCGGAAAAGCTAATGATCGCCGCAGGTTTATTACCGGTACCTCCGCCGCATTGGCCGCGATAGCTCTTACCTCTCGCCAAGGGGCCGCCCAAGAAACTCTGGAAAGCATTCCGAACTATAAGGCGGTGATTGTGCCGGTCTGAGCGAGACACGGGAACGCCGCCAGCGCCACAACGCCGGGCACCGACTATCAATGACCGGTCACCGTTTTATTTTTCTTATCAAATCCGTTTCGACCCTTAACTCGCCTTTCTGCCTTGTAATGTTCGCGTAACGGTTTAGCCAACCGGCAACGTTACGTTGAGGCAAATGAATCAAGGGCGAGAAACGATACTCGGCTCCGGATTCAGCTTACGGAGACGGATATGAACCTTTCGCGCACGACGATAAGAAAGGGATATCCGTACCATGGAATATGCGAATTTTGCGGCCAGGTTCGTGAGCTCAACTACTACGATTTGGTTCTGGAATGCGCTGTCTGCGAAGACTGCGCGGTAGATCTCGCCAGCGGTGAGAATGAATTAACCGCGGCGGGTATTGTTTCTCCAGAGCCGGAGACTTTTGACGGACTGGGGCCGTGACGCGACAGCGAACGCCAATGAACACCAGCGAACGTCGGTGAACACCAGTGGTGAACGCGGATTGCGGAATTGTTGAGGAGTTCGCCGCTTTCCCATGGCAGGTCTCTCCCGCGCTCAGCATCCGTCGCTGGTGTTCATTGGTGTTCGCTCAGTCGAGCCTAAGGCGAGAACGAGGTTACCACCAGGGTTGCCAAGGTCCCCAGTCGGGTCCCCAGTCGAGTGAAGCGGTCTCGTTTATTTCGGCGGCCTCGAGTTGGTTTTGGGCGATTGACTGCTGCAAAGCTAGGCGCTTGTACTGTTGATACTCAGTCTCACCGCCGATATATACGATTCCCTTTTGCTTGTCCGCATAAGTATAAAGAACCTTGCCCTTTTTCGTCCTGCGTTCGAGTTTGTACGGCGTCAACTGGCTATACAAAGCTTGCTGTTTCGGAGTCGACGGAGTGCGGGTACGGAAACCAGCGGCAGAAAGAAGCGACTCTGTACTGGAGGCATCCATTGAGGCACAACCTTCGAAAGCGGCCAAGGCAACGACCAACAGCAGAATTGTGAGGGAGGTAAATAACGATTTGTTGCTGTTCATTGGGGTTCGTTGTGGTTGAACAGATCCGACCAGAAAAGTCAAGCAGCGTCTACTTGAGCGAACCGCAACGAAAGACAGAAAACGCCATCGAACCACGTCACTAGGTGGATAGGAGGCGCTCGGGTTTTCTTTAGTAAGCTTAGCCTCTGTTTCTGCCGTGAGTTCCCGTAAAAATTCAGCGCAGATTGACGCCTTATCTACCGTCCGTAGGTTGAGATCCGATGATCAAACGTTCCCTGCTACCGGATGCCATCGAGCGTTATGTCGCACAGGTTGCAACCAAAGAGACCGAGATCCAACAAAGGCTGCGAAAAGAAACGGAGAAACTTCCCAACGCCACGATGCAGCTCGGTCCGGACCAAGGGGCATTTCTCGCTTGGCTCGCTCAACTCATCCGGGCCCGGTACGCATTGGAAATCGGAACTTTCACTGGGTTCAGCGCTCTCACCGTGGCCATGGCGCTTCCAGCCGGAGGAAAACTTGTTGCCTGCGATGTCAGCGAAGAGTGGACGTCCGTTGGTAAGCCCTATTGGAGAGAAGCCGGCGTAGCCGAGAAGATCGATCTTCGCATCGGACCAGCGGTAGAAACACTTGAAGAATTGAAAAACGAGTTCGGTAAGAACTCGTTCGATTTAGCCTTCATCGATGCAGATAAGGCTGCTTATGATCTTTACTATGAAGCTTGCCTCGAATTAGTGCGCGCGGACGGAATCATCGCACTCGATAACGTGCTTCGGGGAGGCGATATCGCCGACCGGAAAGTGAATGATCGTGTGACTCGATCGATGCGCGAGCTCAACCTCAAAATACGTGATGATAAAAGGGTCTCTTCGGTGATGCTCACTCTGGGCGATGGCATCACGGTCGTACGCAAGCTCTAAGCGTCCCGGCCCGGCGGTC
>DASTDH010000419.1:0-21724 GCA_035710445.1 Chthoniobacterales bacterium
GCTCCTTGGTCGACCAATACGAAGACGCGAAGCTATTATTTGCTTTTGCCTAACTGATTAAGCAACAGTTTTCGCATAGCCACGGCCTACTTCGGCTCGATCTATCGCCCGGTGCCCGAGCCGACAACCTGCACTGCTTCCCACAATCAAGCCGGAAACTGTCGCTTGTCCCGTCCTCAATCCGCCTCCCGTCTCCGATTTTAGCATGCGACTTTTCAGCCCAAGTAACGCTTTTTGAGTTAGCGTTGCAACGTGTTTAGCGGATGTGCTTGGACAGTTAGAGAAAAACGAATAACCACTTCAGTTATTCGTATTGGTCCAAGAAGAAAGCGTGGCTTAGTCTCAACGGGATTTCTTTGAAAGAAACGTCTTAGGAGCTCACCCGCGATTTTTTTCGGATTATCAGACTATGCCGAGTATTCCCCCTCGAAGAAGGTCTTTTCAGCCGACTTCTGGCAGAAGGTCGTCTCAACCGACCCGTGGAGGAAGGTTAATCCATGACAACAAAATTGATAACAGCAAATATGGCAAAAAACCTAACACTACCTGAAGTTACTAACACCAAAGGGACGGCAGTGAGCCATGACCGCATCGAACGGTTTCAGACCGCATTTCGTGGAGAGGTGATCCAACCAGATGATTTTAGTTATGAAACAGCGCGGAAGATCTGGAATGCCATCATTGATAGACACCCTGGCATCATCGCGCGTTGCTCGGGTGTAGCCGATGTAGTCGCTGCTGTGAACTTTGCACGAGAAAATGAACTACTGGTTGCGGTGCGCGGTGGTGGCCACAACGTATCCGGGAAGGCTCTCTGCGATGACGGGATTGTGATTGACCTATCTGGCATGAAGGGGATTCATGTCGATGCGAAGAACCGTACTGCCAGGGTGCAAGGTGGAGCAACGCTTGGTGATCTGGATCGGGAGACCCATCTCTTTGGCTTGGCTGTTCCAGCAGGGATAATATCCAAGACAGGCATCGGTGGGCTCACGCTCGGGGGCGGTGTCGGCTGGCTAGTCAGGAAATACGGTCTGACTTGTGACAACGTTCTATCGTTTGACATTGTGACCGCTGATGGAGAGCCTCGCGTGGCAAGCGCCAACGAGAACGAAGATTTATTCTGGGCGCTTAGGGGCGGAGGTGGTAACTTCGGGGTAGTCACTTCATTCGAATTCCGTGCCCATCCGGTGAGCACCGTTCTTGGGGGCTTGGTCATGTACCCGAGGGATCGTGCGGTGGAGGTTCTCCGATTTTATCGTGATTTTGCACGGTCGGCGCCAGAGGAGCTAACCGCTTACGCTGCACTGCTACACACGCCTGATGGCATTCCCGCTGTGGCCGTCATTGCCTGCTATTGCGGAGATCTGACCGAGGGCGAGAAAGTGTTTAAATCCCTCAGAACTTTTAGCTCACCAATGGTGGATGCGATTCAACCCATGCCATTCCCGCAGATGCAAACCTCACTGGACGCGGCCTTCCCAGGCGGTAACCATAACTATTGGAAATCTACTTTCCTGCGCGAGCTAAGCGATGATGCGATCGTCGTCCTTGTGGAGCATGCGAACCGGGCGACATCTCCACTCAGCGGGGTGGTTATCGAGTACTATGGTGGAGTTGCAAGTCGGGTTGCTGTCTCTGAAACTGCTTTTGCGCAACGGCAAGCCCAATATTCCGTTCTCATCCTTGCACAATGGGTGGATTCAGGAGAGTCCCAACGCCATATCGAATGGGCTCGCGGTTTGGCGGATTCGATGCGTCCTTTCTCGAGCGGTGCGTACTTCTTGAATTACCTAGGGGAGGAGCGGGAAGACACGATCAAAGCCGCGTTCGGTTCCAACTACGACCGGCTCATGGCCGTCAAGAAGAAGTACGACCCCAAGAACTTCTTTTGCTTGAACCAGAACATCAAACCGGAGGTCTAAAGAAGGTTTTGACCGAGACGCCGATATTGTGGTTAAGCCAAAAGTTCACGGGTGGAGCTAAGCCGCAGAGGTCTGCCCTTAGCCCTAGCGGAATAGTCCGAATAATTGCGGTTTCGGCTTGAGAGCGTCTACGATTTTTGCTCCCCAACTTCCTTTTTCGAATGTGTCACCGTCCTTACACCCTTTAAGGATTCCATACGGGGTCTCGCTGACCTCGCGAAAGCCCGGAGCGAATTGGATTGGCACATGGACAATAGTGGCGCCCGCAGCTCGAGCTCGTTCTACGGTTTGCTTGGTATTGTCCAGCATTCCGGTCGCCTGCATTACATCCTGGACAGCTTCGTCGGCATCAACCTGGAACGAGGTCGTCCCGGCCATCCCCCAGATAACGGAGCCCACGAACGGCTGCATCGCCATATCAGCCGAGAGCTGGAATGCTTGAGCCAGGAGGTTACTCCGCCTGGCTGACCCAGGTTCCTGCTCCAGCACTTCGAGCTGATAGTCACTGAGCCGCTCACTGGCTGGCCCGTACTTCTCCACCCGCATCAGACGCAAGAGTTCCCGTAAAAGCCGATTCTCTTTTTCGCTCCGCGCCAGCGCCTCAGTTTGTTTCCGCCAGTTGTGAGTAAGTTGTTCAATAACTTCGGCGGGAACCTTCTCGAGTAACTCGCCAAGCAGTTCTGGATCAAGTGGTAGCGGCGTAATTGAATCCGAATTCCGCACGGCTCATAACTAAGCAAAACTCTGTGTTAATCACCAGATTTTTCTGCTCCAGCTTCCACGATTTCTTTCCGGTACCAATCTTTGCGGCGCGTTTGTTTGAGTTCAATCCCACCGATGAGCATGCTTAACTGTTCCTGACTCAAGCGCATCTTACCATTTTCATCTCCTTGGCTGGGCCAGCTAAAACGCCCTTTTTCCAACCGCTTGCTGCAAATCCATAATCCGCTCCCATCCCAATAAAGAATCTTGAGCCGATTCTTTCGGGCGTTACAGAATACAAAAAGGTGCCCACAAGGGATCGATCAGCAAGCGGTCACGCGCGATCCCGAACAAGCCTTCAAAGCCTTTACGCATGTCGGTGGCTCCGATCGCCATGTGAACTCGCGTCCGCTGACCCAAAACCCAGCATTCCTCTAGCAACCGCCCAGCACCTCTAGTAGCCGGCGCAATGTCGTAGAACAAAATCCCGCTCCGATTTTAATCCGGTAACCTGCTCCAACCATCAGCTCCAGCACCCGATCATTGCCCTCTGCTGCTTCCAGCTGCACTGCCATCAGCTGAGGCTCGCTCGTCCGGCGCACGATCTTCAGACTTCGCTGTAACTCGCATAGTGCGATCCCGCGATTCTCGCAAAACTTGCGCTGGGTCAGCCCGCTATCTTTAAACTCCCGCACCAGTTCCACGATCTGTTCCCGGCTCCGGCGTTTCCTCCGAGGCTTGTTCTCCATGCCTGCATTCTCTTGCACCCCCAATTCTCTCAAATCCTATTCCCTCCGCCAGATGGGGTTAACAGAACGCTTACGATCATTGGATCATCGTGCTGCAGCAGCAGGTGAAACTTTGAAGGATTAAACCGCTAGAGGTCGGCAAGGAAATGGCACGAAAATTGGAGAGGACCAAACATTTCCTCTGACGTGGCATACATTCTAAGTGCTGCAGCGGTTAGGCGAAAGTTGAAGGTTTCCATCCTGTGCAGCGCCCAATGCTCATAAACCGGCTTATGACGAAGGAGGATCAACCTGCTGAAAATAATGCTCCGAGCCAGGAGAAACCTCGTAACTACAGAAGCAGGATGATCACGTATCACCGTGATGGCACAATCACGCTCTGGGAAGTGTATAGCCAGGAGTGGGTCCGAACGGCTAATCCGACCGATGAGCACTTAAGCGGACTGCCTGCCGCTGAAATCGATCGAATCCGGCGATTTCTTCGTAAGCCTTCTATCGAAATCTGACCCACGTGCATGGAGGGCATCCTTAGGTAGGGGTCCCTGGGTACGATCCAGCGCCTTCTACGCGAAATATTTAGAGTGGTGATACCAACGAACGGAGCTTGCGTACTCACTCGGAGAATCGGCAAAGTAAGACTGCGAATCCGAAAGCAAATCTGCTGTAATATCCGGATGCCGAGCAGAAATAGCCGTTATAAAAAGGTTCTTTTCGAAGAGCATATGCCCATAGAAAGGACGTCAAAGAGTCGCATTCTCGCCGTAATCATTGAGGTCACAGGACCAGTTCACGCTGATCCGAAAGATTTGGCGATGATCAATTTTGCATACGATATCATCAGGATCAGGATAATGAACGAGGGTTGGGCACCCACTGGAAAAAGCGTACGCCATATCGGATTTGATCAGCTCCCAAACCTGGGCACTCCCGCCAAAGAGGAAGGCAATCTTATTGGATGGATTGTAGAAGCCTAGCGAATGAACTCTGAATAGATGGCCCTATCCTCTAACCCAGCGAGGGAGTAATCAGGATGGCTTTGCCACAGAGGTGATATTCGGTGGTTTCGGTCAGAACTGTCCTGAAATGCTCGCCTAACCGCAGGGGATCCATTTTTGTCAGCACACCCTCGTGGCCAGGTGATGCGACAGGCTCTCCCAGGTCTTGTGCTTCTTTGCAATACGCAAAATGACGTATTCCGAGTCGCGTCTCCCATCACTACAAACATTGGCGTGCTGTGAGATTTGGTATCCGCGGATCTTAATGTTGCCGCAAAACAATTCCCTCAACAGACCAGCGGAATTAAAAAATGAAAATCTGCTATTGCGACGAGAGTGGAACCGGCAACGAGCCGATCGCGGTGACGGTTGGCGTAGTAGTGGATTCGCAACGGATGCGCGTTAGTAAGGAAGACTGGAAAGAGTTGCTCGCGCAACTGTCGAACATGATCGGTTCTAAAATAGATGAACTTCATACCAGGGATTTTTATTCTGGCAACTCTCCCTTCCGAAACCTCAATGGATCGCAGAGGTCAGATTATATTTCTGCAATTTTCAAATGGTTCGTGGATAGAAAGCATCATTTTTTCACTCAGCGATCGACAAAACTATTTTTGGAAAGCTTACGAGCTGTTTACCGGTTCCGAGACGCCACCCTTATCGCCGAAAAGAGGGATGATCTCGGCAACGCACTCCAGAACTTATATCGAGAGCGGGAGCGAGCGGGAGTCTGATTGGGCCAACTGGGTAGTTTTAGAACCTCGCGAAAACTCGGCTGAGTGTCTTTTTTGTTTAGTATTCGGTCTCCTTGTGGGTCTCGAAAAGAAAGATGGTTAGTGTGGCTGTGGCACCGACTGCTAACTTTGCGTGGCGTGCGCTCAGTCCGGTCGCAGTTCCGTGCTTCCCATGACCGGTTCGTAAAGTCCACGGAGTTCTGCAAGGCCGTTTCCAATCGTGCCGAGGTTACTCAAAAGGCGTTTGATCACGTCTGCACCTCGCGCCGCATCCGGGACGCCCTCCGGGACCAACTTCAATTCCCTCAGCGTCTGTTTTGTAAGAACGGAGACATCAGGGGTCCCAATCACGGACTTGCCGCGTTCAGCGAGGATCGTCTTGCAGCACGTCTCGATCAGTTCTTTTGCGGTTCCGATGGCGAGGCTTGGGTCCGCTTCGATGGAAGACTCCATTCGGCGAATCTGTTCGGCGAGATGCTTAGCATTGAGCACTTTTGCCTGCTCCTTGAGTGGGGTGAGGCTCGCGCCACCGGCGAGAAGGCGGGTCGCAATCTGTCGGCATCGATCCGCCAATGCTTTCGCCTGTAGTGTCGGTTCGAGATCGAGAGAGACGCCGTAATCGATCAATGCGAGCAAGAGCTTTCCCACTATGTGGTTGGATTCCAGTTTCCAGAACGCACGGAGCTTCTTCGCCTTTGACGTGCCTTCGTTGGTGTAGCGCGGAGAATGTATTTCCAGCCCGGTGTTCTCAGACACAAACTCTCCGAAAGTGTAGTCCGAGAAGTTGAGCACGTAGCCCGAAGACATTCCAAGAAATGCTTCAAGGCTGTGCCTGTCTGTCGCTTGGAGTGAACTCATGACCCGGCCTCAATTTCCATATTTTATGTTGGTTCTTTTTCTGTTTTCGTTTTCGCCATCGTGCCTCGGTCTTGAGTGTTCCGACGAGAGCCTTCCTGGCTTTTGCTCCGATGGACCGAAAGGGCTGCTCGCCTGATCTGGCAGCCTCCTATTTTTGCATTACCGATGCGGTGACGCTCGAGATTGCTTCAAACGGTCAAAGTGTCCATGATTCAGGTATGAGTGAAGACGACGAAATAGGATCAATCCAAGACGAAATCAGAGAGTACAAAAGGCAACTCGATTTGTTGAGAGAGCACCTGGAGATTGTCATCCGGTTCGCGAATGTCTTCCTCGTCCACCAGGCCAACCAATACGCTTCCGGCAACCCGGCTGCTGATCCGGTGGTAAAAGAGAAATGCCGTAGTTTGTCGAGCGGTATCGACATCTGGTGCCGTAGTGACCATGGTTCGTAGTCTGACTATTTTCTGCCTATTTCTTCCCTCTCTCTAGGGGAAAACAAGATGGCTGACCTATTGGAAGTACAAAACTTGTCCGTCTGGTTCCCGGCGCGACACCATCGAGGGACTATCCGGGCTGTGACCGACGTTTCGCTCACCGTGAAAACTGGTCAGACCTTGGGCTTGGTCGGCGAAAGCGGCAGCGGCAAAACGACTTTGGGCAAAGCTATCCTGAATCTGGTACCCAGCACCAGCGGGTCGGTCCGTTTTTCCAATCATGAGATTTCTAATTTGCCCGAAGCGCGATTCCGTCCCTGGCGTCGCAAGATCCAAATGATTTTTCAGGACCCGTTTGGATCGCTCAATCCGCGTTGGTCGATTCTCCGCAGCGTTAGTGAACCATTGCAGATTCATTTTCCAGAGATGACAAAGCGCGAGCGCCGAGACCGGGTGGCTTACCTGTTGGAGAAGGTCAGATTGCAGCCAGACCTTATGGCGCGCTTTCCTCACGAATTCAGCGGGGGACAGCGCCAAAGAATCGGTATTGCTCGCGCGCTGGCGGTCGAACCGGAACTGATTGTCTGCGACGAGGCGGTCAGCGCATTGGATGTCAGTGTTCAAGCTCAAATTGTCAATCTGCTACTCGATCTTCAGGATGAACTAGGGGTCTCTTATTTATTCATTTCCCACGATCTGGCGATTGTAGAGCAGGTCAGCGATGAGGTCGCAGTGATGTTTCGCGGTGAGATCGTCGAAAAGAACTCGGCGGCCGAGATATATCGTTCTCCCCAGCATGACTACACCAGAAAGTTATTGGCCAGTGTACCCACTCTAGATTAATCTCTCCGTTCGTTCATGAATTCATTTCTCAGGAAGTTGCTCGGGATGAATTGGTTCCTCGTATGCTTGGCGGTCGGCCTTTCGATATTTGGGGTCATCGCTATTTACAGCGCCACGTACATGCGAGAAGAGGCTTACCTCAAAGAGATGTGGCGCCGGCAGATCGTCTTCCTGGTACTCGGCATAGCCGTCTTCTTCGTCGCGGCGCTGGTCAATTACCGTTATTGGCTATCCAGCGTCATTTTCCCGGTTCTGCTTTATTTGGCCGGGCTTGGCTTCCTCGTACTAACCCATTTTTTTGGCCGAACCACGTTCGGTGCCAAGAGCTGGCTCGACCTTGGGCCGATTAGCTTCCAGCCGGCTCAGCTTGCGATCGTTGCTACACTGCTGCTTTTGTCTTGGCTCCTTGCCAATACGGGAAACTGGGTTGGATTTTGGCCAACAATCGGGCGCATCTTGAGCTGTGCGGCCATTGTGGCCCCGCCGTGGCTGCTGGTTTTAATCCAACCGGACCTTGGCGAATGCCTGGTTCAGCTTCCCATGATTTTGGCCCTGCTATTTGTTGGCCGAATTCCCAAGCGTTACTTGCTCGTCATCATTGTCTGCGGCCTTGCCCTGGTCCCGGTGATCGCAAACTTCGGTCTTAAACCATACCAGAGAGAGCGGCTGACCACATTCATCAATCCGGACTACGATACTCAGGGAGCCGCCTGGACTATCAATCAGTCGCTGATCGCGATCGGCTCGGGCGGATTCTACGGTAAAGGGTTCACCGCACCTAATACGCAGGTTGACCTTGGTTTTCTTCCGCAAACGATCGTCCACACCGATTTCATTTTTGCGGCTATTTCCGAGCAACTCGGTTTTGTGGGAGCGGTGACGGTCGTGGCTGCGTTTGCTGCGCTTCTGCTGACCGGTCTCCTGATTGCCGCTTCTGCCTCGGACGAACTTGGGCGCTTGATCGCGATCGGCGTTGTAACGCTGATATTCACACACGCGTTCATGAATATCGGTATGACCATCTCGATCACCCCAATCACCGGTGTCCCATTACCGATGATCAGTTACGGTGGCTCATTTCTTGTTCTGATCCTTTTTGCCCTCGGCATACTCGAAAGTATCTGGGTTCATCGGCAAAACCAACCGGTCCGCCAGGCTCGTACGGTAAACTACGCTGAAGCATACATCCGGTAGCGGTAAGCGGTTGCCGGTTACCAGTTGCCATTATCGCCTGATAGCGGCGGCGTGATGCGGACAGGTTAGGAGGCGCGTCCGCGAACCGCCCAGGCACGAGCAATCAGCGATATCGACCCATCTTCGATGATTGGAAGGCGCGTGCGAATTCGTTCCCGGAGAGCCTCTCGATGCTCTTCGCCTAAGCGCATGACGTAGCCTGGAGCCGGGCCTTGGCCGCCCAAGAACGGGGACCAGTAGTCGTTGAAATCGCGAAAGCGAGTTGGAACGTCGATCGGGCGCACTTCGACATCTTCCAAACCGGCATCTTTAAATAGGCTAGCAAGAGGCAACGGTTGGCAAATTGGAAAACGAAGGCCTTCGTCGAGCTCCGATGCCGTAGGATCGAGAGCCACTGCTGCATCCCAGAAATAGCGCATCAGCTCCATCTTCCCGGCATAATCCCAGACGTAGGCTGCAACTACGCCGTCAGCTCGGGCAACCCGGATCATTTCAGTCGCTGCCCGTTGTGGCTGCGGTATAAAATTCAACACAAGTCCAGAAACCACTACGTCAAAGCTCGCCGAATCGAACGCCAGCAACTGAGCGTCTCCGGCTTCGAATGATACGCGTCCGCTCTCGATTTTTGCTTTCGCGTACTCGATGAAACCAAGCGAGGGATCCATGCCCTTAACAGCGTTTGGACGTCCGTGCTCGAGAATGATCTGCGTGAGCGACCCTGTACCGCATCCTATATCCAGCCAATCTTTTCCGCCTGGAATGGATAGCCACTCAAGTAGCTCTTTGGCGACCAATCGGCTCCATCGACCGACGTAAGGCTCGTACTGGAGCCCCGCCGCCCAAACGTCTTTTGGCTGAGAATGACTCATGGCTATCGGCTATAAGTTTGGCCTAGCCTCCTACCGTCTCGTAGTAGTTCAATCCGATCCGCCACATGGTTTTGGCCATCAGGCCAGTGACGATGACCCAGAATGCTTGAATTGCGATCCCTGACCAAATCTCTGCCCCATGGACTCGCTGCATGAACACGACGACCGGGAATGAAAGCTCATAAGGAAACGGCAGCCATACCAATACGTCCCTGACCGCCGCCGGCATAAAGGCGATGGGAAACATCTGGCCGCTCAGGAAATACTCGAACGAATAGATGATGAAAACCACCGTTGAGATTTCCAGCATCCAGAACGCGAGCAACGCGATGCTAAGCGAAATGAAAAACTGGAGCAGCGCTGCCATCAATGTGCTCCAAATCGCGACGAGCCAAACGACCCAGTCGGTCGGCCAAACCACATATTGCCGATAGTAAATGAAGAGAACGACTACTACCGGCAACGTGACTACAGCATAGAGAAGCCGGTTACTGCAGAACAGACTGAACCGATACAGAACGTAATCGATCGGTTTGACGATAAATGTCCCGATCTGACCCTCCCTGATATCGTTGGCCACTTCCCATTCATCGTCGGTCGGAGTCACCAAACCTTGAAGAAAAAGTACCAACAAAAAATAGAATACGACCGACCCGTAGTCGAAACTGTTAATCCCCTGGCCCTTTGCTTCAAAGATGGCTCCCCAGATAAAAACCGTTCCGAGCAAGGGTAGAATCCCAAAGACCGATCGGATAAAGAAATTCCAGCGATAGACAAAAGTGTTCTGCAGTCCTACATCGAAGACCCGAAGGTAGGTCTTGGCCGCCGCAGAAGCGTTCATAGCTTGCCGTTAACCTTTGCCACTCGAAGATTCAAGGCCCGGGGCGGACCTGGCCGATAAAATCTGGAGCCGAGGCGATGCTTCTGCGATAACAACGCTAGGGCGAGACGGCAACGCGGCGTGAGGACGACTTAGCGTGATTTCGCCCTACCAATTCTAGATTCTGAATTCCAGCTCCTGAACCTAGTAGACCTTGATGTACGCCTTCTCACGCAGTCCGTCGAGCCAGCGCTGAGTTGCTTTTTGCCGTTGGACCTGTTCGAGCTTTTTGGAAATGCCGTCTCTTACTTCCGCCAACGGAATAAAATTCGCCGTCTTCTTTTCCTCGCAATAAAGAATGTAATACGAATCTCCGATCTGAATGCACTGGCTGACCTCTTTGGGCGCAAGAGCAAATGCCGCTTTCGTCAGATCCTGATTCAACGTCTTTTCGTCGACCCAGCCCCAATCCCCTCCATTTTCAGCGGTTCCATCCATGGAATAGGTTTTGGCCAGAGTCGCAAAGTCAGCCCCTTGCTTCGCTTTCTCGCGAATCTCATCCGCCATCTGCTTGGTGCTAGCTGCGGAATCAGACACCAACGGATCCGAATTGAGCACGATCATGCGCAGCTTTACCTGCTCCGGCGTCGCAAACTCTTTCTTATTGGCGTTGTAGTAGGCCTCAATCTCAGTCGGACTAGGTGCGAAGGTACCCTTCACATTGTTTTGCCGCATGACCTGGACGGTAATCTTATCCTTCTCCATGTCGCGAAACCGATTCATGCTATAGCCCTGTGCGGTCAGCGTCCGCATGAACGCCTGTCGATCACCACCGAACTCGTCTTTGATGATTCCGGCGAGCTGCTGTTCCACTATGTAATCGGGAAGTTTGTACTCCTTCTTCTTGAATTCCTGCAGGATCAGCTGCCGGTTCACCAGATCGTTTAAAACCGCCAACCGCGTCTCCTTAATCTTGTCGATGAGTTCCTGGCCCTGGTACTGCTGCCGAAGCGTCTGCTCTTCCGGGGCAGCTACCTCTTGTACCTGGGAGAACGTTATTACGTCACCGTTCACAACAGCCGCGATGCCATCAATGACTTGCGGATCCGCCGCCCGCACGACCGCGGGAACAAGGAGGGAAAACACCAGCGCGTAACTAGGAAACAGCTTGAGAAACATGCCTTGTCAGGAAAGTCGGGTTAAAAGCGTTAACAATTCCGCGAGGCTAGATTGGGGGGCAGTCGAAGTCAAGCGGGGAAACCGATCCCCAATTAGCAGGTAATCGCCGCCACGTGTCATCATTACCTTGGAATCTTTCACTTCGATCCGCGCAACTTTTCCTCGCCCGGCCAGAAGACGTATCTCGTTCAGTATCAGCAGATTCTGCACGGCTGATGGGAGACGCCCGAAACGATCCCGCCACTCTGATCTGAGGCGATGAAGCTGATCGATCGAAGCGATTCCAGCCAGTTTCTTGTAGGCCTCAATCCTGGTCTGCGGTTGAGCGATGTAATCGGATGGCACAAATGCCGGAGCTAACTCTTTCCGGGCAGTAATAAATTCCGATTCGTTTGTGACTACGAAATCGAGTCTCAAAAATGTTTCGGAGCGTTTGACCCCTTTCTTCCCTTTCAGTTTTTCTATCGCTTGCTGCAGAAGCTGGCAATAGAGGTCAAATCCGATATTGATGATATGCCCGCTTTGGGCGGTGCCGAGAATGTTGCCCGCACCGCGAATTTCCAGGTCGCGCATGGCAATTTTAAAACCTGCCCCTAAACCGGAATATTGTTTAATCGCATTGATTCGACGCCGCGCCGCGCCCACCGCCATCAAATCCCGCGGCAGTAGCAGGTAGGCGTAAGCCTTGTGTTGGGCCCGTCCCACCCGGCCACGAAGCTGATAAAGATCGGCCAATCCGAACCGGTCAGCTCGGTCAATAATAATCGTGTTCGCATTCGGGATATCCAATCCGCTTTCGATAATCGTTGTGGAAATCAGAACGTCGATCTCCCCTTGCACAAACCGTTGCATCACCCTTTCCAGCTCTTCCTCTTCCATTTGACCATGTCCGATATCGACCCGAGCGTCCGGACAAAGCTCCTGCACTCGGTTTCGCACGCGCTCAATCGAATGGACCCGGTTATGCAGAAAATAGACCTGTCCGCGGCGATGAAGTTCACGTTGAATGGCGTCACGAATGATCCGTTCGTCGTAGGCACACACCACTGTCTCCACTGACAGCCGATTGGGTGGCGCTGTTTCGATCGACGACATATCTTTGGCGCCGACCAGTGACAAATAGAGTGTGCGCGGAATTGGTGTGGCCGAAAGGGTCAGAACGTCAACTAACTTGAATCTTTCTTTCAGCAGCTCTTTGTGACGTACACCAAAACGCTGTTCTTCATCGATGACCACCAGCCCGAGAGCCTTGAATTGGATGTCCGATGAAATCAGCCGATGAGTGCCGATAATAATGTCGATCGAACCGTCTTGGATCGCTGCAACTGTTTTCCGCTGTTCTCCCTGAGAGAGAAAACGGCTCAACATCCCAACCCGAATCGGATAATCGGACATCCGCTGCCGGAACGTTTCGAAGTGCTGTTGCGCCAGCACCGTCGTGGGCACGAGCATTGCAGCTTGTTTCCCACTCATGACCGCCTTGAACGCAGCACGAATTGCTACCTCCGTCTTTCCAAAACCGACATCCCCGCAGATCAATCGATCCATTGGCTGTTCGGTCTCCATATCTCGCTTGGTCTCCTCGATCGCTCGAAGTTGATCCGGAGTCTCCGTGTACAAAAAAGAAGCCTCGAATTCCTGCTGCCACTTGGAATCGGGCGGAAAGCGGTAACCCGGCAAGGTGTTACGTCGGGCCTGGAGATCCAACAGACGAGCTGCGTAGTCGAAGACCGCTGTTTCGGCTGCTTTTTTCGCTTTGCTCCATTTGGCGTCCCCTAAGTTGCTCAGCGGAGGAAACCGTTTCCCTATTCCGACATAGCGCGAAATCAGAAACGCTTGTTCAAACGGCACATAAAGCCGCGCGTCCTCCGCAAACTCCAGAACAACACACTCGCTTTTTATCCCTCCCTGCTCCAATTCCTGAATTCCCAAGTATTTCCCAATTCCGTGCTCCACATGCACCACGAGGTCGCCTTCCGCTAATTCGCTGAAGTCGAGCGGCACGCGTCCACCGCGGAGCCGCGCCCTCCTCACCGCTAGACGGCGGGCGCTCGGACTCTGATAACGCCCGAAGATCTCAGCGTCGCAAAGCACAGCCAATCGAGCAGTGGGGTGAACAAATCCATGGTTCAGACTGCCAATCGCAAAATCAACGGCATCGACATCGATGTGATTGTCCGACAAGACATCGGTTAATCGCTCAACTTCCCCTTCGTTGTGACAGACCACCAGGATCCGCCAAAGCTGACCGAGCCACTCTTCAATTTGGGTCAATGCCCGTTGCCGCTTGTGTTCCTCAACTAGAAAATCTCCCGCCTCGAAATCATGAAAAACCGATGGATAAAAGGCGCCGCTATAGTCCTCGGGCTGATCGGTCGGGAATGCCCCTGCGGTAATTCGTACCTGGGCATCGATCTGCTCTGCTTCAATATCGATCAGGAGGTCGCCCGGCTGTATGTACTTCCGCAGCGGAATTGTCTCGCCTTGGAAATCGCCGAGAAAGATCTCGGAACGCTCGACCACCTGAATCGCCGTCTGTTCGTCCAGGTCAAACTCCCGCAAAGATTCAATGGTGTCGCCGAAAAGCTCTACGCGTACTGGCACCGCATGTTGCGCGGAGAAAATGTCGATAATCCCACCCCGATTGGCGACCTCTCCGCGAGCGCTTACTTGTGGCACTTTCTCATAGCCGGCTTGAACGAGTCTCTCAATGAGTTGCCTGCTATCGAGCGAATCACCGCGCTGTAAAGTGAGCGTCTGATTTAGTACTTTATCCGGGCCAACTACCGGGCTCTCCAAAACCGATCGGGTTACCACCACAATCATTCTCTTTCCCGTCGCGATCTGCTGCAGTAACGCTAGCCGTTCTGCAACCAACTCTGGGTCGGGCACAGCTCCTTCGATCGCCGGTAACTCCAGTTCTGGGAAAAACTGGGCCCTGATCTCCCAGTTGAGTAACTCGTTACAGATTTCCTCTTGGCGGCGTGTGTCCGGGCAAATCAGCCAGCAAGTCCGCGATACATGCTGGCACACAACGCAAGCAGTGACGAAGGATTGAGCAGCTTCCACCACGTGCTCGAAATGCAGGGGCGGCTTTTCTTCGAACTTCTGCCGAAAGAAAGCAGACCGCCGCACCTCTTCGACAATGTCCGTTGGCGGGCGCTGTTTGCTTCTTTCCACGGTGTTCGAGGCCCGGAGAACCAACCCGGAAGCGCGATCATTCATTAAAAGACGTCCAACATCGTCCGGTATTCAGACGGGTTCAATGAGTAGCCTGATCCGGACTTCGTTTGCCCCGAACCCGCACTTACAGTGACAAGGCCAAAAAGGACGGCTGTTTTTTTGATAGGCGTTTGAGGACAAGATTGGAACCGCAACGCACTGGTCCCGCAGGGACAAAGTGAAAGTAGCCCAGCACTTCAGTGCTGGGAAGAGTGTAAAAGAGAAGGGCCGTCCCGGAGGGACGATAGAAATGCTCACAACTTTGTCTCGGTTGCGACCTCGGGAGAGCCGATTTTTGGTGGATCGCCCCTGTCGGGACGAACCCCGCCTGGGACCGCTACCCAGCACTGAAGCGCTGGGCTACTTTCACCGGTCCCTGTGCGATCACTGTCACTGAAAATTCAATTCCTTTGTGATCCCATAACGCTCGATCCGTTTGCGTAGTGTCGCCCGCGTCACGCCCAGGAGTTTGGCTGCTTTCACCTGATTCCCTTTGGTGCGCTTCATCGCGAAAACCGTGAATTCCCGCTCCAGCCACGGTAACAACTGCAATCGAGAATCCACCGACGCCGCATCCAGCAACGTTTCGACCGCGATCTCCAACGTCGGCTTACCTCCGACGGCGGCCGATACTTGAGGCGCGCTCTCAACCGAATCTTCAGCGTGGTTGGCGAAGCCCAACGGAATATCTTTCGGCAAAAGCACGTCGCTGCTGGCTAATACACAGGCGCGTTGGATTGTGTTCTCCAGCTCCCGTACGTTCCCCGGCCAGGGATACTCTTCCAACACTTTGATCGCTTCCGATGACAATGTGAGCTGGGGCAAATGCTTATGGGTTGCGATTTTCTTTAAAAAATACTCCGCCAAGAGTCGTATATCTTCCCGGCGCAACCGGAGAGGCGGAAGATGAATTCGCACCACGTTCAAACGATAAAATAGATCCTCACGGAACTGTTTTTTCGCAACTTCCTGTTCCAATGTCTTGTTGGTCGCAGCGATAATGCGGACGTCGGTCTTGAGCACGGCATTGCCGCCCACCCGGGAGAATTCTCCCTCCTGGAGTACGCGGAGAATCTTGCTTTGGACCTGCAGCGGCATCTCGCCGATTTCGTCCAAGAACAGCGTGCCGCCATTGCTTTGCTCGAACCTACCGATCCGCATCGCGGCGGCGCCGGTAAAGGCTCCTTTCTCGTGGCCAAAGAGTTCGCTTTCGAGCAGGTTCTCTGGAATTGCGGCGCAATTGATAGCAATAAACGGCTGAGTGCTCCGATTTCCGTAGTGATGGATCGCGCGGGCTACCAACTCTTTCCCTGAGCCGCTCTCGCCGGTGATCATAACCGGCGCATCGCTATGCGACACTCTACCGATCATCTTGAACACCTGTTGCATCGGCTGTGACTGCCCAACCAGGCTATCTTGATACTGCTCGACTGTGAGCTGTGGCTTGAACGCCGTGGCCGATCGCATCTCCGCCTGTGTGTTCAGGGCCGCATCGACTACCGGTTTAAGATTAAATGGTAAGGACTCTTTACGCAGGTAATCAAAAGCGCCGAGCTTCATCGACTCGATTACCGATTGGGTTGTACCGAACGCGCTCATCAGGATCACCAAGGCGTTCGAATCTCGCTGCCGGATTCGGGCAAGCAGTTCGAGACCGCTGAACGGCATGAGATGGGTCTCGCTAATCAGGAGGTCCGGGTTTTCGGAAATGTAAATTTTGTATGCCTCATCGGATGTTGTGGCGGTAAACACCCGGGTAGTCGGGGTTTCGAGCTGGTTTTGCGCCCACTCAAGAAAGTCGGTCTCAGGATCAACAAGCAAGATTGTCTGCATCAAAAAGCACTGCTCTTGGCGCCAAGCGGAAACCTTATCTGGTCACAGCTCGCCACGAGTCTCGGTTTCAGGCTGTTATATTTTGCGCATCATTTTGAATCTGCAAGGATCGATATGCAGCTTTTGCTATAAATTCTGCAGAAAAATGGACAATTTGGAGCGATTACACCTATCTTTGACTTCGGTGAGCGTTTTAGCGAGCCGAAAAGCGTCGTAGTAAAATTCGACTCTGAATCAAGACCTTGAGCAGCCCTCGCTAGCACCCCACCTTCGGCCATATGCTGTTTCCGCATTTGCTTTTTCGGTCCGGATATCGCTCTTTGTCGTTCGAGAAATGGTCAACCAGGTTCCCAAACACGTCGCCATCATTATGGACGGCAACGGACGATGGGCTCGGCAACGCGGTTGGCCACGCAGTCGCGGGCACCTTGAGGGAGCCAAAGCGGTCAAGGCATGCGTGGAAACCTGCCTCGAGCTAGGAATTCTTTATGTCACGCTTTACGCATTCTCCACCGAGAATTGGCAGCGACCCAAAGAGGAAGTGGATACTTTGATGGGTTTGCTTAGGAAGTTTTTGCGCGACTACACCAGAGATCTTGCCGGGAAGGGGATTCAGCTGCAAGCAATTGGCCGCTTGACCGAACTGCCGGAGGACTGTCAGAAAGAACTTCGAGATGCCGTCGCTAAAACCGCCAACAATCACAAGCTCACCACTATTCTGGCAATCAATTATAGCGGACGCGCAGAGATCGTTGACGGAATCAAGCGCGTCGCCCAAGAAGCCAAAGCCAATCGACTGGATCCCGACGAATTGACCGCCGAAAAGTTCAGCCAGTTTCTTTACACGCACCGATGGCCTGATCCAGACCTGCTGATCCGTACCTCCGGTGAAATGAGAATTTCCAATTTCCTACTTTGGCAGCTGAGCTACACCGAAATGTATGTCACTCAAACGCTTTGGCCTGACTTCAAGCGTGAGGATCTTCTGGAAGCGGTTGCCGAGTTTAATCGCCGTCAGCGGAGGTACGGTGGGGTCTGAGGGATTCGTGATTGGTAACTTGTGACTGGTCGGCGTTAGCCAGCCGCGACCTGGCCTGATGTTCCAGGCTCCGGTGAACGGAACGGTGATTGGTAGCGGCGACTGTCCAATCGAAAGCCAAACGCGTCCCGAAGCTACTATGCCGGAACGAAAGGGTGGGAGCGAGCCCGACTATTGAAAGCAGTCGCCTTAGTAGGGTTCGCGAATGGTAGCCACATTTGGGGGAACCCCAAATGCCGTAAAACCGAACACAAAAAGCGGCGCGATGGCGACTGCGATTTACGGCTGCGCTACACGAGCAACTCCGCGTCCGCTTTCAGGGCTGCGCCATACCGAATCGCTCAGCGGGACCGTCGCCGCTACCAATCACCATTCACCCCCGCCCCGCCCCAACTCGTCCGCTACGAGATTTGCTAATGCCAGCGACTTTAGACCAATCTCAGGATCTTGATAAAAGTGATCGAGCCCCGACTCGATAATGGTAACGCCGCGAGGCACTAATTCGTCGGCCAATAGAGTTAACCCGTCGTTAGGCCCATATTTGCGTAACTCGATGTATCGTTGCCTGACATCGGTAGCGATGTCTCCGGAGAGCGGCGCGCCAATGAACTCGAGCAAGAAAATATGGCTTGGCAACGTAATCTCTTTCATTCTTCGTCTGCTTGCCGTAGTCGTCATCCCGGGCAAACTGCGAGGATCGATTCCCGAATAGCGTAGTATCATGCTTGCCAGCCACGACTTGGGCCAACCCGACACGTGATCAGCCAAAAATGTACCCCCGATCAGCCCGCCGACGCTCAGCCAGGCTTTGACCGATCTCGTTTCGCTGGGCTCCAGCACCTTTCCAAGTGCCAAAGCGGTTTCTGGTCCGCCTTTGCTTGCACTGATCAAAATCAGACGCGCATTCGACTTACTTTCGGCGCGCACCATATCAGCGATGATTGCAGCGTTTTCTTCTATCGTGCCGTCTTCTAGCGTGCGTGCTAGCTCAACGTGAAGACCAAACCGGCCAAACAGCTGCCGCTGGTTGTAAAAGTCGGCTCCCGATGATTGATCGCTCAGATAATGAAAGCCCGGTATAAAGATAAGCTCATACCGATGAAGTTGATTTCGGGCTGCTACAGCTCGAACAGTTCGGCCGGCGTTATTTATCCGGCCTACCTCTTGCCAATAAGCTTTCTGAAGCTTGGCGTTCCGGCGGTCCGATAACGATTGTTTGATGAAAAATAAGGTTGCGAAGTCTGGTGAGGTTCGCGCTGAAACCTCTCTTAATGTCAGCCAGTCGAGGGGACGCCCTTGGAACCGTTGCTCGATGTCGGAGATGCGTCGATCCAACTCCGAATTTGCGGGTGACGCCGAAAGAGAGTTTTCCAGATAGTATTTGGCAATCGTGGAATCGACGGTGGTTGAAATTGATTTGCCCGCCAAATAGCCTTTGACCGGGAGCTTGAGATAAGGAGCGCAGATCGCCGATAGCGGAGAGAACGCCACGGCCACAATCCCGGAAACAGCAGTTGTGCGTGACAGACAAACCATCTCGCTACTCGATTCGTTCGCCTAACGCTCGTCCTTGCTCACGTCCGGTGCAATTGCCGAGAGCCGGATCATCCAGACACACCGATTTTTGCAACCCAAACCAGTGACCGATTACCGATTACTCTCCAGGAATAAGGCTGGCGGGACAGGTCTTTTCAGGTAACGGGCCGGCTTTCGGTAGCGGCGACTAGCCTGTCCGACATAGTCTCGACACTTACAGGTGCTGTGTTGCTTGCTTAGGACGACGTCGGATCCCTCGAAGCACCTCGTGTCATTGAACCTACTCACCCGAACGGGGCGACTCGTTCACCCCGGCCCGAACACGCAGTCGCCTCGGCGTCGTTCGCCCGAACAGTATTGCCACAGGGTGATGGCCAGCGATGGCAACCGCGCCTTTAGGTCCGGCGCCCCAATCGCTTCGTTCCACCGCTTGAGCCGGGAACACGAGCCTCCCTAACCGGATCCGACGTCGTCCCGGCGAACCTACCGACAACCTGACAAAACCTGACTATGTCGGACCGGCTAGTCGCCGCTACGCTGCGCCAAGCGCCGAACCAGGTCCCTATCCTCTCCAAACAGCACCGCTGTTTGCTTTACTGATTACCGAACACGGTCACCGGCCGCAAAGAATGGTTTCTTCTCGTTTTTGCCCAACTCCGACCAGCATAAGTTTCGCTCCCGACAATTCGCAAAGCTTATGTAGATAATTTTGCGCATTGGCCGGCAGGTCGGAAAAAGCGCGTGCGCCGGCGGTCGAACGTTTCCAACCTGGCATTTCGGTGTAGAGCGGCCGGCAGCGATCGAACTGCCGAACGCAGGCAGGCGGAAATTTAACTTGTTTCCCGTCCAATTCGTACCCGGTACAAATTTTGAGCGTCTCCAGGCCATCCAGGCCATCGAGATTTGTGACCGCAAGCTCGCCGATACCGTTTACGATTGTCGCAAACCGCGTAGCAACCGCATCAAACCAGCCACAGCGCCGAGCTCTTCCGGTCACGGCACCGAATTCGCGACCCATGCCATGCAGCAATTCGGAAAGGTCTTCATCTTCGGTGGGAAAAGGTCCCTCACCCACGCGTGTAGTATAGGCCTTCATCGCACCAACGACGCGATCGATTCGGTTGGGAGGAACACCGGCCCCCGTACAAGCGCCGCCTGCGGTGGTGTTTGACGAGGTGACATACGGGTAGGTTCCGTGATCGATATCCAAAAAGGTCCCCTGAGCCCCTTCGAAAAGTATCTGTTTTCCTTGGTTCATCAGCCGGTGGATTTCGAGTACCGTATTCGTCAGCATCGAACGCAGCCGCTTTCCGGCGGCCAGATAATCCGCCAGCAATCTCTTGGCGTCGACTGGTTGTCCGCCGAAATGCTCCAGCAACCAGTTCGCTTCTTGCACCCGCGCAAACAATCGCTCCTCAAACAGTTCGGGCTGGAGCAAGTCGCCTACGCGAATCCCAACTCGCGCTACCTTGTCGCCGTAGGCCGGCCCAATCCCGCGCTTGGTGGTCCCAATCTTGTTCTTTCCGTGGGCTATCTCGCGTTGCTCGTCGATGAGACGATGATACGGAAATACCAAATGAGCTGATTCACTGATCAGCAGATTTCGGTCACTGATTTGAATCCCTTGCCCTTCCAACTCCGCGATCTCCTCACACAAGGAAATCGGATCGATTACAACACCATTGCCGATAATACAGACCTTGTTGAGATGAAGGATTCCCGAAGGAATCAGTCGCAGGATGTAGGTGGTCTCCCCAACCACAACGGTGTGACCTGCATTGTTGCCGCCTTGGGTTCGTACGACAACGTCAACCTGCTCTGTCAAATAGTCGATGACCTTGCCTTTTCCTTCGTCGCCCCATTGCGCACCCACTAAAACTGTATTGGCCATATGCTCAGACACCAAACGTCCCGTTCTGCTGCCAGATCACGGGACGCCCCGCGACATTAGGCGCACTACGAGTTGCTGCAAGCGGGAAGATGATCTGAATTTCACGCCTGCTCAATTGCTAGGCCTATACTTCCGTCTCGACGGCCACTATGTTGCGAATTTGCAACATCGAAGCAGCACCCGAATCTGCCTCCACGAACAAAACGCCGGCTCTACCAGTGCCCAACCAGGCGTGCTCTCTAGACGCCACGGCGTAGACCGAGCCGTCGTTCATCCGGACGCGAAACGGCACAAATTCTCTGGCCTGAATAAGCTCCTTCAGCTGTTCGTTCATTGAAAACGCCCCTACCATAGCCCATCGCGCAGACCTGTCGAAAGGCGCGTCACATCCGAGGGCAAGCTATTTTCTGTCCTCCCGAACCCGTATCGTCGCCACGATCGGCCGATGGTCGCTGGCCTGATTCCAATCGAGTGAACGAAAGACATAACAATGTTTGCGATCGATCGCAGACAGCAAGGATTGGCTGGTCAGGATGTAATCAATCCGCGTGTAGGTATCAGTGAACCTCTGGTAATAAGTCCAATGATCGCCCGCGTAGTCCGATAGCCACAGGTCGGTAAGATGAGTGGGACTCTGGCGATCTCCCAACACCTCTTGAATCGCCGGTTGTTCCTTCGTGTCGTTCAGATCACCATAAACCAGCAACGGAAGATCAGGGGTCTCTTTCATCGCTCGGTCGATGTGGTTCCGGAGTTCCTGCGCTTCCTGGCGCCGCACTAACTCCTCTCCTTCCGGGACGGGCAACTTCGATTTCAAATGGGCGCCGATCAATCTTAGATCAAAGTCCGCAGAAATCTGTACGGTCACATCGAGGATGCCACGCCGAACTGACTCAGC
>DASTDH010000420.1:0-2701 GCA_035710445.1 Chthoniobacterales bacterium
TTGCTACACTGTCGGCCCATGTCATCTTACTTTCTTTGGCATTTGGCCCAAGATTTTACGGTGTTTGGCGTACTGAGCCTCTGCGACAACCGATCCGCAGAAGCCACAAATCCGGTGATCCGGCGGAACCTCAATTCCTGAAATTTCGTCGTTCATGCTTAGTTAACTTCTACGTCGGGAAGCATGCAAAAATAGGTTCTTAACATCGCCGGCATGCCACCATCGTGTATTACACTCATCCTTTCGACGATTGCTACATCAGGCTGTATTTTAATAGAATACGTCTTCGCTCGCGAGTAAATTGCCTCGGCACATCCATACCGATCCAACGCAAGCAGTTATTTGAGAAGCTGTTCTCCACAGAGATCCAAAGGGAACTCGCACATCCCGTCAAAACTTTTCACCTCGCGTTCTCCTGGATAGTATTCAACCCCCCATAGCCCCGGTTTGCCTGAAGAAATTGGACGACGCCCATCGGTCATCAAACTCTTATTTGTCAGTAGATGTAATAATCTGTTGCGCGGGACGAAAGCAAGGGCGTCAGAGCGGCGAACCAGACAACCTTATTGATTTTGCGAAAAGCATCGACCGCCCCGTGCTAACTTTAGGCAGATTCGCTGGGCCGAGAACGCCGAGATCGCCGACAACGCCGGGAACGGACATCTCAACCGGCGTGGGCTACATTCTCGTGCTGGTGCTGGTGCTGGGAAAATGCAGTCCGGGGTCAATTGGTCCCCGTGCTGGCTGCGGATCCGCTGAGCCGAGTGATCAGTAATCAGTAATCAGTTTCGGAAGATCATTACTGATTACTGACACACTGATTACTGATTACTTGGGTGCGTAGCACGCGCACGAGCGTGACTTAGACCAGCGCCTGGTAAACGAGATTGGTGAACCGCTCAAACAGGCCGTGTTCGTCGTATGGAAGGTGCTGGGTGAAAACGAGCATCACCAGTTCTTCCGCCGAATCGATGACACAATGGGTTGTCGCTTTGCCGCTCCAGCCAAACGAACCAAGCGTTCCCAAAGTGCCTGCCAACCCGTCATTGATACGAACGGCAACCCCGAGTCCAAAACCGTACCCTTCCCTATAAGTCCGATTCACCACCGGTTTGCCTCCAAGATGATCCACCGTCATTTGCTCAAAGGCCTTTCGACTAAGAACTCTGACTCCGTTTAATTCGCCCCCGTTACACAGCATCTGTGCGAAACGGCTGTAATCCTCGATGGTTGAAAACAGGCCGGAACCGCCCATTGGAAACTTCTTTTGTCCCTCGATCACTTCGAACTCGAAATGTTTGACAGGTTGAAGCTCCCAGTTCGTGCCATGTTCATAAACCTTGGCGAGGCGGTTGAGTTTGGCAGCGTCGACACGAAAACCGGTATCCGTCATCCTAAGAGGCTCCAAGATGCGTTGTTGAAGAAAGAGATCGAACGGCTGGCCGCTAACCACCTCGACAAGCCGTGCCAAAATGTCGGTGGAGAACCCGTATTCGTACATGGCGCCAGGCTCGCGTTTTAACGGCAGAGTCGCCAACATGCGGACGAGATCAGCCAATGAATCGGCCTTCTCCAGACCGGCCGTCTGATAGAATTCATCGAGTGGCTCCTCATTGTCTCCATAGGTGAAACCGGAGGTATGAGTAAATAAATGGTGGACGTTTATCGGCACCTCCGCCGGAATTAACTCGCGGTGTTGGGCGTTCCCACCCTCAAAGATCCGCATGTCATTGAACTCGGGAAGATACTCTTTGATGGGATGTGATAATCCTAGCTTCCCTTCTTCAATCAGAGTGAGAGCAGCCGCACTGGTGATGATCTTCGTCAGAGAATAAATCCGGACAATGGTATCACCTTGCATCGGCGTTCCTGCCTGCCGGTCTCGAAATCCAACCGCAAATGAATCCGCGACTTGGCCTTGGCGGAGCAAGAGGACACTAATACCACCATGTTTCCCCTCCTCCACGAACGATTCGATTTGTCGATGAAGCCGTTCAAGCCGTTGGGATGAGAACCCGAGCTTGGTGCTGGAAGCGCCGGATAACGTTGCGGTGGTAGTCACGGCGGGATCTTAGCATCGCTGAACATGTCTGTCGTGAGAACAGACATGCTCGTAATCGTCCTCGTCGTCGTGGCTTAAAACGATTCAAGACTTTGCGCCTCAGACCCAGCCTCGCCCGGGTACCTGTAAGCCGAATGTTGATTCGTTCTGGGAGCTCTCTATACGCAATTTTGCGTATTGAAGAAATTCCTCCTCGGTGACAAACCTTACCACGCGATTGATGTGGCTTGGTCCGGGATCGCCACAAATTCTCTTTTCCAGTAAGCAAATTAGATATTCAACTATGTCCTTACCCTATTACGGCCTGCTCACAGGGAAGCTTGAGAAGCATGGCCCACAGCACGGCGGCAATCCGCACTACCTGCTTTATGTGCAGGCTGGCGGCGTTTTGTATCGAGTTGCGGTCAATACGGAATCCACATCGCCGGCGGCCGACAATCCCCCGGAACTTGAATGGTACGAGGCAGACCTGACCAAATCGGGTGCGAAGGCAGCGGCAATTGTAAAAAGCATCAAGAATCGCGATGCCTTTATCCTCAAGGCTCAGGATGCGACACTACCTACGCTGGATTACGTCCGGGACGGGCTCTTCGATGCGAGTCGCGTCTTCAACACTCTGCCCGCCAAGAGCCGCAATGA
>DASTDH010000421.1:0-3376 GCA_035710445.1 Chthoniobacterales bacterium
CCCAGGAACGCTCGGAGCGAGGTGTTCGCTGTCATGACCCTACCCGGAAAAGGCGACGAAATGCCGAGTCACGTCAAGACCGGTCCTCTATGGCTGGTACGAGCGGAGGGCCTTCTTTAATTCTTCGAGCGCCTCGGACAGCAACTTGGACGCGTTCGATACCAATTCGTTTTGTGGCGTGTCTGATTGCGTGATCAACTCGAGCGCAAAAAACGCTGCCGTCACGTCCGATGAAGCTTTGTGAAGATTTTGGACGGTCGACTAATCTTCTTCTTCTCGTCCGACGCGGCCACCTTGTTCAAACTCGGTTGAGTTAGATGATTTGCTCGCGCCCATAATGAAAAGATCGAACTCCCTGAACAGGCTATCGCATTACGCTGAGGTGATCAGTGATCAACATCTCCGGAACGAAGTCGGGCTAATGCGCGTGCCGTAACAGCTTGTTTGATGAGGTCTCCACTATCGTGCCCTACCCGGAAAGGGTACGCTGCATGGCTTCGGCTTAGGGGTTGCATCTTATTATCACAGGACAGCAACCCACCGACCGTGAATCGCGACTTTTGTGTTCGCGTCTGCATCTGATTTTCCAGATAGCCGAAATTCCCATTCACCCTCTTCGCCAAAGATCGTTGCTGAGAAGCGCCGAATGGAAGAGCCTCGTCCAGATTTACCATACCTTTCGGCGCTAAAACTCCACCCGCGCTTTCCATGTTTAGCTACGTGGCTGCCGCTATAAATATAGTCATTATCCAGTCCTCTAATTCCGTTGTTGTTGATCATCGCGATCCCTTCGGCGGACGTCTGGCTTATGGTGGTTTCGATTCGGTAGATACCTCGACGCATACCTCTGGAAGCTAATGTCGTTCGATTGTAACGGGTCCAGCTTAGACGCTAGGGCAAGGCTGGTTATTCGAGACTCGCTGGCTCGCACGAACTCGGGCAACGGGTGCGGGAGGATGCCCAGGCCTAGAAAATTGTGAAATAAGCGCCGAGCAGCTTACACAGGCTATAAATCGCACAAACTTACATGCTGTAAGCCATTGAAAACACGTGTCTTACGCCGTAAACCTCGAATAAATTCTGATTTCGGTACGTCCAATACCTTATGAAAGCGATACTTATACTCTTGGCAGTCATAACATCGTTATCAGCCGTTCGCGCTTCCGAGTTAGAAGTTTCCGTCGGACGGGACAGAGATCGCGACCATTACGAGCATTGGCGCGAGGTTCATCGCTGGCACAGGCACCACGGCTATTGGGCGTACCGCCGGTACTGGGATGATGACCGTGGCGGGTGGGTCCGGGAACGCGTCTGGACACCGTACCAAGATTAACATGTGAATAAGCGGCAACCGAAGCGCGACTGTTAAACTGATTTCTCATACAGAAATTCAGCAAGGAACGAGCCGGGAAGAGGTTGTACAACTTTTTCTCGGCTCACCCTCAATTCACTTCCTGCAAAAATCGACGTGCCAGGATGCCTTCAAGCCTGGAAAAATTGTGAGTTTAACCGGCGCACGCGAGGGTGGGTCTGTTAAACGAATTTCTCATTCAACAACAGAAATTCAGAAACAACGAGCCGGGAAAAGTTGCAACAATTCTTCCCGGCTCTTTGATTTTCTTTGGACGCACTCCGACAATCAGTTCCGAAAAAACGCAGAAGGGACTCAAAAGAGCCCCTCCTACTCGAGCCTTAGACCTTAGGATCTGTCCTTTCTCGCCGAACAGTCCAGTGTTCGTCCTTGCCGATCAATCCACGGAATCCGGCAAAACATTCAGCAGGGATTTATGGAACTTTTTGCTGGCTCGATGATTGGAATCCGCAACCCTCACGCTCACGAGAATCTCTCGCTCGGTCCTAATGGGGATGAGTTGACCAACGGTTGACCACCATTCGGCGCTCAAGTTTGTGAAGAGATCGTTGCGTTTTGCTTGGGCGCCGTTATTGAACCGCTTTAGGCGGAACCCTTCCTCTGCCATACGGTCCATGAGTTGGTGCCCGTAACCTTCGTCACCCCGATCTGCCATCCTTGCAGGTTCAGGCGTTTGAAATGGTTCATGAAGTTTCCAACGCTGTGCATGGTGTCCCGGTTGCGCCCGGCGTCGATAATCGAGACTCGGTTGCCCTCACAAAGGGCGAGCACACTTTCTGCGCCCGGTCCTGCGAAATCGCAGAAGGCAGTCTTCGGACCTGGAACGAAAGCGGGCGGGTCATCGACTAAAGCACGAACGTGCTCTAGCGAAATCATTGAGTCGCCTTCGTCGTAGAGAAACTCGGCCGCGTGTTTGATCCTGAACACATTGTCTTTCAGGTTCTCACGGTCCACTTCAATTACGGCGGGATCGACGTGCGCACACATGGAGGAGGTAACGCGGAACGTGTTCCAGAGATGCGCTTTGGCGGTCATGATCTGGTAGAAGCCGCCGAAGCCAGGGCCGGTGCTGCTCATATAAAGCCGGTGGGAGACGTGGCAGCGATCCAGAGCATCGAGAACTTCGGGACTGATGCTTTTAGCTTCATCGACCAGGAGCGAGGCAGGCGAATCAATCTGGTTGTGGATACCTTCGATGTTTCCACCGGTGTCAGTGGCGCGGCCGAACAGGAAACCACCGAAAGGATTGCGGAGCTCAGTTTCGAGCCAAGTCCAGCCGGCGAATGCGGGCCGAGAGCGGAAGCGGTCCAAGGAAGCGAAGAACTGGTTTTTGACCTGGGCGCCTGTCGCTGAAAGGTACATGATGCGCGAGCGCGGGAAACTGTAGAGGGTCCAGAGAGCCGCGATCGGGAATACCGTACTCGTCTTACCTGTGAAGTTTGCGCAAGCTGCCGCAGTTTGGAATCCGGCTTCGTAGGACAGTACGATTTTACATTGCCAATCGTATGGTTGGATACCGAGGATGGAATCCGCGAATAGAAGGATAGGAATTGGCTGATTGTCCATTTCGGAAACTAACTATACTTCCCCGGCCCACAGAAAAGCGAGTAAAGGCGTCAGTTCTCTTCAGGACGACCTTGTCGAAGTAAAGAAACGGATTTGAATTCCACTCGATACGTTTTTAGGGCGTAAGACGTTCTAAGAATGGAGCTTACATTGCAATCTCCGAGGCAGAAAACAGGAGTGGTGGTAACACTCCACCTAAGACACTGGTAACAGGTCTACTATTTTCCACTGATTTCTGTCCACTTCTTGCCAGATGACTTCGTTCTCATCCGACCCAGTGAAATGCCGCAGGAGTCGCTCGGTGCCCTTCTCGTAAAGCGGGCCGCCGACCTTCTTATAACAAAGGAATCTCGTCTCCGATGTTTATTTTGCCACGAGGTTTGACGATCACCCATCCTGTTTGATCAGTCTCTGTTTCGCAGCCCACAAGTTCGCCCA
>DASTDH010000422.1:0-5226 GCA_035710445.1 Chthoniobacterales bacterium
CTGTTCGGCACTGGAAGGAGGCTGGCGATCGAACTCACATTAAGGATCGCGCCGCGCCCGGCCTTTCTCATTGCGGGTAGAACTCTGAAAGTCAGGTAGGTCAACGCGTACACATTAACCTGCAGCATGGAGTTCACTCGCTCCCATTTGCTGTCGACGAACGATCCGTGATCACCCACTCCGGCGTTGTTAATCAATAGATCGATGGTCAAACCGGCTTGATCCAACCAATCGCAGAAGCGTTCCAGATCATCCTTGTCGCGAAGATCCAGTGCTCGACTGAATAGTTTCAGCTCGGGATTGATGGCCCTAAGTTGCCACTCGAGTGTCTCCAGACGATAGTTGCGACGGGCTACCAGGACCATGGCTTTCGCCACCGGGGCGAGCTGGATGGCAAATTCGGAACCGATGCCGGCCGAGGCTCCCGTGATCAGTACCGTGCATTTACTGAAATAGCTAATACCCATAGCGGTCTAAGAGTTGCGGGTTACGGGTTAGAGGGTCAAGGGAAGCGATTGTGTCTTTCGGGCTTAGCATTCTGCGCATAGCTCGCCGATCAAAAAGGGATTGTCTAAACGGTAGTAGGTCTTGGCTAAAATCGGTCACTCGACAAGTCCCTTGTTCCCGCGCCGGTGGACCATTAGAAATCACTGGATTATCGTAACGCGCTGCCACCAGTTCGGCAAAGACCCTTGTAAGAAATTCTGCGCGAGGCTTTCATCGTTGAAGCTCAGAGCGCTTAACTTCGACAAGGAATGGCCAACAGTTGACAACCAGTGACGAGTCTTCCTTAGCGGAACGAATAATCTGCTGAACAATGAAAAAGATCGAGGCCGTCATTCTTCCATCGTGCGTAACCGTCGTGCGAACGGAGCTGAGACGTCGCGGTGTTTGTGGTGAACTTACATTGACCGAGGTACAGCAAGGTGATACCCAGAAGAATTCGGTTACTCTTCACAATGAATGCATTGATGGGCTAAGAAACAGGGTAAAACTCGAACTCATCGTCCCAGAACGCCAGGACGATAAAGCGGTGAGCGTTATCCTTCGACACGCGTTGGGCGATCCTCAGGAACCAGAGGGCCATGTCACTCTGTTGGATATCAGTGAGGTACTCCAGATAGTCCATCCGAAATCCGACCTAACCGGGTCGGCAAAAACGCGTAAGGTCCGCGACTAGGGAAAATTCCTAGACCAGTCCAAGGCAAACACCTAATCAGTTCTAGGCGATCGCCTATCCGCATCGGAATCCGGACTAAAGTTGTCGTGGCTTTCGCCCAATTGTCGGCCCCGAGGGTTTGCGGCACAATGCATGGTCATGAGAAGACAGTATTTGTCCATCATAGAGCGTTCCCGGTTTCGGCTGCCTGGCAGCTCGGTTCGCTCGAATCTGAGTGCAGAACTGCGCGGGATCGTTGCCGACCGAGGCAAAAGCCGGTCCAATCGAACAGCATCTCCATCAGGAAGCCAAATGCCATGAACCGAACCACATCCATTGCCGAACGAATCGCTGGTTCCGGATTCTACAAAAATTATGAGCGCGCATTTAGTGACGCGACTCAACTCCCGTTGGCTGTCCGGTCGACGGAAGGGTGGAGGTTTGCTCTGGAAGGCAAGAAGTACCAAAATCCTTTCTGTGCACTGTTAGCGAAATGCAATCGGACCTGTGCTGCTTGTTTGGAGACACAAAAGAGAATGGACGATGTACCGGGAACCAAAGCCAGGACCGTTACCTGCTTTGCCGGACTTTCCGATAGCGCCGTCCCGGTTCAGGCTGGCGAAAAGGTCGTTGCCTTTCTTCAGACTGGGCAAGTCGCGTTATCTAAGCCATCGGCCGCGCAGTTCGCAAAGATCACGAAACAGCTTCTTAATTGGGGCGTAACCGTTGATTTGCAGAAATTGGAAGAGGCTTACTACCATACCCGCTGCCTCAGTCCTGAGCAATACACCGGGATGTTAAAACTACTGGAAACGTTCGCAGAACACTTATCTTTGGTGGCCAATCAGATCGCGCTCCAGGAGGAAGAAGCTCAGTCTCCCTTCGCCCGTCGAGCACGAGCCTACATTCTAGCCAACCAAGCCGATCCCATCGATTTAGCGAGGGTTGCTCAGGCTATGCATGTCAGCACATTCTATTTCTGTAAGATGTTCAAGAAAGCGACTGGCCTGACATTTACTGAATACCTTGGTCGGGTCCGTGTCGAAAAAGCGAAGCATTTGCTGCTCAACCCGCACCTAAGGATCAGCGAGATCGCTTATGATGTCGGTTTTAAGTCGCTGACTCACTTTAATCGAGTCTTCCGTCGGGTGGTCGGCCAATCCCCAACTGCCTATCGCGAGGCAAAGTCCGCCCGCCGCCTTCTGAAATAGGGTGAAACGTGCAGTGGTTGTATGATTGATCCTCACTTAGATAGAATCACTATATCATCTGCGCGACCGAGGCATGGGCTTGTGGATATGAACGGAATTCCAACGCGGCTCATCAATTATCTGAATGACAATCAGGTGCAGTACGAAATCCTGCACCGGCCAGGCATCTGCACCGACTCAGAAGCAAAGAAAGCGCAGAACAGGATCGCTCGATTCCACGCCAAAGTCGTTATGGTAAAGGCTGGTCATCAACACGTGGTAACCGTGCTTCCGCATGGTCATTACGTCGATCTGAAAAGACTGAGCAATTTTGTCGGTGAATCGGTACGCCTAGACATGGAAGAGGAGTTTAAATGGCTCTTCCCCGACTGTGTAGCTGATGCGATTCCGCCCTTTGGTAACCTCTATGGCTTACCGACGGTCGGCGATAGTAACTTGTGCAAGAACGATTACATCGTCTTCGGCGCTGGTACGACCAACGATTATATCAAACTCAGTTATCCAACATACGAGAGGATAGCCCAGACCAGAATAGCCGCATTTTCCGTCAAGACTGGTTTAAAGTGTCCCGAATAAGGTTGATGGAGTAAATGACCGCGCTCAATCCTACGTCTGTTGAGCTTGGTTGGAGGACTTCCGTTAATCGCGGCGATATCGAGTACAAAATTCGCTAAGGGTGTACCAACCGATGGAGAGTTCTGCTTAACGATTCGACTAACCTTCGGGTATAACCGTACGAGGCGGGTACAAATATGCCAAAGACTCGAGAGACTAAGGGGATCGCCGCAGCGTGCTTGGGAATGCTGTTGTTAATCGTCATTGTATCGCTGGTCGTGTGGTGTGAATACAAGACGAATCACATTATCGCCTGGATAGTCCTTTGTGTCGGCGGCGTTGTATTCTGGTTTATCGGGTTGGCCGAGGCCGGATCCGGGGCGCCGGATCAGTCGATCGTGAAATCCGCGTTGACGCGAAGCTCTGCTGAATCGTGTTTCATGCAATTCTACCTCAACGGGTACTTTCTGCAGCCTTACGAGCAACAAACCTTAACTGGTGTGAAGCAATTTCGCCTTTCCGCTACCCCGCAGATGAGCCCGGAGCGAGAGGCGGCGTTTATTAGATATCTGATCAACGAGGGATTAACCGAGAAAATGTGGCCACGGATTAGTCAAAAGATCGAAGAAGAAGCTTATTGGGCGTTCTTTTCCTGAACGGTAGATAGGCCGATAAGGAGCGAAAATAGCACCACGCCGACAATCCCCGGAAACCCTAGCCGAAAAGTTTAGCATTCTACCCATCGCACAGATTGTTTACCGCGACTAGTTCACAAATCACAACCACTACACACATGCACACACTCGATCTCAGCCAATACGGCATCACTGGCCCTTCCATTCTTCATCACTTGTCCACCGCTGCGTTGTACGAAGAAGCAATTCGATACGATCAGGGCACTTGCGTCTCGTCAACCGGGGCTCTGGTCGCATACTCCGGAAGCAAAACTGGACGATCACCCAAAGACAAAAGAATCGTTAAGCAGAAGCCATCACAGGACGACGTTTGGTGGGGCCCGGTGAACTTCCCTTTGGATGAGTTGTCCTTCAAAATAAATCGTCAACGCGCGGTTGACTACCTTGCCAGTCGAGACCGGGTTTACGTTGTGGATGGTTATGCCGGATGGGACCCTGAACAGCGTCTGAAGATTCGAGTGATCTGCTCCCGAGCCTACCACGCACTGTTCATCCAGACCATGTTGATTCGCCCTAACCAGGAAGATCTGATCAGTTTTGGCGAACCCGACTATGTCATCTTCAATGCGGGTGCATTCCCGGCGAATCCGTTCACCGCAGGCATGACATCACGCACATCGGTCGACCTTTCTTTCGAAGATCGCGAGATGGTGATACTGGGAACCGAATACGCGGGTGAGATGAAGAAAGGAGTCTTCACCATCATGAATTATCTCATGCTGAAGCGCGGTTTACTGCCAATGCATTGCTCCGCAACGATGGCGAAGGCGGGTTCCGAAACGTCACTGCTCTTTGGCTTGTCCGGCACCGGTAAAACCACCCTCTCGGCCGATCCACAACGCCGACTGATTGGTGACGACGAGCATGTCTGGAGCGACCGGGGCGTCTTCAACATTGAAGGTGGATGTTATGCGAAAGCGATTGATCTTACGCGAGAGTCTGAGCCTGACATTTTCGAAGCGCTGCACTTCGGCGCCGTACTGGAAAACGTGGTTCTCGATAAGGAGCGGCGGGATGTGAACTATTCCGACACTAGCGTCACTCAGAACACCCGTGGCGCCTATCCAATTGAATTTATTGGAAATGCTCAAGTGCCATGTATTGGCGGGCATCCCACTAATGTAATCTTTCTGACTTGCGACGCGTTCGGCGTTTTACCTCCAGTGGCGAAGCTGTCTCGAGCTCAGGCGATATACTATTTCCTGTCCGGTTATACGGCTAAAGTCGCTGGGACCGAGGTTGGCGTTACCGAGCCCCAAGCTACGTTCTCGGCTTGCTTTGGTGCTCCGTTTCTGGTCTGGCACCCCACGAAATATGCGGAACTCCTCGGACAGAAGATGGATGCGCAGGGCGCCAATATCTGGCTGATTAACACTGGTTGGACCGGCGGCCAGTATGGCGCTGGCACAAGAATCAAATTGCGCTATACCCGAGCGATTATCAGCGCGATCCATGACGGCAGTCTAGCGGCTTCTCCCACCCAGCAGGATTCAACCTTCGGGCTTGCTCAGGTCGTCGCTTGTCCGGGAGTTCCGGAAGAGGTTCTCATTCCGGAAAAATGTTGGAAAGATGTTGCCCAATATCGCAGCGCAGCCGCGAAATTAGC
>DASTDH010000423.1:0-2986 GCA_035710445.1 Chthoniobacterales bacterium
CGGAAGCATCGCGCCTCCTCCTTTGTCAGCGAGTCCAAGATGCTTCGAATACCATTCGCGCATCTGATCACGATTAGCGGATTTGAAGAAGACACCGCCGATTCCCAGGATGCGCCCGCGCTGCTCCGTTTTGACCGGCGGCTTCGACTTTTCAGGTTGCGGAGATTTCACGTCCTGTCCTCCTGTTGAGCCGGCCGAGAGGAGCAACAGCGAGCCGAGCGCAAATGTGATCGACGGTATTCCTTGCATCGGCGGATTATACACAAGGGCTCGATTCGAATTGAGAAATCGGTTCGATGCATTCCTGTTGGGAATAGATGCTATTCCCCAGAGTGCCAAATCTGCTCGCGCTGCCCACACATCAGATAGGCAGTCCGAGAGTTTCGAGCAAGATTTCAGCGGAGTTGGGAGTTGTTAGCAGACGGTCAAAGGAGATTTTATGTCTAAGTTAGCCAATAAAGTAGCACTCGTTACCGGTGGTTCGCGTGGCATCGGCGCAGCAGTCGCCAAGCGTCTGGCTGCGGATGGAGCAAACGTCGCCATTACCTACGCGAAGGACGCCAAGGCGGCTTCCGCCGTGGTCAAAGCAATTGAACGCGCTGGCCAAAAGGCGATCGCAATTCAGGCGGACGCCATTGATGCCGATGCCGTCGCAGCGGCGGTCGAAAAGACCGTGGCGACTTTCGGTAGGTTGGACATCCTTGTGAACAATGCCGGCACGGCCATTCCAAAAGCGTTCGTGGAGAGCACTCTGGAAGAGATGGATCGCGTGCTTGACATCAACGTGCGCGGCGTATTCGTAGCGACGCAGGCGGCGCTGAAGCACATGAACGAGGGTGGTCGCATCATCATGATCGGCTCGGCAGTGGGCGAGCGTGCCGCTGCGCCCGGACTTGTGCCCTATGCGGCCACAAAGGGAGCCGTCAAGATGTTTACTCAGGCATTATCCAGAGAGGTCGGGAACCGGGGCATTACGGTCAACAACATCCAGCCGGGTCCGATCGACACGGACTTGAATCCCGCTTCCGGTGATTGGGCGGTACCGCAGAAGGCCGCCACGGCGCTCGAGCGCTATGGGCATGCTGAGGAGATCGCTGCAATGGCGGCTTTTCTCGCGGGTTCGGAATCCTCCTACGTCACGGGAGCGAATCTCACCGTGGATGGCGGAATGAATGCCTGAACCAACGCTTAACCGCAAGTGGAGGAACGATTCCAATGACTAACGTGATCAAGAAACACACCATCTCTTCTGAGCTGGCACAGAAAATGGTGAATGCAGCGGTGGCGAAAGCCAGAGAACTTGGCGTTAGCGAGAACGTAGCTATACTCGATGACGGCGGCAATCTCAAGGCCTTTACCCGGATGGATGGGGCGCCAATCCCTACCATTGAGATTGCGCAGAACAAGGCGTACACAGCTCTTTTCGGCGTCTCCACGCATGAGTTTTTCAACTTTATCCAGGGCGACCCGTCGCTTTTGGCCGGCCTCCCTACCCTTGCACGCGTGGCGGCGTGGGGCGGTGGGTTTCCCATTAAGGTGGACGGAGAAATTGTCGGGGCGATCGGGTTGAGCGGCGCGCCCACGGTGCAGAACGACGTCGATTGCGCGAGTGCAGCCCTAGCGGTCGTATCCGATGCGGTGCCTATTGAGGGCTGAATTCGCAAGCCGAGGCGCGTGAGAGAAGTTCATGCAAGGTTGGGGGTAAGAATGGCTCAGCATACGAAAATTGCCCTCGTAACGGGGGCTTCCCGTGGGATTGGGCGAGCCACTGCGTTGGCGCTTGCTGCGACGCGTGCACATGTATTGGTTCACTATGGTCGCTCCGAGCGGGAAGCGGAATCTCTCGTCTCCGAGATCCAGACGGTAGGCGGACTCGCAAATGCAGTCTCGGCGGATCTAGGAACTCCGAACGGCGCTGCGCTGCTAGCCAAACAGGTGCGTTCGATCGTCGGTGATCGATTGGATGTGCTTGTGCTCAATGCCGGAATCAGCAAGGCGGCACGCCTCGCGGATTATACGGTAGAGGATTTTGACAACCTCTTTGCGACAAACGTCCGAAGTCCGTTCTTCCTGGTGCAGCAACTGCTGCCCCTTCTAGGTGACGGCTCGAACATCATCGTGATCTCTTCGATCGGTGCGCACGCCGTAGTTGGCAAGCCCGGCGTGGACAACCCCTCGATCCTTGCCTACGCTTCGACCAAAGGAGCATTAGAGACTTTGGTCAAGAACTGGGCCGCCATTCTTGGGCCGCAAGGCATCCGCGTCAATGCAGTCGCGCCCGGTGTGATCGATACGGATATGTCGAATTTTACGAAGACTGAAGCAGGCCGCGAAGCCACTCTTGGGATGCAGGCACTAAAGCGAATCGGCAAGCCGGAGGACGTGGCAGAGGTAGTCGCGTTCTTAGCCTCGGAAAAGGCGCGCTGGATCACCGGCGCCAGTATTCCCGTCGATGGCGGCTCGAAGCTGTAACTAATACCGGGAGGAGCGCAATGGAGACCAAAACAAGCAAAGGCAAGGAGATCAGGATTCCTGGGCCGGACCATCCCATCACGATTTCTCCTGCTGAGGGCACGGTGCGTGTAACGGTTGCCGGAAGAGTCGTGGCCGAATCGAGGCGTGCGCTTCGACTGGAGGAGAAGGGATATGCGCCGGTTTACTACGTGCCGCGCGACGATGCAGACATGTCACTGCTCGTCCGGACCACGCATTACACCTATTGTCCGTACAAGGGTGGTTGTACTTACTACAGCATTCCTATCGGCGGATCGAAATCGCCAGTCGATAAAGACCTTTCATACTACGGGGCGTGAATAACAAATCTGCGAGTTTTTTTTGCTTCTGGCCATCGCCAGCGCGCCATTTCGTTAGCCTGAAACTAGCGTTGAACTAGCATGGTGTCAATGAAGATTGCGCTGCTGAATGAACTAAGAAACACTTCTCAATCTTGAAGGTCACGTTCGACCGTCGGACGATTCACGCCTTA
>DASTDH010000424.1:0-5436 GCA_035710445.1 Chthoniobacterales bacterium
AGGTCAGCCTTCCGATCCCTATACACTCGCTTGCCTCTGCCCCGTTGCAGAGCTTAATAAGGCAGCTATCGTTAACCGTGGCTTCAGAGGAAGACACCATCATTCGAGAATCAAAACGGCTTACAATTGAACGCTTTATCGCGGACGAACCTCCGCAAAGTGCCAGTGACACATTGACCATTGAAGAGCCATTGGAGATCCGTGTTCGCTTCCGTCGCGGCCCAAATGTGGTTCAAAAGCCGGTTTCGGTCACAATGCGTACACCGGGATCGGACCGGGAACTTGCCGCCGGCTTTCTGTTTACCGAGGGGATCGTCCACGAAGCCTCCTGGATCGACGCGATTGAGGTCAAGAGCGACAATGAAAATTCCGTACTGATAACCTTGAGCCACGAGGTCGATCTAAAGCGGCTGGAACGCCACTTTTATACCTCATCAAGTTGTGGAATCTGCGGTAAGACGTCGATCGAAGCACTGGCAATCAACCGGGAGATTTCTCTCTACCACCGCTTGCCCCAAGTGGATCCCGAAACGGTTTTGACTTTTCCGGAACGCCTTCTTCGGCAGCAAGCTCATTTTTCGAAGACGGGTGGATTGCACGCTGCTGCATTGATTGACCCGGATGGGACGATACGCGCGATTCGTGAAGATGTTGGGCGGCACAACGCGGTGGATAAGGTGATCGGGCATGCCTTACTAACCCAGACGATCAATTTTTCGAATTCGATTCTCATGGTGAGCGGCCGAGCCGGCTTCGAGCTCGTTCAGAAGGCGATCATGGCGGGTATCCCGATCATGACAGCCGTTGGCGCCCCGTCCTCTTTGGCGGTGGAACTTGCCAGGCAATACGATCTTACCCTGATCGGCTTTCTCCGCGGAAATCGTTTCAATCTTTATTCCGGGCGACAACGGATGAAGTCGCTTGAGGCTACAGCCGCGGCGGAGTTCGCTACCGGCTAGTGGAATCGGCAATCAGATTAATGGATCAGCAGCATTCAACGTCTAGTCATACTCGAACGGAAGAGGCCAAACGGCACTCGAGGCTAGGCAGTAGCTCCGACCGTGACCTGGCACCCGAGGGCTCGGTACCGGGGGCGGAGCCGCCAATAGAAGCTGATCCGGCCCAACAGGCAAGGCGGCACGAGACCGCCGCCGGTCTTCCGGCCCTCGTACAGACCGTTCGTTATGTGATGGGCAGAATGGGATTAGTTCGAGGAACTTCCGCCCTGCTCGACGTCAACCAGGTCCGCGGCTTTGACTGCCAGAGTTGTGCCTGGCCCAGCCCTGATGACCATCGGCATTTTGCAGAGTTTTGTGAAAACGGAGCCAAAGCGGTTTCAGATGAAGGCACTTTACGCCGAGTTACACCCGAGTTTTTTGCGCGTAACAGCGTTCACGAACTCCTGCAGAAGTCCGATTTTTGGCTCAATGAGCAAGGGCGATTGACCCATCCAATGCTTTTGCGGGACGGGTCGACGCATTATGAGCCGATTTCTTGGGATGACGCATTTTCTCTCCTGGCTGAAGAGTTGAACCGACTGGAGTCACCCAATCAGGCTGCATTTTACACCTCGGGAAGGACCAGCAACGAAGCGGCTTATCTCTACCAACTCTTCGTTCGCCAATTCGGGACCAATAACCTCCCCGATTGTTCTAACATGTGCCACGAGTCAAGCGGCGCCGCGCTATCCGAAACGATCGGAATCGGTAAAAGCACAGTCACCCTGCACGATTTTGATATGACCGACGCGATCTTTATCGTCGGGCAAAACCCCGGAACCAATCATCCTCGGATGTTGACTTCTCTGGAGCGGGCCAAGCGCAATGGCGCGAAAATCGTCAGCATCAATCCTCTCCCCGAGACCGGCAATTTCCGATTTAAGAATCCACAGGACTTCAAAAACCCCTTTACTGCTCTCGACCGCGGTAGCCGTCTTTCCGACTTGTGGTTACCGGTAAAGGTTAATGGAGATCTTGCCTTGTTCAAAGGCATTATGAAAGAAATGCTGGCCGCCGAGGAGCAGAAGCTCGGCTCTGTTTTTGATCACGATTTCATCGCGAAATACACGGCTGGATTTGAGCCCTTTATTGAATCGCTGACAGCCGCTCGCTGGGAACCGATTCTCGCTAGTACTGGATTGACGCGGGATCAGATCCGGCAGGCGGCCCAAATCGCGATGAATGCCAAGAGTCTGATTTGCTGCTGGGCGATGGGCCTTACTCAGCACCGAAATGCAGTGGCTACGCTGAGAGAGATCATCAACTTTCTTCTGTTACGCGGCAATATCGGACGGCCGGGCGCAGGGGCGTGCCCAGTAAGCGGCCATAGCAACGTGCAGGGCGACCGGACGATGGGTATCTGGGAGCGGCCGTCCAGCAAACTGCTCGATAGGTTGGCCGAACGGTATCACTTTGAGCCGCCTCGAGACACCGGTACTGACGTCGTCGAGACGATCAAGGCTATGCACGGCAACCGCATAAAGGTGTTCTTCGCAATGGGTGGAAACTTTTTGTCGGCAACACCCGACACGGAATTTACCGCCGAGGCGCTGCAGAATTGTCGTCTGACTGCCCACGTATCAACCAAGCTGAATCGTGCTCATCTCATCACCGGCCGTCAGGCGTTGATTCTTCCCTGCCTGGGGCGATCAGAAATCGATGAGCAGCGAAGCGGCAGGCAATTTGTCACGGTCGAAGATAGTATGGGTATCATTAACCCATCGCGTGGACGGCTTGCTCCTGCTTCCGAACATTTGCTGAGCGAGCCAGCCATTGTCGCCCGGCTTGCTCAGGCCGTGCTCAAGGACCGCACCCGACTCCCGTGGCAAGAATGGATGGATGACTACTCGGCTATCCGGGACGAGATTGAGGCGGTGATTCCTGGGTTTGACCGTTTTAACGAGCGAATCGCGCAAAACGTCTTCTATTTGCCCAACGGCCCGCGCGACAAACGCGAATTCAAAACGAAGACGGGAAAGGCAAATTTCACGGTCAATGATTTCGAGCTGTTTAGTCTCTCTCCAGGTTATTTCGTTTTAACGACCATTCGCAGCCAAGACCAATTCAACACCACGATCTACGGACTCGATGACCGGTATCGCGGTATCTACAATGGTCGCCGCGTTCTCTTCATGAACCCGGAAGATATGCGGGAGGCCGGTTTCCAGCAGGGTCAGCCGGTTGATATCACCAGTCACTTTGAAGGCCGAGAGCGAGAGGCCCAACACTTCCTGGTCGCCCCCTACTCTATCCCGCGCGGATGCGTTGCCACCTATTTCCCCGAAGGCAATGTGCTAGTCCCGATCGGCAGTGTCGCTGAAATAAGCAACACGCCGACTTCGAAATCCATTATCGTCACGCTGGCCCCGTCACCCAACGTGGAAACGGTTCGCACCGAACTGTTCGCGAAGGTGGCAGAAGCGAAACGGTTGCCGGCCCAAATCGTCGCCGGGACCGCGAAGCTGTAGAGCAATTGCAGAATGCGGAACGCGGATTGCGGCTCGGGTGTTCGTATAGGACCTATACGACCTATAGGACATATTAGCGTGATCGACACGGAGCCTCTGCCAATTCGTTATCGCAACCCACTCTCCTATGCTGCTCGCTTATCCGACGGCGGAAATACTGCGAATCGAAAATGGCGTTCTCTGTGCGACAAATTATCGCGACTTGGATCATTACAAACTGACCCGCGATTTTTTAAACGATCCCAATCGTTACTTAAGGCGCCTATTCTGTGAAGAAGAGTGAACAGCCGACACCTTCAGGCTGGAAATTTCCGGAAGAGCAGTAACTTAGCTCGATGCGGAGTTTGCTGTTGTTTGTCCTTGTAAATGTAGCCACCTGTTATTGTCTCGCTGACCAACCCAGTGTCGATTCGCTTCCGGCGCCCGTCGCAAACACGCTGAAGGCTGAGGCCCAAAATGGGATTGTCCGAAGCATTGAAACGTTCCAGTGGGGTGATTCCACCATCTACAAAATCGCAGTCGATCAGAACGGACAGCCTTATTTAGAGTTGGAGATCGCCGATACTGGCCGGCTAGTAAGGGTTGACCAATTAGCAATCAACGAAGCCGAAGACGAGGACAACACGGATGCATCACCGACGCCGTCTCCGCACGCTCCACGCGAATAGCCAATAGTTAGTCGACTTTGTTAAGTGTTTCAGCGTGGTCTACGCCGCTGCCGGGGGAAAACCCGATTTCGCCAAGCAGCGGACGTAGCCACGCTTTCGGTATCGACCCCGCTTAAGGCTAGGGTGCATCCGGGCCTTCGTGGGCGCCTCGCGCGGTGGGCGGGTGCTCCGCGACCGCCATAAAGCAACGTCAGGGTTGTCCCGGAGGGACGCAGTGAAAGTAACCCAACAATTTATTGCTGGGGTGAATTAGCGAATGAGGGCCCGTCCCTTCAGGGACGATAGAATTTTGTGTGTGCGGTATGCCATTTCGATCCGATTTTCGTTTATTTTCTCAGCCGCGGTGCCAGACACAAAAAACGATTGGATCTGGCTATCGTCCCGGGCGGGACGGTCGTCATTTTTTGACGGCATTCCCAGCACTGAAGTGCTGGGCTACTTTCAGGGTGTCCCTTTTGGGACCAATCCGGTGACGCTCATGTGGCGGGCGCGGAGTGCCGCGCCCAACCGCGTCGTGGAAGCTTCCGCCGTATCGGTCCTGATGGCATGGCCCGTGCATCTACCGATTGGGCTATCGGCTATTCTGGCGCCACATCCTCCGGAGTATTCCAGTTGGCGAATAACGGGATCTCGTCATCGGAAACCGAATATTCAATGATGAGATGTTCGTTTAAGAGCCGTCGAACGAAATCCTGCAATCGAAGTTGTCCTTCTTCAATTTGGTTGATGGCAAGACGCAGCGATCTCCTCGGGTAAACCGCGACCAGTGGTTCATATTGTTCGCCGATTCTGGGCACGACTCCCTGACCGGTTTGACATTTTCCGAGCAACTTGAGCAAGATGGACGCCTGGACGCGGGCCGCGTCAACCGCCAGGCACAGCAGAAGATGGGTAGTCGTCTGCTTGAGACATGAAGCTATCCCGTTCAAAGGGCCCGCGTCTGACCATTCGTCGACCACTATCTTTGCATCGTATAGATCGTCCATTTGCGCTGGACCCGAGTAGAACAGTTCCTTCGGTTCCAGGCTTTCCAAAACGCGGAGCTGCCGTATCCGAAGCGGCACGGTTGCGCCTTGCCAGCTTACTGGGATCTGAGCCTTATCCCGACCCATTCGAATCGAGCGCCCTCCCGCCAATAGAGCTGCAGAAAAATTACCCTTGAACCAGCCCGCCGTCGCATTGCTTTGGCGCGGCCCGGCGCAGCTCGAAGAGCGGAAGCGGTCTGTTGGATCCGAACACATAGCAGCAACGCGGGATTGCAAGCTCTCTGACTCTCTTGACGGGCTGCCGCCGGGAAAAAGG
>DASTDH010000425.1:0-18363 GCA_035710445.1 Chthoniobacterales bacterium
AAACGCTCCAGTGGAATTCGGTTATTCCGTGGTCCCAGTATGGAATATCCATGAGCCGGCCACTGAGATTGTTACTAGTCTCGGACTTAGAGACGGATGCGTTCCTTTGTCGAGATTTGCTCGATGACCTAGGAATTGGGGCTAGTGTCACCAGGGTAGAATCCTTTGCCGACGCGATCCGGGAGACCGAGCGGACACGGTGGGATACTATTCTCGTATCCGCCGGCATCGAAGCTTTATTCGGAAACGAGCTGTTGCCGTCGCTGAGGGCGACCGACACCAATTCCCCGGTTGTGGTGCTGTGCGAAGATTTCGATGAGGAGCGGTTTGTTCGAATCTTGCGTGCCGGCGCTACCGATGCGGTTTCTCGAAAGAATCGGGAGCGAATCAAACGGATTCTAAGCAACGCCCTCTCTGAGTCGCTGGATCCCGGCTCGCTATTAAATGAGGAGCAACTCATTCGCCAGAAGGAAGGGCTTCTCTGGCTCCTGTTTGACTCTTCCACCGATCCGTTGGCGCTGGTTCGAGTTGATGGGGATGGTGACTATAGTTTTGCTCTCGCTAATAGAGCCTTAGTTCGAGTCGCCGAAGGTTGGGGCCTGAATCCGCCACTTGAACGGGTAATCGGTCGAAACACCCGAGAGGTTGCCTTGAACGATTGGAAACTTCCATGGGATTTGTACTGGAAGCTCCACTCGCAGATCTCTAATGCCTGCGCGTTCCGCAAATCAATGACCCACGAACAAGAGTGGGATTTCCCGACCGGCGTCCGTTCGTCAGTGCTTACGTTTTACCCGATCTTCAATGGAGAAGATCCCTGCAAGTTTGTTCTGCTCCGCGTAAAGGAAATTGAGGCACAAGCTTCCGAGCCGACCGAGACTGAAGGCTCCACTCGAGCGCAAGCGCAGAAAATGGAGTCTTTGGGGGCTTTAGCGGGAGGGATCGCCCACGATTTCAATAACATTCTCACTTGTATGCTCGGCTATACTGAAGTGGCGATCAGGAAGGTTGATGTTGGGCATGCGGCATACGAAGATCTCAATCAGATCCTTACCGCCGGTTTCCAGGCGCGCGAATTGGTTAATCAAATCCTGACCTTCAGCCGCAAGCAGCCTGCTCAGAAACGCAAGATCGATTTGAACGCATTGATCGAGGACGGGCTGCGCCTGTTGCGCAGCGGCGCTCCGGCCAATGTTTCGATCGAAACCCTCTTACCAAGGCCGGGATTGGAGCTTTTTGTTGATCCGAATCAGCTCCTGCAGGTTATCCTTAACCTTTGCACGAACGCCTTCCACGCTATGCCGGAGAACGGCGGCAAGGTCACGATTTCCGCCAAGCCGATTCCGGCCGACAGCCGTCATCGTTTGGCTCGGGAGATGCAACCCGGACAGGATTACGTTGAGCTCATTGTGGCGGATACCGGTTTGGGGATGAGCGCGGAAACGATGCGGCGAATATTCGAACCGCTCTTCACGACCAAGAGTTCGAGCCAGGGTACCGGTCTTGGGTTGTCGATTGTTCACGGAATCGTGCGCAGTCACGGCGGATTCATTCATGTCGAGAGCAAGCTTGGCAAAGGCTCCCAATTTCATCTGTTTTTGCCAAAGGGTTTACCCGCTACTGCCACCGACGTGCCGTCAGAAGTCCATCCTTTACCTCATTCTGAACCGGATGAGTCTGAGCGTGGCCGGACCAAGCACGTTCTCATCGTTGACGACGATCGAGATGTCGGACGACTGGCGGCCCGCATTCTGGAAACATTCCGTTATGAAGTAACTGCGCTGACCGATCCAACGGAAGCGGTTAATCTGGTTCGCAAGCGGCCGACAAAATTCGACCTGGTGTTGACCGATCTGCTGATGCCGGAGCTCTCCGGCCCAGAACTAGCACGCGCGTTGAAGAAGATCAGACCGGATCTGCCTTTAGTCTTGATCTCGGGATTAGTATCATCGGTCACCGAAGAGAGTGCCCGCCGCCAGGGCTTTGTTGGTCTGATTCGTAAGCCTTTTGAAATCGATCAGATAGCAAAAAGCGTTGCCGGTATTCTCGATCCGACGTCGGCGGTTAGCACTCACGCGGCGTAGGCGATTCCTGGAATGCGGATTTCGGATTGCGAAATGTAAGTTTCTGATTGCGCAATCCGCGTTCCACATTCCATTAGGGTTCCGCAATCCGCGTTCCGCAATCCGCATTTTGTAGTGGTAGAATGTACCCGCGTTTGCGCGCAGTTTTGCGGAACGAATCGAGAAAAGACTTCTCAATATAGGCGAACGCGGCGGTTAGACCCTGCTGCTCAAATTTTCTGCCGATCGCAGCCTCAACCTGGCTGGGCTCGCCGAATGAGGAAAGGAACTGATTAGATACGAACAGCTCAAAGAGTTGCTGGCGATCTGCATCGGTCATTTTTTTCGGCGTGTAACGCAGGAGCCAACGCCTGACATATAACGCCAAGACCGCGTCCCCAACCCAGGCCTCAGCCCGCGCAGTGTTCTCCATACTCATGCCATCCTTGCTTTTCCGGTATCCGCGGCTAGAGGTGTCGCTTCGATGAAGGTAATCGCATGCTGGTGCTTCATTTTCGCGGGGCTGACGCTTCTGAGTCGAACCGCATCCGCCGATATCTCTAACGCTTCCTGTGAAGCGGCTCAAAAGTATTCTGCTGCCCGCGGGGGTCTCTCTCTTTTGGTGATGCGAGGCGATGAGATCGTTTATGAGGCATATTCAAATGGGTATGGATCTGATCGAATCGCTTCGATTTTCAGCGGTACGAAGGGCTTTTGGTGTTTAGCGGCGATTGCCGCCGAACAGGACGGGATTCTCGATTTGGATGAGCCGGTCAAAAATACGATTTCGGAATGGCAGAACGAACCGGATAAAGCGGATATTCGCATTCGGAATCTGCTGAATTTTACTGCCGGGATCGAGCCGGTATTTGCCTTGCATGGTAAAACGATCGCCGATCGTAACGGCTATAGCATCCGCCGCCCGGCGGTTGAGGGTCCAGGGCAATCATTTATGTACGGACCAAGTCAGCTGCAGATTTTCTCTGAAGTGCTTCGACGGAAACTTCTGCGTCGTCATTTAACTCCGCGACTTTATCTGACTCGGCGGATCTTACGGCCGCTGGGGATTGGCGACGTCGATTTTCGCGAGGATGCGGAAGGCAATCCGCTTCTGGCCTCCGGCTTCAAGCTAAGCACTCGTCAATGGCTTCGGCTCGGAATTCTTGTCCTGCACAAGGGTAAGTACGGGCATCGGCAGATTGTGCCGAGTGAATTAATCGGCGAATGTCTTCGCGGCACGCGAGCTAATCCAATGTTCGGCATGGGCTTTTGGCTCAACCGAACTGCCAACGATCCGTTTGTACGTGAGGTCGATGTCGAAAAGATGTTGGATATTCCGTGGCAGCGACAGGATTGGCATCACGATTGTCTCTGCCGGGATGCTCCTCGCGACCTGATTGCGGCCATCGGATCCCACTATCAGCGAATGTTCATCATTCCATCCATGAACGTAATCATCGTTCGTCAGGGCCGAGAGGCCAGTTTCTCTGATGCTAGATTTTTGCGGCTCATCCTCGGCGAAGAACAGTCGCACAAAGTGTTGGCTCACTCCTCGTCGGCGAAGAATTCTACCTGAAAGGTCAGGCAAGGCAGGCGGCACGGTCCCTGATTCCGATCGGTTGTTTAGCTATTTTCGGACCGCCAGAATCAAGGTCGAATTGTGTCGGTTCCATTGATACCCAAAGCTGAAGGTCAACGTTTTGGGCGCGCTCGCCTGGTAGTATTGGTGCAGGTCTGATTGGTAAAAATTCTTAAAAAGTACGATTGGACCCGAGTAAGTGCCAAAGAAGCGAAGCGTCCATTTGTCAGGGGTAAAATACCGAATTGGAATACCTGAATCGTCTTCAAGGACCAAACCGCTCACGTTCAAAATTGAGGAACGAATGGTATTAAAATGACCTTCGTGCATGAGGTAAGAGGCCGCTTTCAGAAAGCTGTTGGTCGGAGCAAACTGTTCGGCAAAACGCAAAACGCCGGCGTTTTTCTTGGCACCATCGTCAGAAAGATCGGCGGTAAAGAAATAAAGAACTTTCTCCGCTCCACTTGCGGGATCGGAAAAATTGACCTTTACGCCACGGGTGGAGCCTTGGTTTCCGCTCACGACGGTACCGCTGCTAGTCAAAGAGACATAGTCGACGGCCGAAATGTCTTTTCCGGTGCGAGCAAGAAAAACAAAAATAATCGGTAAAACTCCCTTGAGCTGTCCGCGCTGAAAGTCTTCCCGCATATCCTTCGTCTTAAAAAAACTAAATTGGAGAATGGTGTTAAGAGAAATTTGAATATTCTGCAGGGTGGAATCCAAACTGCCCTGAGGTACGGTCGACAGATCGGGCATGGGATCGACCGATTCCAGTCCACCCAGAATATAAGTAGTACAATCTGGAAAGAAGGCGTCGGCATACAAGAAATCAGGGCCGCTAAAATAGTAGAGACAAGTTTTCGATCCACCGGGAGGGATCATATCCGAGCGCCATACGCGGATATTACTCAGTTGTCGCTGTTCCAGTTGAGCGAAGGCCGCATTCATTGCGGCCGCATACGCTTGCCAGCGAGGATCTCGCGTCAACGAACTGAGGCTAGAACTATCCGCCACCGGTAAACCGGCCAGATAACGAGCTGCATCGGTCGCACTAGATGATCGGGCCAGGGTTGTTGTTGATGGAACCGGCGCCGACGGCGGAATTCCTTGAATCCCCGGCGTCGGTTCGGTGTTCTGGCCGAAGAGCGATGAACCAATCAGCAATAGGAGTGCGCTTACGTGGAACGGAATCCACCGACGTTTAGACATAAAGTGCAAGGGTCAAGCAAAACGGAAAATCTCTGAATGTTCACTGCCCCGAACTGAGCGCATCTGTACCGGACGGCTCCGGTAGAGGTGAATCAGTATTGCGCGAGAAGAAATACACGATCAAACCAGCAAATACAGTAAGCAAACCGAGGATGGACTCAGTGGGTTTATCTCGCAGGACGAATATCATCATGAACAAGGTCATCAAGAGGAAAACCAACGGAGTAATCGGATATAACCAAACGCGATAAGGTCTAGTCAGGTTCGGCTCACGAAAGCGCAACACCATTAAACCGAGAACAGTTAGAAAAGAACAGAGTAAGAGGCTGAATTCAATATAGACCAAAATCGCTTCAAACGTCGATGTTACGATCAGTGCGGTAATAATGAGAGCTTGAAGAAGCAGCGCGACGTAGGGTGTGCCTTGACGACTGGTCCGACCGAAAAACCGCAAATTCTTTAAGTCGTCGGCCATCGCTTTCGTAATACGAGAGCCGATCCAGGCCATTGCGCTGATCGAAGCGATAAGACCGAGACTGATCAAGACGCTGGCGACCTTTCCCCCGATCGCGCCAAAGATGGCGGTTCCGGCGATCTCTCCCACTTGGAGTTGCCCGGCCATCGCGGCTTTGGGAGTGGTTAACAAGAAAACAAAGTTCATCAGCACATAAAGCACCGCAACAAAGACGGTTCCGATAAAAAGAGCCCATGGGACGTTTTTTGCTGGATTCCGGACCTCTTCGGTTATGTAGGAAGCCGCGTTCCAACCTGAATATGTGTACATCACGTAGAACATGCTCACCGCAAACGGACCAGAAAAAAAGGTAGCTAGATCGTGGCCGCTAGGAGCGAGCTGCAGCGGTTGCTTTTCAGGGAGCAGAAGCCCGGCCAAAATGAATGCGAAAATCAGCAAAAGCTTAACCGCCGTCGATATATTCTGGAACGCCGCTCCCGTCTGAATGCCAGTTAAATGGATGATGGTGATCACCCAAACGATGCCCAGAGAGAGTAGAAGGGGGGCGCCCAACGGCATGACCGCGGCCAGGTAGTTCCCAAACGCCATCGCTGCCAGAGCAATCGGTGCGGCAAAACCGACCGTTGCAGAAACCCAGCCCGCCATGAATCCGATGGCCGGATGAAAGATACGCGAGAGAAAGCGATACTCTCCGCCGGAGCGAGGTATGGCCGCAGCTAACTCTGCGTAACATAACGCTCCGCAAAGAGCAGCCACTCCCCCAAAGACCCAGAGCGCAATCAATGCGAAATCCGAGCGAATCGAGGCGACCTGAAAACCGAGGCTGGTGAAGACACCCGTACCAATCATGTTGGCGACCACTATATTGGTGGCGGTAAATCCAGAGATTTTCTCAGTCATGTATTTGGGGCATTGCGTTGCCACTTGTTAGTCGAAGCGTTCCCAGCAGGCAAAGCAAAAACGAATGATACCGGTCATCCGCTCAACCGTCACTCGCGCGATCGAAGCCAGATTGTTTCATCGGACTCGGCACTGGTATCGATCGAGGTGGGCACATGCTGCCTTTGGTTAGTCCAGGAAAAGATCGGCCAGCAGTTTTTGTTGAGGATCGACCGCATATCCGGTGAAGTCGGTCACCCCGGTCTCACGCAAAACATCTTCATCAATACAGAAGTGTCCGGTAAATGCTCCCGCGTCCCGGCTGAGGATCACATGAGCCGCGTCCGCCACAATCTGCGGTTTCCGGCATCTCAGCGGATCGACCCCGGGGAGCAGGGCTAGTGCTGCGGTTTGGATTATCGTCTTCGGCCAAAGACAATTAAACGCTACGCGTTCCGCTTTCCATTCGGCGGCGAGTCCAAAGGTGAGCATGGCCATCGCGAACTTTGAGACGGTGTAAGCAGTGTGCTGTGCAAACCACCGTGGATCAATCGAGATAGGCGGAGCCAGTGTCAACACGTGTGGGTTGGTTCGACCAATTAAATGAGGAAGACATAACTTTGTGCAGAGGAAGGTGCCGCGAACATTGATTTCATGCATCAAATCAAACCGCTTGAGGGTCGTGGCATCGGCGCGGCTCAACTGAATGGCGCTCGCATTGTTAACCAAAACATCGATACCCCCAAATCGCCGTATACATTGGTTAACGGCGTCTGCGACTTGCTCTTCCGATCGGATATCCACTTGCAGTGGTAGGGCCTTCCCGCCCGCGCTTTCGATCTCCTTTGCCGCGGTATAGATGGTGCCCGGTAAGTGCTGGTGTGGCTTGGCCGTTTTCGCAATTATCGCAACGTTGGCGCCATCTTGGGCGGCGCGCAAAGCAATAGCCAAGCCGATCCCACGACTGGCGCCAGTTACAAACAAAGTACGATCTTTTAGGCTATGCTCTTCCACCCGCCTACTTTACGGCGTTTACCGAAATTGCGCGATCGATCTCGTGAAAGGCAATACCAATCTGTCTTTAGGGTTCGAGAAAAATGATTGCCTGGGCGGGAGCAAAAGTTAAGACTCGCTTTCGTATCAGTTGCATGGGATCGCCTCTTTTTCATATGGCCGTGGGTAAGCGTCTACGCACAAAGAATAAGTCGTGATGGACAATCGAACCTTTTGGAAACCGGCGGGCCACCTTTTCGTTGGGTTGATCAGCGTTGGTTTGGCCGCGTGCAGCAAACCGAACGCCGAACAAGCAGGTCCGCCCCCGCCGCCGGTCACAATAGCCAAACCGGTCACGAAAGAAATTGTCGAGTGGGATGAGTACACTGGACGGACCGACGCGGTTCAGAGTGTCAATATCACTTCTCGAGTGAGCGGCTACCTTTACAACATCACTTTTAAGGCGGGCGATGTGGTCAGCCAGAATGATCTTCTTTTTGTCATTGACCCCAGGCCTTACCAGGCTGCTTACGATCAGGCCAATGGACAATTGCGACAGGCGGAAGCCCAGCAAAAGCTCAACAATTTGAATCTGGCCCGGGCCGATGAGCTCCGTGCCAAGAACGTGATCGCCAAACAGGACTACGATAATTCCGTGGCGCAAAAAAACGTGTCTGATGCTCAGGTGATCGCAGCACAAGCGGCGGTGGAATCGGCCCAGTTGAACCTGGATTTTACCGAGATCAAAGCTCCGGTTACCGGCCGTATTGGACGAGAGCAAGTGACAGTCGGCAATTTGGTACAAGCTGATTCAACCTTGCTTACCACGCTGGTGAGCGTCAATCCGATCTACGCTTATTTTAATGTCGATGAACGCTCGGTGCTGAAATACCAGGCGCTGGTTCGAGAAGGAAAGTTGCCCGATGCCATGAGCTCCGAGGTCCCAGTCTATTTGCAATTGGAGAACGAAAAGGATTTTCCACACAAAGGAACAATCGATTTCATCAACAACCAATTCGACCCATCGACCGGTACTCTACAGATCAGGGGTATTTTTCCGAATGCTAACGGGTTTCTGGTGCCAGGATCCTTTGTCCGAGTCCGGGTAGCGGGCAGTCCGAGATATCCAGCCATTCTCATCACTGACCGGGCAATCGGAAGCGATCAAGGGCAAAAATTTGCATTGATCGTGGGCCAGAATAACACGGTTGAGCTCCGCCCCCTGCAACTTGGCCCGGTGGTCGACGGCCTGCGAGTCGTGCGAAACGGACTTACTGGAGACGAGAACGTCATTATCAATGGACTGGTTAATGCACGGCCGGGCTCGAAGGTCAATCCGCAGCCGGGCGACATGAACCAATTTACCACCAGCCAGCTTGAGTTGCAGAAGAATGTGACGGTGGAACCGGTCAGCGGGAGCAAAGAAAAGCCGGCTGGAGGTCGGTCTCAACCCGGCCAATCACCGAATCAAAGCAGCCAACCAAGCGGCACGAAGCAGGGCGGCCACTAACCTGGAGAGTCGGCATGAAATTCTCGCACTTCTTCATCGAGCGCCCGATTTTTGCGATGGTCATTTCCATCGTAATCGTGATCGCCGGCATGCTGGCCTATCTTGGGTTGCCGACAGCGCAGTATCCGGAGATAGCGCCTCCCACGATTCAAGTGACCGCGAGCTATCCCGGGGCGGATCCCAAAGTGGTTGCTGAGACGGTAGCGACGCCGATTGAAGAGCAGGTCAATGGCGTCGAGAACATGCTCTATATGTCATCGCAATCGACCGCCGATGGCGCGATGACGCTGACCGTCACCTTCAGTCTCGGTACGGATCTGGATATCGCTCAGGTGTTGGTACAGAATCGTGTCCAGATCGCGAACCCTCAGCTGCCGCAAACGGTTCGCGCCTTGGGTGTGACCGTGCAGAAGCAGTCGCCTGACCTGATGATGGTTGTCCATCTGCTCTCACCCAAGGGTACCTACGATCAGGCGTACATCAGCAACTATGCTTTTCTTCAGGTTCGTGACGTCCTCTCCCGCCTGCTCGGAGTTGGTAACGTCAACGTCTTCGGCGCACGAGAATACAGCATGCGCGTCTGGCTGGACCCGAACCGGATGTACTCACGTGGCCTGACTACCGATGATATCGTTTCTGCCATACAGGCCCAGAATGTGCAAGTAGCTGCGGGCCGGCTCGGCGCTGAACCGGCTCCGCCCGGCACCGAGCTTCAATTGACGCTCAACACCCAGGGCCGTCTCATTACGCCAGACCAATTTGGTCAGATTATCGTAAAGCGCGGCGACATCGGGCAGATTGTCTACCTGGCAGACGTGGGCCGAATTGAGCTTGGCGCCAAAGATTACAATGTCTCTTCCTATCTGGACGGTCAGCCGGCGGTGGCCTTGGCCATCTTCCAACTTCCGGGCTCTAACGCAGTAAAAACTGCGCACGAGGTCAGGGACACGATGAAGCGGCTTTCCCAAGCCTTTCCCCAAGACCTGGAGTACACCATCGTCTACGATCCGACGCAATTCATCGAGCAATCGGTCGAAGCAGTGATCCACACGCTTTTTGAAGCCGTGATTCTGGTTTTGATTGTGGTACTGGTCTTTCTTCAGACTTGGCGTGCGACCATCATTCCGCTTCTGGCTGTACCAGTTTCATTGATCGGCACCTTCGCGGTATTGGCTGCGTTTGGCTTCTCGCTCAATAACTTATCTCTGTTTGGACTGGTGCTCGCGATTGGGATTGTCGTTGATGACGCGATCGTCGTTGTGGAAGCCGTCGAACACAACATCGAATTGGGGATGCCCCCCAAGGAGGCGACCGAAAAGGCAATGGACCAGGTAGGAGGAGCGGTTGTTGCTATCGCCATCGTTCTGAGCGCAGTATTTATTCCGACCGCGTTTATCAGCGGCATAACCGGCCAGTTTTATCGCCAGTTTGCCCTAACGATCGCCGTATCAACGCTAATCTCGGCCTTTAACTCTCTGACCTTGAGCCCGGCTCTAGCCGGGTTGCTGTTGAAACCGCGGGACGCAAAGAAAGACTTTCTGACCCGAACCTTCGATCTCCTGCTGGGCTGGTTTTTCCGTCTGTTTAATCGGACATTTAGCGCGGGCGTGAACGGCTACACCCGGATTGTGCATCGGCTGTTGCGGCTGTCGGTGATCGTGTTGCTGGTCTATGCCGGCTTGTTGGTTTTGACCGGGTGGGAGTTCGACAAGGTGCCCGGGGGATTTATTCCGACCCAGGATCAGGGTTATCTGATTGCATTCGCGCAGTTGCCGGACGGAGCGTCCCTCCAGAGATCCGAAGAAGTCCGCAAAGAGATGTCCGAGATCGCTCGCAAAATTCCAGGGGTTGCCCATACCGTGGAGTTCGCAGGTTTCTCCGGCCTCGACGGTACGAATCGCAATAACACGGTGACAACGTTCTTGCCGCTCGCCCCATTCGAAGAGCGGGTCAAAGATCCGAAATTGAGCGGGCCCGGCATTACCGCCGCGCTCCGGCCGAAATTTGCTCAAATCCAGGATGCAAGGGTACTGGTCTTCCCGCCGCCACCCGTGCGCGGGATTGGTAATGCCGGTGGATTCAAGATGCAGGTTCAGGACCGGCGCGGTGCCGGTCTTCCGGCATTGCAGGCAGCGACCGATCTTCTGATCGCAAAAGCAAGTTCCGGGCATGGGCTGGTCGGGCTGTTTACCAGTTTTCGTTCCCAGGTGCCGCAGCTTTACCTCGATATCGACCGCCGAAAAGCCGAGACCCTGGATGTTCCGTTGAACTCGGTATTCGACACTTTGCAGGCATATCTCGGGTCGACCTACGTCAACGATTTCAATTTTTTGAACCGAACCGACCAGGTCAATATTCAGGGAGACGCGGCGTTTCGGGTCGAGCCCTCATCGATCGGCCAACTCTACACTCGAAACAACAAAAACCAGATGGTTCCCCTTGGCACCCTGCTCGACATCCGGGAAATCAACGGGCCGGACAAGGTGATGCATTATAACATTTATCCGTCAGCGGAAATCACTGGAAATACATTGCCGGGGGTAAGCTCGGGACAGGCGATTCAGGTAATGGACCAGCTGGCGAAGGAGAACTTGCCCAGCCAATTTGGATTTGAATGGACGGAACTGACGCTGCAACAGATTTTGGCTGGCAACTCCTCGGTATACATTTTCCCTCTCTGCGTGCTCTTCGTTTTTCTAGTGCTGGCGGCTCAGTACGAAAGTTGGGCGCTGCCGTTGGCAATCATTTTGATTGTACCGATGTGTCTGTTCGCAGCCATTTCTGGCGTCTTTCTGAGATCGATGGACAACAATATCTTTACTCAAATCGGGTTTGTCGTGCTGGTTGGTTTGGCTTGTAAGAACGCGATCCTGATCGTCGAATTCGCCAAACAGCAGATGGATGCCGGTCACGATCGGATGGATTCCGCCGTGGAAGCGGCCAAGCTACGTCTTCGCCCGATCTTAATGACGTCATTTGCCTTTACGCTGGGCGTGCTTCCGCTGGTCGTTGCTGTCGGTCCGGGCGCGGAAATGCGCCAAGCGATCGGTACGGCAGTGTTCAGTGGTATGATCGGCGTCACACTATTCGGAATATTCCTGACTCCGGTTTTCTTCTCTGTGATCATGAAATTTTTCGGTCGGCCACGGCAGCAGACTCTCTCGTCCGAACAGGTTCCCGTTAGTCAAATGGAAAAGTAGATGTCATTGTATCTTCCGGCGAGAAAATGAAGGGTACCTAATTCACTATGAGTCAGACTGGCATTCGCACCGACGCGGATTGCGCTCACCGATTTGTTTCTGCCGACCTGGCAGAACCCGGCCGCGAACCGGGGCTGGTTCTTCTCCACGATTCGGGCGCGAACGAAGAGCAGCTGCTCTCGATCGCGGAAGTCTGGGCGCGTGATCATCGAACCAATGTTCTCAGCCTCCGAGGATGGTTTCCGTACAATGAAGGTTATTCTTTCTTGGGAAGCCCCGACGATTCAATTTGCAAAGAGACCTGTTTTATTGAAAGAGCGGACCGGATTTCAAAGTTTCTCCAGTGGGCAGTCGGCGAGTACGATCTTAATCCGGGACGACTCATCGTGTTTGGAATAGGTGACGGTGCCACCCTGGCGGCTTCTCTCCTGTTTGTGCACTCCGAACTGTTGGGCGGTGCTGTCTTAGTTCAACCGAAATCGCCGTTTCATCCGAAACCGCTGCCTGCGCTCCCTTGCTACCCGATTCTCCTGGTTACCGGTCAACATGAGCCTGCCGCCAGCGAATCCGAAGCGCAGGAATTGGCCAGCCTGCTTTTCCAATGTGGATGTAGCGTTCGCCGGGTGCGGGTTCCGCTCGATCATCGTTTTGAGGCTAAGTTAATCCGCGCCGGGAGCGCGTGGTATCGCAAGGTTTCTTCCATCGACATTTCTATCGAGTGCGCGATTTGAGCTGCTCGCAGAAATTTGCCTTGTGGTTTTTTTCCCGATGAGGAAAATCCCGAGCGGGTTATATCATCGAGTCGAGAGAAGTCCTTTATCATGAAAGTAGCAGTACTCTTCGGTGGGAATAGTTCGGAACGTGACGTGTCGATAGCCAGCGGTGCCCAAGTAGCCAAAGCGCTGCGCGATGCGGGGCATCGCGTGATCGCCGTTGATACGTTTCGCGGTGTTTTGTCCGAAGTAGAACAGCAGAGTTTGCTTTCTCGCGGTGTGGCTCCCGAGCCACCGACCGAGCAGGAGCTCCAAGTGGTCCGGGCTAAAACCGGGGGGATCGTTCAGGCCTCCTATTTCGGCGATGCCGATGTCGTCTTTCTGGCATTGCATGGTGGAACCGGCGAAGACGGAACAATTCAAGCGGTATTCTCAGCGGCCGGGATCGCGTACACCGGCAGCGACCACGTCGGAAGCGCCGCCGCTATGGATAAGGATTTGGCTAAACGGTTATTCGTCGCCAAAGGCATCCCAACGCCTAAGTGGCTGATGGCCCCGGTGAATACGACGGAGGCGTGTGCGGAACTTGGCCTTCCTCTGGTAGTCAAGCCGAACAAACAAGGATCTACCATTGGATTATCGATCGTGAAAAAACCGGAAGACCTGCCGGCCGCGATCGCCGAAGCTTATCACCACGACGACGAAGTCATGCTCGAAGAGTTTATTCCCGGTCGCGAGTTCACGGTTGGCATTCTCGGTGATCGCGCGTTGGCCGTAGGCGAAATCATTCCAAAGCTGTCCGACATTTTCGACTACGAAAGCAAGTATCAACCAGATGGTGCTGAAGAGATTTTTCCGGCCCACATTTCTTCCGAAGCTACCTCGCAGATGCAAAGACTCGGCTTGCAGGCCCATCAGGCGTTAAAACTCCGCGACTATAGTCGTGTCGATTTTCGGATGGATCCAAATGGAAATATTTGGTGCCTGGAGGTCAACACTCTCCCCGGTATGACTGCACAAAGCTTGCTTCCCAAGTCAGCGGCTGCAGTTGGTATTTCGTTTTCCGTTCTCTGTGATGAGATCTGTCGACTGGCATTAGCGCGCAGAAGCCGCTAAGAAGACTCCCCATGACCTGGTGGGGATACGCATTACTTTCGGCTGCGTGCTGGGGCATCCAATATGTCCTGATGGAGGCTCTTTTCCGAAGAGTAGACTTTGCCGCTGCGTTTTCCTTCGTTAGTTTGGCCAATGGCATCTTAGTAGCCGCTGTTCTCTGGGTTCTTTACCCTCGACAAAACTGGTGGAGGCTCGGTGAGAGCTGGCCGGTGATCGGGCTGGTGTCCTTGTATCTGGTCTTCGGCACCGGCGCTTATCTTTTCAACGCGCTGGCGATAAACGAGAAAAATGCGACCCTGGCCTCTCTTTTGGAGATTAGCTATCCTCTTTTCATCATACTCTTCACTGCGATCTTCTTTCGCCAAGTTCATCTGGACACGATGGGAATTGCCGGTGCGGTCTTGATTCTCTTCGGCTGCTTTCTGGTCGTCTTCAGCCGAGCGCATTGAAAAGCGCCGTGAATGCCGAGAGTGAAAGAATGGTGGTTGGTGATCGGTGTTCACGGCGCTGCCCTGACAGGTCCTATAAGTCGTATAGGTCGTATAAGTCCTACCGGCGCCGACCAGCCCGTCCGGTCACCTCTCACCAATCACTCTTCTCTGTTCACGCCGCCCCTCATTCCTCTTCCACGGCCGGTTTGGGTCGCAACCTTTCCATCAGATGGGTTTTTAGTTCGTGCAGCCCCAGCTCTAAGCCGACCGGGTAAATATGAGGGTTGAGCAGGCGCGTGATGCCAGGGTAAAACCGTTTCAGTTCTGCTTGGGCCGAGGCGCGCGTTTCCTGAATCGCCGGAGGCTGATAGACTAGCTTGCCCCTGCGGAGGATTGGAACCAGCAGATCGCGATGTTTGGTTTTGGGCGGAATCTTTTTCCGCATATTGACGTCTGCGGGATTGACGATCGTGGGCGGCGTTTTAATCCCCTCGATCTCGTTATACAGCATATCGGCGATATACTCGCCCTCACGCTGGAAGCGCCGGACCTGGAGAAATCCGGGATTCGAAACCTTGACCGCTTGTTCGGATAGTTTGATTTTATATTCCCAATCCGCACCTGGCGGTCTCACCGCTCCGAGCTTGAAGACTCCGCCTAAGGCAGGCTGGTCGAAGGCCGTCACCAGCCTGGTTCCAACTCCCCAGGCATCGATCTGCGCTCCTTGGGATTGCAAGCTGCTGATGATATTTTCGTCCAGGTCGTTGCTGGCCAGAATTTGAGCCTTATCGAAACCTGCTTCATCCAACAGGCGACGCGCTTGAATGCTTAAATAGGCAAGATCTCCGGAATCGAGCCGGATACCCATGAGGTCATGGCCCTGCTGGCGCAAGACCCGCCCAATCTCGATAGCGTTTCGCACACCGGCTAACGTGTCGTAGGTATCGACCAGAAAAATAGTGTTGCCCGGGAGCGTGTCGGCAAAAGCGGCAAATGCCTCTGGCTCGCTCGGAAACGACATCACCCAGCTATGCGCGTGCGTCCCGCGTACCGGTATGCCGAAAACCTTTCCCGCCAAAACGTTGGAGGTTGCCGCGCAACCTCCGATATAAGCGGCGCGGGTTGCTGCCAGCGCCCCATCCGGGCCGTGGGCCCGTCGCAACCCAAATTCCAGAACTGGTGCGCCTTTCGCAGCCAGACAAATGCGCGCAGCTTTTGTTGCGATTAGAGTCTGGAAGTTGATGATGTTGAGTAGAGCCGTTTCCAGGAGCTGACATTCAAGCAGCGGTCCACTGATGCGAAGCAATGGTTCGTGTGGAAACACAACGCTGCCCTCCGGAATCGCTTCAATATTCCCGGAGAAGCAAACAGTACGGAGATAATCCAAGAAAGCGGCCTCGAAGAGTTTCTTCCCGTTGCCTCCTTTGAGCTCTCCGAGGTAGGCCAGATCGTCGGCACCGAAGCGAAAATGAAGGACGTAATTTATCGCGTCCGCCAGCCCGCAAGCGACGGTGTATCCGCTGTGGAAAGGATGCTCACGAAAGGTAAGATGAAAAACCGCTTCCTGACTCAGCCGGTCCTGCTTCCAGTAACCATAGGCCATCGTCAGCTGATACAGATCGGTCAAAAGCGCGGGCGAAGCCCGATTCTGAGCATCCATCTCAGAATGAATAGCCGATAGCCGATTTCCGATAGCCTATATTTGCTGTTGGCTACCGTCGATTCGCTTATCGTCAGTCGGCTATTGCTTATTGACTATCGGCTATTTGAGCTGGGCCCAGCTGATGAACGCGTCGGGGCCGCCTTCCATATATCCGACTTGTCGGCGGACTTCCTTGCCGGATGGATCGAGCAGCACGTAGGTCGGGAAACCCTCAATACCGTACTTTTTTGCCAATTCCTGATTCTGGGACTTCTCTGCCGGCGATTGATTGGCCCTTCGAGGGAAGTCGAGCTTAACTAAGACGAGTTTCTGATCGGCAAAACTTGAGAACGCGGGCTTAGCAAAAACCTCTTTGTCCATCTTGATGCAATAAGGGCACCAATCTGAGCCGGTAAAGTCCAGGAGGATATACTTATTCTGCTGCGTGGCTGCGGACTTTGCAGCGGTATAGTCCGTCTGCCAAACCGGCTCGCCAAAAACCGAGGCTACTGGGGACAACACAAGGAGCGTGGCGCCGAGGATCAGCGATCGGGTAAGGGCCCGATTCGAAAAGATGTTCATCATAGCAAAATACTAGGTTTACTTTTTAAAAAATCTACTGGGTCAAAGCTTTGAGCTTAACGGTTCAAACTAACGAACCTCTCCATACATGAGCGATCCGCGATAAAATTATTCCGGCTCATCGTTCATCAGGTTGTTTGGAACCGGAATCGTACTTGCACGAGCACGTGACAAACCGATCTTGATTTTTGAAATTCAGAACTCGTTTACCTCAAAAAATAGTCGATCGCGTCGGTATAGGTGTTGAACGGGTCAGGCATCGACAAGTAGTCCTGGCTCTCTAGAGCAATCGAGTCCCAATTGATGATATAAGGAAGATTCTTCTTCTGAAAAAAAGCTACTGCCCGGCCCCGGCCAGCCGCGCGCGTGTGGGCAGGCGGCGCTAACTTGGCTTCGGAACGCCGAACCGACGCATTGAATTCCCCGATGGTCTTGGCCGGCTTCAAAGCGAAGAAGAGGCCTCGCTGCGGATGGATGTTGTGATACTCGAGGTCGATGCTCTGCAGCCAAGGATCCTGCCAGGAGAGTCCTTGGTCTTCGACGAACATGTTCAGAAGCCATTTCTTGGAGATCCAGTCGACCCCGCCGATCAATAGCTCGGGTTTCTCCTTCAGCGCGTCCAGCGTGAATTGCCACATCTCCAAGATCCAGTCGGTTTCTTCGTCTGAGCCACTCAAATAGCGTTGGGCGTGAGCGAGAAATTCATATTGGATATCAAGCGCATCCTGGGTTGAGCCGTCATCCATTTCTACTACCCAATCTCCATCCGGACGTCGGGATATTTCTCGGGTAGCCAGAACCGCATCTCGCAAGGCGATTTGTTTCGGCAGAAGATTTTCTTCCAGTAAGGTGAGAATACAGACCGTTGTGCCAATCTTAAGCGCGTTCGCAAACGGGCTCATATTCGAGTCTCCAATCAAAAGGTGCAGCCGGCGGTACTTACGATAGTCGGCCAGCGGCTCATCACGCGCGTTGATGATCGCCCGGTTGAACTGCACCCACTGGTAAATGTCGTTGACGATATGATCGGCTCGTTGGCTGATCTGAAACGGAACGTTTCCCGGCCGATCCGGAATCTCAAAGTCGAAGGCGAGCGGATTCGCATGACCTACTCGGCCAGACCCAGTGAAGATCTGGCGCGTCGCCAAAAAACCGAGCAGGGACGCGAGAATTTCCGGAGTGAACTGGGCCTCACGCCGCATCAAATAGTTCTCATGACAGCCAAAAGTGGCTCCAGTGTGGTGATCGATGTTGTTCTTTAGGAACGAAACCTTGTCCTCGACGCCCAATTCCTTGATCGCCTGGTACAGCAGAAGATCTCCGGCAATGTCATAGGCGACCAGATCACGGACGGTAAGGCACTCGGGTGAAGAATACTCCAGGTGGCCCATATCAAGATAGAGGCGACCACCGTTCAAAAGAAAACCGCCGTTGCCCGGCGGTTCTTCATAGTCGCGATAGTGCAGATCGATAGCGCCAATCTGGCACTTGCGGAAGAGGTGGTTCTTAATCTTAACCGGCCACGCGTCAGCTTGGCTCTGAGCTTGATCCTCAGAGATCAGACAACCGTATTCAGTCTCGAGGCCAGCTACCCTATTCATGTTCCGGCAGCTTCGAATCAAAACCCGAAGCTATCAACCGGAACTTCGTTCGCTCAGCGGCATTTCCGCGTTACTTTTTCTTTTCGTCCTTTTTGTTGCCCCCGCCGCCCTTGTTGCCGCCACCCCCGCCGCCTTTGTTGCCGCCACCACCCCCGCTAGGGTGGTAGGCTGGGGCCGGAGCATGACTCGCCGCAGGAGGATGATAGGTGTTGGCCGGGGCATGGTATGTATTGGCCTGGGGACGATAGGTACTGGCTGCCCGATAAGTGGTCTTTGGTTGGCTGGCTGGCTTGGGCTGATAACTGGTCGTCGGATGGTAAGTTGAATGATTGGTCGAAGCGCCCGTCGTGGTTCGTTTCAGCGTCTTTGG
>DASTDH010000426.1:0-7717 GCA_035710445.1 Chthoniobacterales bacterium
CGGAAATGCTCTAGTTAATCGGTAAATCGATAGAACGAGTTCGTGAGCCTTCTGCCATGCAACCAGGTCGACAAATGATTTGGAGTTCATGCCGCTGGTACATAACATATAAAATATAAGTGGCAATATAAATTAATACAGTTCCGTATTCCGTGTTCCGTAACCCGTACCCTCAGAACTTGTATTGCTCGATATTTTCTTTGGTGAAAATAATCGGCCATTGAGGGCTGAGTTCGGCCAGATTTTTCTCAAGTCGCGGAATGAAGTCGAGCTTGGAGTAGCCCGTAAAGCTCACGAATTGGACCCCGGAGCGACGCGCTCACAAATGTCGAAGCATTTGTGTGGGATACAGGTCATTGCAACCCACGGTCAATTCCACGGATCCGATGCGCTATGGTCGGTTGGAAAGGCGGTGTGGGCAGTTGCATCGCGCAGTTTTTCGTACAGCGGTCGCAAGCCTTGTGGAATAATCCGAGTACCACCGGTCACGGTCATGAAATTATGGTCCCCTGACCATCGCGGCACGATATGAAGGTGCAAATGCGTTTCCAGGCCGGCACCCGCTGCGGCACCCAGATTCCACCCGATGTTGAATGCTTCGGCCTTGACCACTTCCCGCAAGAGACGCTGCGCGTAAATCGAAAGGTCGAGCAGCTCAAGTTTTTCCGCTGCCAACAATTCCTCAAGCGTCGACACTTCGCGATAAGGCACCGCCATCAGATGACCGGCCGAATACGGGTAGAGGTTCATCATGAGAAAGGCAGATTTACGTCGATAAACGACGTAGTAGTCAACGTCGTTGGTACATTCAGCCGCGCGGCGCAGGAAATCGGGTGAGTTGTCGGTCCGTTCGAAATACTCGACTCGCCAAGGTGCCCACAACGACTGCAGAAAAGACTTCAGATCATCCACCCAACAAGATGAATCCGAATCGATAGTGGTCACAAGCAATTTCGCTGAGGCCGCAGAAGGATAGTCGCCTATTTGAACACTGTGTTCGTGATCACCTCACCCAACTTATTTCCGCTAATCTGGTTTCTCACGCCGAATGTAAGTTTTGAGGCAACGTCATGAGCGAGACCATAATGAGAGTTTCCTCTCAATGTATTTCCACTCAGGAACGGCATCGCGGCTCGGACAGCAATCCCACTGTCGCTGTTTGACTCACAGGTATTCTCGATCGCTCGACCCATGGCACCGTAGCTGAAAAAGATCCCGTGCAGCCGGTTCGATCGGCATTGATTTTTAGTCAGCTCCGGAGCTGTTCCCGGATCGAATACGCCTATTCCACATTCACTATTATCTTCGCACACGTTCTGTTCGGCTTGGCCATGCGCTCCCCTGAAGAAAAGAATACCGTCCCGCTTGTTTGATCGACATTCGTTCTTAGTGAGCCTGGGAGCGGTCCCCGGTCCAACGACCCAGATTCCATCAGCTTGGTTTTGCTCACAAACATTATTTTCGGCGGTTCCCTGAGCGTTATCTTCGAACAAAATGCCAGAGAAATGGCTAAAGCGACATTGATTTTCGATCAACGTCGGTGCCGACGCTGATCCGGAGACGTCGATCCCGCAAGCCGCTGCGCTCGTGGCCCGGCAATTCTTGATTACGATGGAAGAGTTCACAACAATAATGCCGTCGATCCGGCAAATGTTGTTCGCCGCGCTTGCCTCGCGTGGGTCGGCCGCGGTTTGTTCAAAGCTTAGCTGCTCGACTTGACCAGACTTGCAGTTGCGGACTTCGAGCGGCGCATCATAGCTACTTTGACCGGCTACTGCAGTTGGCGGAGACGCAAATCGAATGATAGTCGTTTCGCGGCTCTCACCTCTCAATACAATGCCCTCCTTGAATTTAAGTTTTTCATCGTAAGTCCCGATCTTAACAAACACGGTATCGCCCGCTTTTGCGGCGTCGATCGCAGACTGTATCGTTGCGTACTGTTCCGGCACGATAAGCGTTCGCGGCAAAGAGTTTTGTTGCTTCTCTTGCTCGACCGGTTTCGCAACCGGCGTCTCTGGTTTAACGACGACCTGCTCCCGGGGGCCATTCCCGGCCGCAACCTGGAGCAGCTGTTGAATCGTCAAGTAGCACGCAAACCCGCCCAGACCAAGAGCCAAGAGCAGAGCTCCTCCGATCAAGGCGATCGGCCTAAGCCAAATTGACTTTGCCGTCTGCCCGGTTGATGGCTCGGTTTCACGAGGCCGGCGTGTCTCTCGCGCTCTGCTCTGCTCAGGTGCTGCCGTCGAAAAAACGGCATCCGGCAAGGGTGGAGGTAAGACTAGCGGTGCGGGTCGCGGTTGACCAGGCTTCGCGGGACGTTCAGTGGGTTGAACTGTATCGCTCCTCGAGGTTTGCGTCGGCGACGATTGGAGCGGATTCGGAGCAGCTAGATTTACGCTTCCGCCGATGCGATCAGCCGGCTGTTGCCAGCCTGTTTCCAACGTGCGCGAAAATGCAGCGGCCATCTCCGCCGCGGAGCCAAATTCATCAACCGCTCCTTTTCGCAAAACCAGGTTGGCCGCTTCGCTCATACCCGGAAGCGGCGACATACGTCCGGTTCTTTCTACCTGACTCCGTTGTCCACCCATCAATTCGTAACCCAGCAAACTCAGCAAGCGCAGGTAACTGCTTCTCGGCCCGGTGGTAGTTGCGACATTTAGCAGGGTCACGCCGCCTTGCCACGTCGCCGCGTTGGCGGGTGTCCCTGAGTCCGAAGCGACGAGAGATAAATCGATTGGGTCCACCTTCAGCTCTACCGATTTCCAGGAATCAGCCTCATGTTCCGGCAGCCTGGTTGCGTTGTCAGTGGCTGCTACCGAGTTCAGACGGATACCGCGTAACGTGAGATCGAGTAACAAAAGGCCCTGCCTTTGCGCGTAATCGGTAAGAGATGCTAACCGCGTTATTAGAATCCCAACTTCGGACGGAGTGAGTTGTTGACGAGTTCGCAGCAGCTCCTGCAACGATAATCCCAGCTCCGCATCTTCGACTAGAAACGTGCGCTCGGTCGTTTCTTCCAAAGACTGAATTGCCCGCAGGAGCGGATGCGACGCATTCCGGACCAGCTCGGCCTGTGTCCTTAAGGTCAGCAGAAAAGCGGGATCAGCCACGAGATCACGGGCGAACACAAAAACGTCGACCGGCTGGCCCCGATGTCCATCCAAGGCCCGGAACCATTGGCCCTGCGGCGTCTCCTCTTTGGGTTCCATCAGCCGGAAGCGATCACTGCCAGCGGGCACCGAAATTTGCCGAAGAGCGCATTCAATCGATTGGCGCAGATCGGCCGCGCTTTGCGGCCGTTTTTCTCTCTGCTTCTCCATCATTCGTTGGACTAGTTCGATGATAGTCGCGGGTTGATTCGAGAGCGGCTCCAACGGAATTGCCTTATAGAGTTGGTGACTCATTACCTCCCCGGCCGCGCCAGTGAAAGGAGGTCTTCCGGTCAACATGAAGAAAAACGTTGCCCCCAAAGAATAGATATCAGAGCGAGTGTCCAAATCGGCTTCTCTGATCTGTTCCGGACTGGCAAATTCAGCCGTGCCCACGAATCCTCCGGCAATAGTGAATGCGCCGGAAGCTTCGCCCGACGCCAGGATCTTCTTGGCTAAGCCGAAATCGATAATTTTGACCACTTGCTCGCCGTTCTCTTCAGTGAGCATCAGGTTGGCCGGCTTTAGATCTCGATGCACCAATCGCTGGCGTTCGGCCGCGGAAAGCGCCGATGCGATCTGTAAGACCAAGCCGAGAGCGGTGGGAGCATCGAAGGGTCCATCCCGCCGGACTTTCCCTTTTACCGTAATCCCGTCGATCAGCTCCATTACATAGAAGTATTGGTCCCGATCTGTTCCGAGGTCGTAAACCGAAGCGATGTTAGGATGACGCAAGCCGGCGGCGGAGCGAGCTTCGCGCAGGAACTGTTGTCGGGCGGTGTCGTTGCCGAGATAGGCATCGTTAATGATCTTCAACGCGACAGCACGCTCCAGATTCGTATCAAATGCCTTGTAGGTCGTACCCATCGCCCCGGAGCCCAGCTCCCAGTGTGTACCATCCGGGCGTTGCAGGATCTCGTACTGCTTGTAGCGCTTGATCTCTGGCATACCGGATCCCTTGAGCAGCTCCCGTTTTAAGATAAAATCAGCGCCCTTCAAAGTAGAAAAGCGGGTTGCAGCAAACCACAAGGGGACACGAAGATCGGATTTTTGAACAAAGAGGCCGCAGAGACCACAAAGAAATTCAGTAAGCCTATGGATCCCACGAGACGTATGGTTCCTATTGCGTGCGGATCGTCCAGGCTACGATAGAGCGATCAAGTGGCCTCCAGGACTAGAGAGATCATCCACGCCTACATACTAAGCTCCTCGCAACTCTTGTTTTGTGCGAGGATTTCCCTCTCACTCTCCAGGACACTCGAGACCTGGATCCATAATGGAAATTTCCCGGCCCCCTGCCGCTTTACAGGGCAGACTCTGCGTTGGGACGCCGCAGAAGTTAAAGAATTTATTGAGGATTCAAAGAGTCGCGTGCCCGTATGAATCAGGAGCTGGTCATCCTGACTCCTACCATTCCGAAATGTTGGGTACGTCGATACCTCAGATACCAGTTAAGCGATCATTGGCGTGAGCTTCGAGCCGCAGCTCTCGCACGTGACGAAGATCAATGCAAACAATGCGGTCGGCCTGCTGAACAGGTCCATCACCAACGTTACCGTTTCCCGTTTGAGCGCGGCATCCTCGAAGATGTCCTCAGTCTTTGCCATACCTGTCATTGGCAAGCACACAGCCAAAGTAAGAAAAGGCATCCACGGCGTAAGCCGAAGCCAAAACCGATATTTAAACCAATATATTTTACCGTTACAGAGATGGCAGAACGGTTCGGCATTAGCAAACGCGAAGTCCGATTGCGAGTCCGTAAAAACCAGTTCCTGCTGCCGTTGCGATTCAGTAGTCACACTTGGCTCTGGCCGATCGTCGAGGTCAGGAAATATGAAAGACAAATGCGCCGACGACAGAAAGGTTCCTTTCGGTGACTGAGCATCTACACCGTCCACGCGGCTTTACTCGGCCAATTCCGCCGGCGATCGATACCGAAGCACGACTCAGCGACGCGCTCGAGGTGACAATGCGCCAGGAAACACTCTGCAAAAAGACGAGGAAATTACTCGGATGAATACGCCAGATCGTATTGCAAAACTACCAATCGATCGGCGCGGTTTTCCGGTCCCTTATTTCGTCCAGTGGATCAATGGTGAGCCGGACTTTCGCGTGGTAGATGCCCACAAGATTAGCGAGGCAATTCGGTATAAGAAATGTTGGATCTGCGGCGAACGGCTCGGCCGATTCTTGATCTGGCCGATTGGTCCAATGTGTATAATCAATCGGACCTCCAGCGAACCTCCTAGCCATCGCGACTGTGCCGAGTATGCAGTCCGGGTTTGCCCGTTTTTAGCCAATCCGAATATGCGCCGGAACGAGCACAAGTTGCCCGAGGAAACTGTTCCAACTGCCGGCAACATGCTGCGCCGTAACCCTGGCGTCGTCGCTCTCTGGGTCAGCGAATCGTATTCTACGTTCCGCGCACCGGGCGGTGCCGGATTGCTCTTTCACATTGGTGACCCGCTCGAAGTGCATTGGTATTGCGAAGGACGTCAAGCAACACGAGTTGAAATCCTGGAATCAATTGCCGGCGGCTTACCGTTTCTGCGTGAGATGGCAGAACAAGACGGACCTGAAGCAGTAGCCGAGCGGGAAGGCCAGCACGCAACCGCACTGAAACTCTTGCCGTCGCTCTGACAATCCCTCTCCCTTCCAGACTATGCAATCCCCCCAGGAAATTCTCTCCTATCTCTACTGGCTGCTCGGTCCACGAACCGTCCTTCTCGCTATCCCGTTCGATGAAAAAGGTCCGATCACATCGGGATGGAATACGCGGACATTCGAGCAAAGCCGAAGCTCCCGGCATTGGCGTGCGTTACTGCGAGCAGCTGGGCGCCGAGGCAATATCGGTGCGCTGCTTGGTCCGCTGAGTGCTAATTTGGTAGCGATTGATATTGATGCCGACAATGAAGTTGATCCCTTTTTGCTCCTTAATCCGTGGGCCGCTAAGACACTACGGACCCGTGGGAAAAAAGGTTGCCACATCTGGATACGCATGGATGGCCCTTACCCGGCATGTTGGCGCGGCTCCGGCCTGAAAGGAGAACGCGGCAAACCACTCATCGAATGGCGCGCCGGCGGTGGTCATCAGTCGCTTCTTTATGGCGAACACCAGGAGAAAGATGAAGATGGAAAGCTCATCAGCTTCCGTCGTTACCGACGGATTGTGGATGAACCCGTAATCACCATCCGATTCAGCGATATCGTCTGGCCCGAACATTGGCTAATGTCGTTCACTGATTCAATCCCGGCATGTGTCGGAACTGCAGATATTCCGGTATTAAATCAGCCCGCGAATTCAGCGGCCGTAGTATGGCCGCCATCGCCACTTACTGCCAAGGACGAAGAGCGAATTTTGCGGTATCTGAGCAAAATTCCGACGGCGATTAATCATCAAGGTGGAAGTATGCCGACCATTCGCGCAGCAAGCATCTTGGTTCACGGATTCAATCTCGATTTCGTAACTGCTCGCCGTCTTTTTGAGCATTTTAATGAACGCGCTCAACCAAAATGGAGTGAGAGAGAAATTCAGCACAAATTTCTGAGTGCGCGAAATCATCCTGGTCACACTAAGCCGGCCGGTCACCTCTGGCTCGAGAGACAATGGACGCGCCGACGCTGACCATGGAGGCGATCGATACCGCGATCGCAGCGCTAGAGGACGAGATTCGCGATTTGTGCGGCCAGATCGAGCACACTAAACGGCGGATCGATGCTGCCGAATGCGAGATCGCGCACTTGCGCTTGCTCCGTGCATTGATGCCAGTGGCGCTCGATACGGTTGAAGTGTTATTGGCCACTAACCAATATCTGAGCTGGCCCGAACAAGATTTCCTCGAACGAACACTGGTTTTCGGAATCTGCGATCGCTGCGAGGAAACGCGGCTCCGAGCGATTTGCGCCAATCATTCTCATCCACTCCTGTGACCTAACAATTCGAACAATTCTCAACATGAACTTCAACCGAGTATACCTTGCAGGCCACCTGACTCGGGATCCCGAAACCCGCTACACCCCAAACGGCACCGCAGTTGCTGAGACTGGGCTTGCCATTAACCAGGTTTGGACTGATAACGATGGCCAGAAACAGGAAGAGACGACATTTGTCGATTTAACGTTTTGGGGCCGCACAGCCGAGATCGCCCAAGAATACTTGGGCAAAGGCCGCCCGGTCTTCATTGAAGGGCGGTTGAAACTTGATGCCTGGGAAGACAAACAGACCGGCCAGAAACGTTCGCGCTTGCGGGTGACGGTCGAGAACCTACAGCTGCTCGGCTCCAAACCCGAAAGCGCTCAACACCCCAGCACTGGTCAGCCTCCACCACCGCCACGTTCAGTGCCGCCTCCGCAACGGCCGCGCGATCCGGATTTCGATGCTGAGCCAGACGACATCCCGTTCGCTAGTGCATCGTTTCATTGATTTTCAAAGCGGATATTTGATAAGTTAAGTGGGTGTCAACAACGAGGTTGAAATTGGCGCCGCATGAGCGGCGGGAACTGAAAAGAATGGCGGCTTCGCGAACGATGAAGGCCGGAGAAGTGCGGCGTGCTAAGGTGATCCTGCG
>DASTDH010000427.1:0-6589 GCA_035710445.1 Chthoniobacterales bacterium
CCTGCGAACGATGGTTGCGGCGATCGCACACGAATCATTGATCGTGCATATTTAGTAAGAAAAGCTTACTAATGTCTGGACAATGAATGGATGCTCGCCTCGGGAGTGTTTCTACTTGCGGCATTGCTATTAGTAAGTTTATCTTACTAACGGATGAATGAGTGAAACCAACCAGAGAACCATGGAGCAGACCGCCAATCGTTTGCACGGAAGCGTGTCACGCCTGTTCCACCGCTTGCGCATCACTCGAGCCGCCGGTGGCCTAAGCATGGCCAAGTTAGGAGTTCTTAGTCAACTCCGTCGGGAAGGTGTGACTACTGTGACGGCGCTGGCCGGCTATCTCGGCATCCAACCGCAGTCGCTGACGCGGCTCCTGGCGGATTCTGAGACCGAAGGCTTCATCAAACGCCATCAGGATCGGGTCGACAAACGACGATGTCTGATCAAGATCACGCCTGCCGGTTCCAGACTATTGGCTGAGGAGGCACGCAAGCGGGAGAGTCGTCTCGCTGCAGCGATGACTCGGGTTCTCACGCCCACCGAGCAGGAACTAGTCCGAATCGCCAGCAACCTGATGGATCGCCTCGCCGATGCGATCGAGCCGGAAGGGTTAAGTACAGTCAAAACACACGCAGAGGAGAGGCATGATCCGGGTGGCTAAACTGGTGAAGAAATATGGCTCGATCACGGCTGTCCGAGACGTTTCGTTCGAAGTAAAGGCAGGCGAGATATTTGCATTCCTTGGACCAAACGGTGCCGGCAAAACTACCACCATCAAGATCTTGACTACCCTGCTTCGCCCGACGAGCGGGGAAGTCGAAGTCGACGGATTCGATCCGAGTAACGATCAGAGCGAGGTGCGCAAGCGGTTTGGGATCGTCTTTCAGGATCCCAGCGTGGATGATCAGCTCACCGCCTACGAAAACATGGATTTGCACGGCGCGCTCTATTCTGTGCCGAGAAACGTGCGAAAAGAACGCATCGAACAGCTGCTAAATCTGTTTCAGCTCTGGGATCGGCGGTCCGATCTGGTGAAGACTTTTTCCGGTGGCATGCGCCGGCGCTTGGAAATCGCTCGCTGTATGCTGCACACTCCTAAAATTATCTTTCTGGATGAACCGACCCTCGGACTGGACCCGCAAACGCGAAATCAGCTCTGGACCCACATTAGGCGCTTGAATAAGGATGAGGGCATCACGGTCTTCCTTACCACTCACTATATGGACGAGGCCGAACGCATCGCCGACCGTATCGCAATTATTGACCATGGAGCGATCGTTGCTCAAGGCACGTTGACCGAGTTGAAAGAAGAAACCGGCACCGACTCGTTGGAGGCCGCATTTTTGAAGCTGACCGGTTATTCGATTCGGGACGAGGAAACCGGGCAAGTCGAGCGGATGCGTCAGATGGTCAGGATGTTCCGGAGACGGTAGCCCGCAGATGACGACAATCTACATACTCTGGATCCGGCAACTGAAGCGTTATGTCCGTTCGCGGGCTCGCATTATCGCCTCGCTCGGCCAACCCCTCCTCTTTCTCTTGGGGTTGGGATTCGGGATGGAGCCGGTTTTTCAAAAAGCCGGTCAAGGGAGCTATATTCAGTTTCTGGCCCCCGGCATCATTGGGATGACGCTGCTGTTCACGTCGGTCTTTTCCGGCATGGAATTAATCTGGGATCGCCAGTTTGGGTTCCTTAAAGAAACGCTGGTTGCTCCGGTTCCGCGACTGCTAATCATGATCGGGCGCACGGTCGGAGGCGCCACCGTTGCGATTATTCAAGGCATAATTGTGATCTCGATTTGTTTGATTGCCGGATTTCGCCCGACGACATTTGCTCTGCTGCCGCTAACCTTCCTTTTTATGGTGCTGATCAGCATAATGTTTACTGCGATGGGTACTGCGATTGCCGCGCGGCTGTCCGATTTCCAAGGGTTTCAGCTGATCATTAACCTGCTGGTGATGCCGATGTTTTTCTTGTCCGGCGCCCTTTTTCCGCTAAGGAACCTGCCCGGTCCGCTGACTTTCATTACGAGTATCAACCCACTATCATTTGGAGTGGATGGATTGCGCTACACGCTCACCGGGACCACTCATTTTGGACTTGGCACTGACCTGACAGCCTTACTTGGGTTAACCGCTGGATTGTTGGTGCTGGGCAGCTATCTGTTTGCACGGATCGAGCTGTAGGAGCGATGGGAACGCCGTGAACGGTGAGAGAATCTGAGAGGTGAGAGGTGATTAGTAGGCGGGCCCGCGTCCGCGGGCCGCCGGGGTGCAGGGTAACGGAATCCCGGGTAGCATTCGCGATCGGCGCCCACATGTAGAGCGATCCGTAAAGCGTCGTTCCGTACGATTCGCTATCCCGGACACCCGACGAGGCCCTGCGCTTCTCTCTGCCATTTGCATTGCCGATGATTGATCGCAGGTTACTGGTTGGTAACTAATCGATCTTGCCGATGGCCAACGAAACACTGCTTCAACTGGCGCCTGATCTCAGAACCAGGGCTCCTCGAAGCCCGCGCGCACCGCTTGGGGCTTACAGCGTTCTGGCCGCACGAATGTTAGACAAGTGCCGGGCTGAGCTCGCCGGTAAAGCCGGTGACTACCACTTCAATTGTCCGATGGATCAGGTCTTTTTCAAATTCACCAAGATCGATCCTTCGGAACTCAAAGAATTCGTAGCGACCGGGGCCAGCGATGCAGAAGTCGCTCACTGGATCGAGCGGAATTCCAAGGTCCAAGATTCGGCGAAAATTGCGAATTGGGCGCGTCTGTTTCGGCTAAATCCGTTAACGTTCCTGCTCGATCTGGATGACTGGCTTCATACCCGGCGCGCTTTAGGAAGGGCTAAAACGCCCTCATCCCCATGAGCGATAGATGCCGAACCTTTTCTGAAAGTACTCGGCGGACAGCCGCTTTTTAGAGTTCGGAACCGCGAATGAGATAAGGCGCGTTACCGAGGCTATACGGTGCAGTCCCTATGTCCTCAAAAGCCGGTTGGGCGCGCCGTAGTCCGCAAAGGCGGCCTGGGCTAGGTCCTCTAACCGCTTCGCGGTCAATCCGACAGAAACCTGGGCTAGGTTAAAAGCCGCTTCGCTGTAGATCCGATACATACCCAGGGCTCCGGCGGTCCGGGACGGACCCGCCCTTTCTACTCGCTTCGCGCTTCACCAATCACCGGTCACCAGTCTCTCCTCGCCGCTTACTGCTTACAGATCCGCGCGGCGACTTCCCGTGCTTCGCGTTCCATGGGCGCATTGTCGTAGCCGTTTTTGAAGATCTGCACAACGTACTGCATTAGAAAATCCTCAATGCCCAACCTCTCGTATTGGGCTACGTGCGCGCATTCATGGACCAATACCTCTCGATCATGGGATCGGTCCGCTCGGACAAAGATCCCGAAACCGAAAGTTATGGCAATGGTTTCGGGGGTAATTAGCCCAAGTTCGGCAGCAAGCTGTTTGATTCTTGGAAGCTCCGGCGGAGGAATCTCCGTTACGACACACACGCGGATGTTCTCGGGCGCGTGCACCCCGGCAGCCCGCGCGTCGTTAAGAGCTTCGGGCGAAAGCGGGGTTCCGCGGTCTATTGCGTGCTTCTCTTGGGCCTCGACCCAGTCAAGTACCCGAGGCAGTAGCTGAGGAAGTTCCAGGAATGGCAGGTTCACTATTGGTCTAGATCGTTCGATGCCATGGGAACGCAATAAAAAAAGCCTCTGATAATCAGAGGCTTTTAGTTTGAGACTTAAACGAGCAGGACGCGGTTATTCGTTCTTGGCGGCGTGGTCGCCCTCTTTAATTGCCTCCTGTTCGCTGACGTATTTGCCTTGCTTCGTTTTTCCGTACCACCGCGAACCAGGCTTGTGATAGGTGTGAGTCTCGGTGTTTACCCAAACTTGGCCGGCGCCCGGGGTGCCGCTAGTGACAGGGGCTGGACTCGGCGATGCTTTTTTGCCAAAGATACCGCTAAGCGGGCTCTTCGCGGTTGGGCTCGGTACCGGCGTGGGAGTGGCGACAGAAACCGGCGAAGCAGCTGGAGATGGGCTCTTTTTCGCATGCGTTCTTTTCGGGCTTGCCCCTGGAGAACCACCGGCGACAGGAGTTGCGCTGGCAGACGAAGCTGGCGAAGGGCTGGCATTCTCCGTCTTTTTCGCACGTCGATGTTTTGGACTTGCTGACGGAGTCGGGGTCTGCGAGTAAGCGATGGGGAGAGCTACGACCGCAGCCAACAGCAGAAGCGACAAATACTTGCGCATATAAATTTGCTTCTACCGTAATTAGGTTCGTATTGGCAACAGCGGAATCAGCTGAAAGCTCTGTAAATGCTTCTGGACGCGCTTCCAGCGTGAATTTGCAGCAAAGAAAGTCGTTCTCCGTTCGATTGACCCAGGAAAGGAGGGGGTGCAGGCGGCCAGTTCGGGTCGAAAAACTGACCGCCGGCAAGAACGGGAAAACCTATTTGAGGTAACCCCCCTGTCTGACGGCCCCTTTCAACTTCAGTCTGGCTGGCCCGGAGCGCCTGATCCACCGTCATCTTGCCGGTCAAGGCGGCGGCGATATTTTGACCAACCTGCAAGCTGATGGACTGGAACTCGGGTATGCCGACGAATTATACCCCGACGTAAGGCACGTTCTTAATCGCGGGGTTTGTTGGGTCGGCTGTTTGCATCGCCTTGAGGGTTACCGAAGCAAAGGGTGCCGCTTTCTGGTACTCCGGGTTGTCGTAAGTCGATTTCCGCGTGCCGGGAGGTACCGTGGCCCAACCTCCATCTTCCGCTGCCGTCTGGATGTACTCCTTCGAAGTGCCCAGTAACATTTACGATGTGGCGCTAAGCATGGCTGAGAAGAGGGGCAGCCGCTATTACCTACTTCCAGCGCGGTTGCTCGTCGCTTCGAAGGAAGAGCGATCCCGATGGTGTGAGAATCGGCTGTTCCGGACAGTGGCTTCGATCGCTAGCCGCGCCAACGTTACCTTCGTCGGTATTGGTCAGGTCGGTCCCAATTGCCCATTGCAGCGAGACGGCTTCATGTCGCCACGCGAAGTAAAAAGTTTGGTCAGGGCCGGCGCAGCCGGTGAAAGTTCGGGTTGGATGTGGGACGTGGATGGCTAGCTTATCGACTTGCCCAATTATCATGAAAAACTGACCAGCATTCCACCGCAGCGTGACTCGAAGAACCCGGTCATAGCGTTTGCCGGCGGAAGAGTGAAGGCAAAAGCGGTGCGCGGCGCCTTGAAAGGAAAATGGATAAACGGATTGATCACAGACGAATCCTGTGCAACTGCGATTGTCGACGAGGGAGCTTGACTAGCTCTGCTACCCGCCGCCGGAAAGGAACGTGGTTGGGATCGTCAAGACCCAAGCGGGCCGAGTTGTTCCTCCAAACGATTCAAGAACGGTAGTTCCGATTCCATTATTTTCTTCTTTGCCTCGGCGAACGAGAAGAAGCCGGCTCGGTCGATTTCCGGAAACTGCACCCGTCGCCCCGATTTCGGCGGCCACTCGATCTCAAACCGATTGCTTTGCAGCGACGCCGGGTCGAACGAGCCACGGAATGCCCATGCGTGGATGGTTTTACCGGAACGCTGACGCGCTTCACCCAGGGGAAGATAAGGACCCTGTGATTGCCACCCCGTTTCTTCTCTGAATTCCCGAATCGCGGCGGCCAAGTAATCTTCTCCAGGTTCCACTTCTCCGCGCGGGATTGTCCAGGCGCCGTTGTCTTTTCGTCGCCAAAAAGGGCCACCCAGATGAACAAGCAGGACCTCCAGATCGTCGTCGATATGGCGAAACATCAGTAAACCGGCGCTGATTTTGGGCATCGGGATGAAGTTGTGGAAAACGGAAGCCAGAAGCCGGAAGCCAGAATTCAGAAGCTAGCGTCTCTCTAGATTCCAGATTCTAGCTTCCGGCTTCTGGCTTCTCTCCAATCACGACTTCTTCTTTTTCGTCGGTGTTGACTTCTCCCCCTTCGCCGGTGCCAACGGTTCCTTCTTGGTAACCGTTACGTTCTCTAGTTTACCGGCTGATGAAACCAGGGCGGTGAAATCAAACTCCTTGCTATCGTGTTCACCAAGCGTAACCGCGGAGTTGCACGTAATTTCTACCTCGGTTGCAGAGGCCCACTTGGCGGAAAGAAATGTTGGCAGCACGATCTTCCCGACTTTCGCCAGCGGCACGTTGTAGGTTTTCGCGATGTAGGGTTTTAACGCGTCGATATCGTCGTAGAAAAGGCGGCTGACTTTGACTCCCGAGCGTAGCTGGATCACGTCCCGCCGTCCCGATTTATCGATTTGCAAGGCATTCGCGTTGTCCGGCGAAGGGATTTGCTGGATTTCGACAGCGTAGCCTGGTGGCGTGAGACCAAGGAAGATCAGGAGGAAGAGCTTTTTCATTGGTATGTTTGGACGCCGTGGGCGAGGGCTGCAGCTATTCAACTACGGTTCGGCGACTTTATCCAATCATTCGAGTCAGCCGTTTTGCTAACCTCGGCTAAGTTATGAACCATCGATTTTTCGCGTTGATGATCGGTCTAGGCCTGCTGACCGATCCTTACTTATTGTGAGGAGAGCAGCACCCGGAAGAGGTCGT
>DASTDH010000428.1:0-13261 GCA_035710445.1 Chthoniobacterales bacterium
GTTTGACGGGCCTTCATAGCTTTTGTTTGGTGGAGGCTATCCACCGATCTCGGTGCGGACTTACCATCATTTGTCCAAAATCGCCTGTATTTTGACTCGGCCATATTCTGGCCCGGTAGGCTCACGATCCCTTTCTGTGGACGTGCGATTTCTTGACGGCAAAGCTGGCGAGGCGCTCCGGGCGGGTATAGTTTACAAGATCCACCCGGAGGTCTGTTATGGAAATACCAAACAAACTGATTAGCTATCTGAACGAGAAGAAAGTCGGCTACGAAATATTACATCATCGAGAAGCATTTACCGCTCAAACAATTGCCGCCGCCGAGCATATCAAGGGTCGTCACCATGCCAAAGTGGTCATGGTAAAATCCGGAGGCGAGCATTTGATGACCGTGCTGCCGGCGGATAGTCGAATTGATCTGGAAAAACTCGAGAAGGTAACTGGAAAACCGACCTCGGTGGAAAGCGAAGCCGAGTTTAAAGATCTGTTTCCTGATTGTGCACCTGGTACCATGCCGCCGTTTGGTGATCTTTATGGAGTACCGACCTATGTCGACAGAAAACTGACCGATGAGGATTATATCGTCTTCGAAGCCGGCACTCATACCGATGCCATACGGCTCACCTATAGTGACTACGAGCGAGCAGCCAAGCCACGAGTGGAGGAGTTTGCGGTAAAGTTTCCGTCTGTAAAACGGGTGTAAGCGGCGTTACAGTTGAATTGATCAGAACGATAACGGTCGCTCAACAAAAAAGCAGAAAGGTAATTTATGCGAGGTTCGCCTTTACAAGCATTTAGCAGCTACCTTTCATCACAGGCAGCTGCTCAGGAAAAAGCGTATCAGCCGCAGCAACCATCGATCACGATCTCTCGGGAAACTGGGTCCGGAGCGGTTACCATCGCACAGATGTTAGTCGAGCGGCTAAATGCGGTTTCGAAGTCATCCGACAACACGGCCGGCTGGATGGTCTTCGATCGGAACCTGGCCAAAGAAGTACTAGCCGATCATGAGCTTTCACAGAACCTGGAGCGATTCATGGTCGAAGACGCGCGGTTACCAGTCGAGGCGATTGTCGAGGAATTGCTGGGTCTTCATCCAAGCCAGTGGACGTTCGTCCAACAGACGACGAAAACAATTCTTCGTTTGGCCAGTTTAGGCCGCACGATTTTGGTGGGACGTGGGGCGGAAGTCATTACCAGCCGTTTCCCCTTTGTCTTCCATGTCCGCTTGGTTGCGCCGCTGGAGAAGCGGATTCAGCATGCCAGCCGATACTATAATCTGACCGAAGAGGATGCTGCTAAAATGATTAAGGAGACGGATCATGCACGACGTCGATATCTGCGCCGTTATTTCGACGCAGAACCCGATGACCCCTTGCTCTATGACCTCGTGCTCAACACGGGAAGACTCGGTTTTGTTCGGACGGCGGAACTGATTGCGCAAGCTGCGATGAGGCACTACGAAGAGTTTCTGGAGGTCCGAGCCAAGCGGGCCGGTTAGACCAGGGCGCGCGAAAGCATGGGCGAACGGGCGAAACGGCGACGCGGCGACACGAAAGGGTGCAGCGGTCCAAAGCGCCGAGGCCGCGTTCGCAAACTTCGGCCCGCCCTTAGTCCTGAAGGTCTGGCATACCGAAACGCGTGGCCGCGACGTGGGCTTTGCAGAGTCGGGTTTCCCTAGCACAATGGGCAATATGGATGCGTTTTCGGATCAAGAGCCCTTTCTTTTAGCTCAACCCGCAGCATTGCGTGCCTGCGCTGATTCGTGGCAATGTCTTGGCCATGAAATCAACGCGGTGGCTCCGAATACCCGGTACGCACTCCAGTTCCAAGATCGTAGCTCTGCTGGCGGGTTCCGACGCTTCAAAGTCCCGCGCTACCATCGCAGAGGCGCTGGGAGCCAGCGCGACAGCTACGGCAGCACTTGGGGCCCTGGCGATCGGGGGATTGGCCGTCGGCTTCTTCGTGATTGGGCGTCTGATTGTTCGAGAACTGTTGGTACAGCGGATTCATCTGGGCCACCTCAAAATCGATCAGCTTGACGTGGAAGACCTCCGGGTGAGTAAGCTAACCGTGCTGCAGGACCAACGTGGGCTCGATGGGCCGGTCCATCAATCGAACGAACCGAATCCATAGGTGAGCTTTCCGTGAGTGCTCCCTTCGTCTACTATGGCCAACGTGACAACCAGCCGACCGCAGGTTCTTGTGATCAACAGTGGTAGCTCATCACTGAAGTTTTCGCTTTTGGAAGTCGAATCGGAATCCGTGATTGCAAGTGGCATTGCGGAACGCTTGGGAACCACCGAAGCCTCGTTGAAACTCAGCGGCAACGATGCCAAGAAAATTGAAGAACCGCTTCCCAACGCGGATCACCGAGCAGCCTTGCGCCGAGTGATTGAGCGCCTTCGGACTTTGGTTGATAACGAAGTGGACGCTCTCGGCCACCGCATCGTTCACGGGGGCGAGTATTTTCGGGATGCGGTGATCATCGATGACGAGGTGATCAGACGCATCGAAGAATTGCGTGACCTGGCTCCGCTCCATAATCCCGCCGGTGCTCAAGGCATTCGAGTGGCATCGGAGCTGTTTCCGCAGAAGCCTCAAGTCGCGGTTTTTGACACCGCATTCCACCAAACCCTTCCGCCCCACGCCTTTCATTATGCGATTCCGCCGGCGTTCTACTCCAAGTATCGGATTCGGCGCTACGGGTTTCATGGAACCAGCAACCAATACGTGACCCAGGAACTTGCTAGACGGCTCGACCGGCCCTTGACCGAGCTCCAGCTTTTGACCGCTCATCTAGGCAACGGATGCAGCGCGAGCGCCGTGAAGCATGGAAAAAGTGTAGATACGACCATGGGCTTGACCCCGTTGGAGGGTTTGGTCATGGGAACGCGCAGCGGGGACGTCGATCCGAGTCTTCACCTTTTCTTACAGGAACGAGAAGGACTCAACCTGGGAGAGATCACCGATATGTTGACACGGGAAAGCGGTCTTCTTGGTGTGTCTGGAGTGAGCCACGACATGCGATCCATTCTGGAGGCTGTCGACTCCGGGAACCCTCGGGCCCAGCTCGCCGTTGATCTTTTCTGCTACCGGCTCGCCCGTGCTCTCCTTGGCTTAGCGGCCGGCCTGGATAGGGTTGACGGGCTGATCTTTACGGGTGGCATCGGCGAGAACAGCTCTATCATTCGGGCCCGAGTGTTGAAGCACCTACAGATTCTCCGGCCAGAGATCAACGAAACCTGGAACCGGCAGCATGGCCGAGAAAAAGACGGGCGGATCACGAATGCGACCGGATTGGCCTGTTTTGTTATCCCGACCAACGAGGAACTGATGATTGCCCGGCAAACGGCCGCTTTGGTGCTGAGAAACCCAAGCGGAATGCCAAATGACAAATGACAAAGGGTATGAAGCCCGCGTTCTTTCTCGCTCCCGCCGGCCGAGGTCAAGGTCTGACTACTGTCGCTCTTGGTTTGGTCGTTGCGCTCGATCGGCGCGGTGTTCGAGTCTCGTTCTACAAGCCGATCGGTGAAGATGTCGCCGGCGAATCTCGGCCGGAACGCTCAACCCATTTTTTGCGAGCCACGACAACACTAGCGCCGCCCGATCCGCTTCCATTCAGTGAGGCAACCAAACTTATCTCGAGTGGTCGCCTGGATGAACTTTTGGGAAAGGTTGTCGGAACCTACGAGAAATCGACCCAGAACGCGGATATCGTGATTGTGGAAGGCCTGCTCCCATCACCTGATGACCCGTATCGAGGGAGTTTAAATCAGGAGCTGGTGAAGACAGTAAACGGCCAAGTTATTCTGGTAGTGGGAATGGCGGAGCGGTCGGTCGCCGATCTGGATGACCAGATCGAGTACGCGGCGAAGATCTACGGCGGCTTCGATAAGATCGTCGGTTTGATCGTAAACCGCTGCCCGACCGAGAGCGCAAACGAAATATCGAATCATCTGTGGAGCAGCCGGCTTTTTCAGCGAGGAGATTGTCACCTGATAGGGGTGATTCCCCACAACGAATCGCTCACTTTCTGCCGGGCAATCGACGTTCAACGCCACCTCGACGCCGCCGTGATTCACCCCGGGGAAATGCGGAGCCGGAGGGTAAAATCGACCTCGATGTTGGCGCGGACTGTCCCTAATCTGCTGGACACATTGACGCCAGGGGCCATGCTGATGACGCCGGCCGACCGCAGCGATGTAATCCTCGCCGTTTCGATGGCTGCGCTGAGTCGGGTTCCGCTTTCGGGGCTGATCCTGACCGGTGATACCGAGTTGGATAACCGGATGGTCGATTTTTGCCGGGCTGCGTTCGCCACCGGGCTTCCATTGTTCCGGGTCACGACAAACAGCTATTCGACCGCGACCAAGCTCCATCAGATGAGCTCAGAAGTGCCGATCGACGATCTCGCCAGAATCCGGTACGCGATGGACCATGTGGCGCAGCACATCGATATCGATTGGCTGATCTCGCGCTCGAAAACGACGCTGGAATTTCGAATGTCGCCGGCTGCGTTTCTTTATCAGCTCACGGAAAAAGCGCGCGCTGCCAATAAGCGAATCGTTCTCCCGGAAGGCGCGGAACCGCGTACCGTCAAGGCGGCGGCCATTTGTGCGAGACGAGGGATCGCTCGCTGTGTCTTGCTAGGGGTTCGCGAAGAAATCGAGTCGGTTGCCCGAAGTCAAGATGTCGTCCTTCCGGCAGGGCTCGAGATCCTGGATCCTGCTTTAACTCGTTCAAACTATGTTCGGCCATTGTTCGAGTTAAGGAAGAGCAAAGGACTTTCGCTGGAGATGGCGGCCAGCCAACTGGAAGACAACGTGGTGTTCGGGACAATGATGTTGGCTCAAGGAGAGGTCGACGGGTTGGTTTCCGGCGCTATCCACTCTACCGCAAACACCATTCGACCGGCTCTGCAAATCATCAAGACTCGGCCCAACGCGAAAGCGGTCTCCTCAGTCTTCTTTATGTGCTTGCCGGACCAGGTTCTGGTTTACGGGGATTGCGCGGTAATTCCCGATCCGGATGCTGAAACTTTGGCCGATATCGCGATCCAGAGCGCCGATTCAGCCGCCGCTTTCGGGATTTCTCCGCGGGTAGCGATGATTAGCTATTCGACCGGCGAGTCCGGGTCCGGGGTGGATGTGGAGAAAGTGCGTGAAGCGACCAAGCTGGCCAAATCCGAGCGGCCGGACTTGCTGATCGACGGTCCGCTTCAGTACGACGCTGCTTTCATGCCGGATGTTGCGAAAGCGAAAGCGCCCAATAGTCCCGTGGCCGGTCGTGCCACGGTCTTTATTTTCCCCGATCTCAATACTGGCAACACGACTTACAAAGCGGTCCAGCGCAGCGCAAATGTGATCAGTATTGGGCCGATGTTGCAGGGAATGAAGAGGCCGGTGAACGATCTATCGCGCGGCGCCCTGGTGGACGATATCGTTTATACGATAGCGCTGACCGCGATTCAAGCCACGCAGGGATAGCGCCGAGGCCGCCTACGCAAAGCTTCGGTGCACCTGGTCTTAAGGTCTGCGGAACGAAAAAGCCGTGGCCGCGACGTAGGCTTTGCGAAGTCGGGTTGTCACCCTACCATTGTGGGCCTCGCGCATACTTTGGGGTCCAAACATTCGCGATTCTTGCAAACGACGGTACTTGGCTTTTTGCTCAGTCGACTTAGAGTCGGTCGCTAAAGATGGGTAAGGAGAATTTGTATAGGCCGGGTACGCGGAAGGGTGGGAAAATTTGGAACTTTTTAGGGCTGGGAGTTCTATTGCTCTTGATGCCCTTTGTATTTTTCCTCGCCGGATTGACTGCGCGAAACCCAGGCCTAATTCCTGCCTTGCTCAGCGGCAAGTTGCGCTTGTGACCGACACCGACGCCAGTTCATCAGGTTCGCTGAATGTGGCCGGCTCCGATGGACTAGATATGCCGCAGCCGCACAAAGTAGATTCCGGAGCCGGATTGGGGCGTCCCCCTTTGTGGCTCGGATTTCTTTGGGGATTTGCGGAGGGAACACTCTTTTTCATCGTTCCGGATCTTATCCTCAGTTGGGCGTCACTGTCAGGGGTTCGATGCGGGATTAAGATTTTCGGAGCAATTCTTGTCGGCGCGGCAATCGGCGGTCTCTGCTTATATGCGTGGGCATTGTGGTGGCCTGACTCCGCTCGTTCTGCCGTTGCTTCCGTTCCCTTCGTGCGCACCAGAATGTTCGATAAGGTGGAGGAGGACTATCGAACCCACGGCGTTTCCGGGATTTTTTACACGCTTGGTACGGGTATCCCGTATAAGGTCTACGCAGTTCTCGCGCCGCCGATCACCAATCCGGTTACATGGGCGTTGGTAACTGTTCCGGCGCGGGCCGAACGAATGGCTCTCAGCTGGCTGATCCCAACTCTTCTGGGATGGTCCCTCCGGCGCTGGATCACAAGTCATCAGCGCCTAACCGTTGTGCTCTGGCTCGGGTTCTGGGTGGTTACGTACGCGATCTATTGGAGTACAGTGTGAACCGCAAGACCCCGGGGACTCTGGCTGGTCATTGGCTTGACGGATCTGCTGTTTTTCTCCGGAATAACTTCTAGCCGATCGAATACCCAAAGCTCGCCGTTCGATGTCGTCGCGACCACGTTGCCATCGTGGTACAGATGAATGAGCAGCTTGGTCTCACCATCGGCACACCAGATCTCCCAGTATCCCTCCTTTAGCAAAGGTGGTTCCGAGACCTCCAGCCCACAGAAGAGCTGGATTCTTTGACCGAGTAGTAGGGGATTCATTTCTGGTTAGAATTAAGGCTTCCAGGTAGACCTGGAAGCATGCGAGACAATCCCGCAGGCGGACGCAATGACAGCGAACTCATACGGTCAAGGGAGATCGGCTGGTTCCATTTTTGATTAAGCGCGTTTTTTCAGATCCACGACCGCTCCGGTTCGAATTTTGCAGCAATAAGGTCCTTTATATCTATTGAAAATCTGAATGTGGTCCGCACTCCGAAAATGCCGCGTCAACGCCTCGATCAGGCAACTCGGCGACCGGGCGTGATGGTGTGATCTACCCATTCGCTAAATCGCGCTCCCTCGCCGGGTCGTCTCGATCGGGTTCCTGATTTCTCGAAACAATTGAGGCGACGACCGATGAGTTTGGGTCGGAGGGGCGGTCTTCATCTCTGGAGGCGCATAGCGCTTCCCGAAATACGGAAGCTTTGCCTCAACGAAAGGACAGTGATGAGCACATCGACGAAAACATTCGAAGAAAGACAAATTATCTTGGACCACGAAATTGTATCCCCGGAGCATTGGATCGCCAGACGCAAAGAGCTTCTCCAGAAGGAGAAGGAATTTACTCAGTTAGGCGATCAGCTGAGCGCTGAAAAACGTAACCTGCCCTGGGTTCGGGTGGAGAAGGCGTACGTCTTCGAAGGGCCGCGTGGCCAGGAGACACTCGGTGACCTCTTCGGCGGTCGCAGCCAGCTGATTGTGTATCACTTCATGTTCGGTCCGGACTGGGAGGAAGGTTGTGCGACCTGCTCGCTAGTGGCTGATAATATTGATGGCAATGTGGTACATCTCGCGCATCGCGACGTGACGTTAGCAGTGGTTTCACGTGCGCGTCTTCCTCAGATTGAAGCGTTCAAGAAGCGAATGGGCTGGCGGTTCAAATGGGTATCTTCCTACGCGAACGACTTCAACCGCGACTATCGCGTTTCGTTTACCGGCCAGGAAATGACACAGAACCACTATAACTATGACAGCAGCGGGTTCCCACGCGATGAAGCCCCCGGTATCAGCGTGTTTTATAGGGACGCGAACAGGGACATTTTTCAGACCTATTCCAGCTATGCTCGCGGACCGGAATTCTTGATCGGCGCCTACGGTTACCTCGACCTCGTGCCGAAAGGCCGCGACGAAGATGCTTTACCGTATACGATGGCTTGGATTCGCCACCACGATCGGTACGGTACCGAGGAGCTCCAATCTTGAACACCCGTCATCGCTGCGGAGCCGGCGAGGAAGGAGGGTAGTAACAATGCCCGATGCCGATATACCGGATCAATCGACGTTAGTGGATGCCGCCAAGAGCGGAGATCGCGATGCGTTTCAGCAACTTGCTGAGCCGTACCGTCTCGAGATGCGGCTGCACTGCTACCGTATGCTGGGGTCGCTCCACGACGCCGAGGATCTCGTTCAAGAGACATTCCTGCGCGCTTGGCGAAGTATCAACGGCTTCGAAGGACGAGCTTCGTTCCGGGGCTGGCTTTACCGGATTGCGACTAATGCTTGCCTGAATGCCCTCGCCACTCGGAGAAACACGTGTCGAGTTTTGCCTCAGACCTATGGTCCGCCTGCTGGCCAACCACCTGACGGCGAGCCCAGCACGGAAGTGGCGTGGATCGAACCCTACCCGGACACGGCGCTTGAGGGCATCGTCGACGCGGCGCCGAGTCCGGAGGCGCGTTATGAGATGCGTGAGGCGGTGCAACTCGCCTTCATTGCGGCGATCCAACACTTACCACCCCGTCAGCGAGCGGTTCTGCTGCTTCGCGATGTGTTGGGTTGGACAGCCACCGAGACGGCGGCGTTGCTGGATGGCTCGGTCGCGTCAGTCAATAGCGCCCTACAGCGTGCCCGCGCCACATTGGCGAAAGGGGTCGATCGACCCGGCCTGAAGCCGGCGTCCGATGACCGGCAGCGCGCCCTACTTGAGCGCTACGTCCGTGCCTGGGAGAACGCCGATCTTGACGGGTTTGTTGCTCTGCTTAAGGAGGATGCAGTTCTAAGCATGCCGCCCTGGCGGCAATGGTATGTTGGGCGGGAGGCGATCCGGGCGTTCTTTGCCTGGGCGTGGGATTTTCCTCGCGTCCAACCCTCTCGCCTCGTTCCCCTTGCGGCGAATCGGCAACCCGCCTTTGCGCTGTACCGCAGCAGCCGGGAAGATCCCGAACATCGAGCTCATGGGATCAAGCTGCTCACGCTGCGGGACGATGCGATCGCGGTGCTGACGATCTTTCGCGATCCGCGACTGTTTGCTGCGTTTGGGCTACCTGCAGTCCTGCCCACCCAGGGGGTGGTGTCGCCGGCGTAGTTTGAGCAAACCGATGGACTCCTCCTCGTCTCAGGGTCCGTTGCCGGCGAGAGCTCTTTTGCGCTGGCAGTTCCGGGTTGCTCACGAGTCTCTGGAGGACGCAATCGACTCGCTCATCGCCGAAACCAGCTTCCGCCGTCCGGACGCCATCGCTAGCTCAGCCACCTCGGTCGGAGCTTGTTACGCCCAGGTTGTGCTGTCCGAGGATATTTGCGTAAACGGTGTGCTCAGTGCGGGAACGCCCCTTGCGCTCTCGACCTGGGCCGGCCGAACTGGGGTAAGCGAGATCCCGGCGCTGGTCGATTCGTCCAATTGGCGTACCTGGACCCGCCGAGTGCGGCTCGACTTTGACGAGTTGCGACCCTATGCGCGAGCCGTGTACGCCTCAACTGACGCCTATCTGGCTGAGTTAACCGATGACGCTCTTCAGCCGCCCGAGAAAATGCCAGCATGTGTACTGAACGCGCTGCTTTTGACGCTATCAATGCGCCGTGGCGAGATCGAATGTCTGAATTCCATGGACGGCTGACGTACAGCCCGGGACCGGAGAGCCGATTGGCGCAAAAAACGCCTCAGGCTAGTGCTTCGTCACTTGAGTCTTTTAGGCGCGATTCGATAGCGATACCCTGACCGGAAATCGACCTCCAAAACTCCGTCGGACGCATCGATTCATCATTCTGCAGCCAAGGCGGGTACAATCTTACGTAGGGTGATATTGGGTCGATATGCCGAACGCCGAATTTTTCCGCAAGGTCACTCGTGGTCTCATGATCAACTTCGGGTGATTCTTTCATGATGAAACGCAGAATTTCTTCTCTGCTCCCGAAAGTTGAAATAAACGATGTCCTCGCAGTGAACGCCCCGTTTCTGTCTCGACCGCCGTAAAGCTGTCTGAATTGGCTGTCGATTCAGCTCGTTACCGCGCCGATGGCGCGTTCAGAGCATTGAGCGAAAAGCCCGGTAAGAGATGGCGCTCTTACCGGGGTCCCCATACTGCGGACGAAAAACTTAGGCGGCAGCCGTCGCCTGCTCAAATATCATTCTCGCTCCCTCCATGATGGCATAGGTGCGAGTCTCGTAGCTGCACCGGACGCCGTTCTCGTTGTTGAAGGCGACGTTAAAACACCTTCTCTTTGTCCCGTTCTCGAGGATTATCTCTGGCCAGATTCTGAAAGAATGACCCATGTATTCTATGGTTTCGAGCTCTTCAGGATCGGCGCTTTCACTGCGGGGCGGGTCACTTCGCATCGTTGATCCTAATCGGACACTGTCCGGCAAGCTTTAATTGAAATTATGAGGTATATGGGGATTTGACGCACCGACGCAGCAATCGGAACATACCCCCCGCGCGGATGCCGCCCAATTGAGCTTTGAGCTGCTTTGAAGGGGTCTGAGTTCCGGATTTTTCGGGCACTAGCGGGCTTTTTTGTTCGCATCGCGCTATAGTTTGGCGCATGCCAAATCGACAGAAGATTCAAAACGACCTCATTCGTCATCAGGATTTCATTTTTTCTAAGCCTGAGGAAGTGGCCTCCGGGGCCAGTATTCCCTTAGAGAAAGCCCAGTCAGCGAAAAGCCAGCGAAGCCTTTCGGGTTTTTCTGATTCTGAACTGGAAAAGATCTTGGAATACATGAAGACAAAAGATCGAAAATAGGGGAGAACTGCCGGGGCATTTTTTCGTTCTGATGCGCGGACCGTCCATCGGATAGAATCCCAGCCGTGGATCACAACTTCGCCGCTGGTTTTTCCGGAGCGCAAGTTGAGCGGTCTTGAATTACGCAGGCGAGGCTGGATCTGGAGAACGGTAGCCTCTACTGTCCGCTTGTATTGGCTATCTGCGATTTGCTATCGCTATTCGCGCTCCGCCGGCTAGCGACCAATCAGGAAAACCGAAAAACCATGCGACAGATTTCTACCCGACTTAGTTTCACCGCAGTCTTAGCCATTTTAGCTTTGAGTCTGGGTTGCGCCAGTACGCGCCAGACAGAGAATTTGCTTTCGGCCGCCGGCTTCAAAGTCGTTGTTGCCAATACTCCTCAACAGCAGCAGCACCTCAAAACGCTCCCACCTCACAAAATGAGGGTAGTACACCGAAAAGGGAAAACCTATTATGTCTACGCAGATCCGGCTCATAACCTGATCTATGTTGGCAACCAACTCCAGTATGACCAGTACCGGGACCTGCGCTTGGCCAAGAACGTGGCCGAAGAAGATCTGCAGGACGCCGAATTGAACGCTCAGGACGCCGCGGGCTGGGACGCCTGGGGACCGTTCTATTGAGCGCGTTACCGAGGGAGCCGCAATGAGCCGAAGCCGGTACGACATAGAATCGATGCTCCACTCAAGCGCTGGGTGCCGCCGTACGACGAAACGCCAACCGGATATGCCACTTCCATCTACTGAAACCGTAACTCTCTCACCATTAAAACATTGTTGCGACGAGATACCGAGAAGTCCAAACTCGAGGAATGGGAATCCTCTACTTTTGGGCGGAGGAGCCGGTTCAGAATAATCAACGGCAAGATTGTTGTTTGATTGTAAAGGTCGACGCTCCTAATGGGATTGATGACCAATTGGTTCAGCTAGCGGCCCAAGAAGCGATCGAAGGTGAATTTGGTAAACAGCTGACGCTTTGGGCTGCCGACGAGGACGAAGCGGTTCAATATTTGGAAACGGACCCCAGTCCGGCTCGGGACACGTTACAGTTAGCGGCCGGCGTCGCGCTGTTTTATCATTTAGCACGGATCGTCTGACCTGGCTCAAGCGAGTTAGGCTTAGCGCACTTCATATTCCGGTCGTGGACACGAACAACTGCACATTTGGAAAGGGATCACTCGCTCCAAAAACGTCTCAGGCGAGTGCTCCGTTCCTATAGACCTTCTTAACGGCTAGGCCTCCTGGTTGTTATTCTTCTTCTGGGGCGCTTCGTCGCCTTCAGTCTTATCAAAGCCGAGATCCTCAGTGTCTACGTTCTCGTCGTCCGGCTTGATGCTTTCTCCTTCGGGGTTCATATCCACGAGCTCGCTGCGGATTCTAACAGCGGTCCCCATCCGTTGTCCCAGGCATTAGGAAAAGAATCCAAACCAATCTTTCGAAAATCAGCATACATCCGCTAATCAAATCGCCCGCGAATTTGCAGTGCCGGATCGATTTTCCAGCTTCACGAGAAAAATTCGCTTCGGCCAAGTCGAACCCCGTGACCGGGAAGAGTCGGGCGAGTCCTCTCTTCCCGGTTCTCTTTTCGTGGTGACCGCTCGATCTGCCGGACCCCTGGGGGTCTTGATGCCTGAAGCCAGGATCCCCAATAGACTTCACTTTGAGTTCTTGGTCGGAGGGGCTTAGTTTGCGTGTGCCGGCAAAAAGTGAGGAGCTCGCCATCATTCCAGCGCAGCATCAGCCACGGTCGACACGTGATCGAGCTGCACGCCTGGCGAAGCCCAGAAGTCTGTACCTTTGCAGCGTTCATCTACGAGAAGAGCCTACCGCGACTCCTGCAGTATATCATCGGTACTGACGAAGATGATGTGATTCGTCGAGCACAGAAGTGGTGTCAGGCAAATCCGTAAAGGTTGAGCAAGGCAACCACGTTCTTTTGGTGCGTCGAAACGTACACGGAAGTTTCAATATTAGACTATCGGCAATAAGTGCCAATACAGTGGGTCGCCAGACCCTAGCTCTGAATAGCCGTGGGTGGCTCCAGACTCATCCTGCACAAGCTGATGGGCGTCGTCCTTATTGGCAGGAAAGAGTGTCAATCGTTTGCCAAATTCGCCTTCGATTGCTTCTTCCGCTGCTAGTCGGGACAATTGGTCATTAATCCAACCAGGAGCGTGGACCTCTACGATCAAACAACAATCTTGCTGCTGATTATCTCTGACCGGCTCCTCCGCTATAAAATAGCGGACTTCGATTCTTGAAGAAGCTTGCATGCTTTGTTCAAAAGGTTGCTTTGCATCTATATCGCTGTATCCCCAAGAGCCGGTTTCCTTGTGCTTACGATTTCTGACAACAAGACAGGCCGGCAGGGGTCGCGTCTAAAGAATCCCCTTTGCGAGCTTCATCAATGAGATCCAAGTGAACCGTTCGATTCATTTTCCAACTTTACTCTTTTTCTTGCTCTTCGCTTTCGTGTTGCTGCTGAGCGGGCAGCTCAGTCGCCTTTCGGTTCCGCGGGCCAT
>DASTDH010000429.1:0-8143 GCA_035710445.1 Chthoniobacterales bacterium
GGTCAATGAAACGCTCGCCCTCTCAAGAACCGGTGCATTGGTCCAGCCGATTGGCGCTGGATGACCGGGGGTAACCCTGCCGCTACCACACCCAAAAACGGCCATTTTCGTGCATTTCGGTGCATCTGCGAGCACCGCTCCCTCTAGAAAGCGCCTGCGAGCGATGGTGCGCGATGGATTGCCTAAAACGAGGTTTCTTGCACCCACCTTTGTCTTTCTCCTCTCCGAGGATGAGCGATCGGCTGGTGTGCGCCAGATACCGATCGTAGACTAACAGTCTATGCCCACAGACCGGAAGCTAGAACAAGTTAACGAAGCCTTGGACCGAATCAAACACACTGCGAACATGATCTACCAGTCCCGCGAGAAGTACCGCAGAGCGGAGAGGGTCGAGGATCGGCTCACCTATCTGGAAGAGCAGATGGACTTGATCGCGTGGAGGTTGGCGCATTTCTGAGGTGACCAGAAAGTTACCAAAACGACAACACATCCCGCCGAATTGTTATGAAGTCAGCGTAACTCCTTCAGCGCGAACGGAAGGGGTGGGATTCGAACCCACGGACCGATTGCTCGGTCGCCTGATTTCGAGTCAGGTGCCTTCGACCAACTCAGCCACCCTTCCGTCTGATCGAGTCGGGGAAGATAGTGAGAAAACGGAGAATGGCAATTCGGAAGAAGCCAGGAGGCAGGAGCCGGGAGCCAGAAGCTAGAAGCCAGGAGTCAGGAGCTAGGAGTCGGGAGTTCCTGCTCGTTTCATCACCGCTCGACTCGTGCCTGGTTGGCTTTCACGCTTTGGTCGAGTGAGCTTTCGCCGGCCACATTCCAACGAGCCTTAGCGCTGGAGCTCGAGCTCAAACGACGGTGGTGCGTTAGAAAGCGCCGGCAGATCTGCCCGCTCTTCCTCGAGACGCTGGAGCAATGGCTTCGCATGCCGGGAAGCTCCCATCAGGGAGAGCTTGGCTCGAGCCACTTCGCTTACCTTGGTAGCAGCGTGTTGCATCATGACTTGATGAGGAGGTATGTCACCGTTTTCCAACAGTGCGCCTTCATTGAGGCCTTTCATCCAGGCCCGTACGATGTCCGCTCCAATATTCACTTTGACGACATTCATGCGGATGGCCTCCCGCAGGTCGCCAGGATGGATTCCGCTACCTCCATGTAAGACCAATGGCGCCGGTGTCACCTGGGCGATTTCTTCCAGGAGCGGAAGATCGAGCCGGCTGCTTTGCCCGTGGACCGATCCGACCGAGACGGCCAAAGTGTCGATACCGCTTTCCTCAACCAGAATTTTGGCTTCTTCCGGTGAAGCTTTTTCCACCCGACCTCCTTGATTTTCGCCTCCAAACTGACCGAGCTCTGCCTCGACCGCCGCTCCCATAGCGTGCGCGATTTCGGTGATGTAAGCCGCCCCTTTAACGTTTTCGTTCAGTGGCAAATGACCGCCGTCATACATCACCGAGCAGTAACCACTCCGAAGGGTTCGAAGAATCATTTGATCGCTGTCCGGATGATCCTGATGGACCAGAACGGGGACGGTCGATTGCTCGGCTAATATCCGCAGCAGCTGAGGCAAAACATTGAAGCCGCCATGATAGAGATCCCCAAAATAGGTCTGGAGCATCACTGGGGCGTTTTCGGCTTCGGCGGCAGCGATTACGCCGCGAGCGATCTCCAGATTGCACACATTAAAGGATGGAAAGGCGAATTGGTTGCGAAGGGCGTAATCGAAGAACAGGCGAGGTTTAGTCACGTACATAGGTGAATCGGACTCCGGGCTAAATCAGCGAAACCGGATAAGCGATATGAGCACATTGTTCGCGCATCTACGTTATTCATGCAAGAAGTAACTCTATATTTGCATAGTTAACGCATTTTTGTTCGTGATTATCGCAGACTGTTCGACGTATCTTTCCAATCAAGCGCACCACGCATAAGATGTATTCTTCCGATTCCAGCAGATCCCCCATGAGCAAAGATCAGATCGTCACACTCGCCCGACGTCATCAGGAATTGCTTCAACTGGTAGAAGCCAAAGGCCAGATGAGTGTGGATGATTTGGCCAGTCATTTCGGCGTCTCGGATGATACTATCCGTCGCGATCTCCAGAATCTGGAGCGGCAGAAGCTGCTTCTGCGGACACACGGAGGCGCGGTTTCTACCGCTTTATTGGTTCACCGGGCGACGCCGTTCTTAACCCGAGCCAATGTCAACGCGGACGCCAAGACCAGGATCGGCAGGGCGGCTGCGCAATTGATCTCGGATGGGGAAACGCTCATCGTTAACGGAGGTTCAACAACCTTTGCTTTTGCCGCCAATCTAGGTTCCCGGCGAAGCCTGACGATTGTTACTAACAACGTGGCGATGTTATCCGCTCTACCGGCTGAAGCGGTCCAGGGAGTGTACCTTCTGGGCGGCCAATACAATATGACCTTGGGATCGACCGTTGGCTCCGTCGGCTTCAGTTCCGGGACCATCAGTGTCGATACGGCTGTGTTGGGAGTGAGCGGGTTGACGAGCACGGAAGGGCTTTCGACGACTTTTCTGGAAGAAGCTTCGATGTTCGCCCGGATGATCACTTCGGCACGCCGCACGATCGTTATCGTGGATGCGTCGAAGTTTGGCTACAACGCCTTCGCTCAAGTCGCTCCGCTGAGCGCGATAGACATCCTGGTGACCGATTCCTTGCCCCCGCCGGATCTCAGCCAAGCTCTTGGACAAGCTAACGTCGAGGTGATGGTGGCGCCCAGCTGAGTCTGAGCGACCACCGATTTCACCTATATTGAGCCCGGAAACCCCGGCGCACTTAACCCAAACCGAGAAGATGAAACGATCCGCAGATCCAAGCCATCTTTCTCTCTCCTTTCTGCAATAATACTTATGCCACAAGATCTGGTTCTCGGGCTTGATGTAGGAACCACCAATATCAAGTGTCTTGCTCTCGATCCGGATGGAGGGATTGTCGCGCAGGCATCTGAACCGACTCCGCGATCTCATCCTCGATCGGGATGGACAGATTTCGAACCCGGCCCGATCTGGGATGCGGCCTGCGGGGCCATTCGCGCGGTCGTCTCGCAACTGGAGCAGTCTGGAGGCATCAAAGGGATTGCCGTTTCGAGCCTGGCCGAATCGGTCGTGCCGATTGATTCGGAAGGTCGACCGTTGGCGCCCGCCATTGCGTGGTTTGATCTGCGGACCACCGCGGAGTACGAATGGATCTGCAGCCGGGTCGGATACGAAACACTGTTCAAGGTGTCGGGCCTTAATCCTGATCCGATGTTCGGGCTCTGCAAGATTCTATGGGTAAAGAACCACAATCGCGCTGCTTTTGAGAAGGCGCGTTGCTGGCTCCATTTGGCGGACTATGTGGCGTTCCGTCTTTGCGGTGTTCCGGCTACAGACCCGAGCCTGGCCTGCCGTACCCTTGCATACGATGTCCACCGGAGAGCTTGGGCAGCGCAGATCATCGACGCGGTCGGCATCGAGCTGTTTTGCTTTCCTCCGGTTCGGAAGAGCGGAACGGCGCTTGGCCGCATTACGCCATCGAGTGCGCATGCCACCAACCTTCCGGAAACCACCGTGGTGAGCGTTGGACTTCACGATCACATCAGCGGCGCATTTGCGGCTGGGGGACTAAGCGCCGGCGTATTGCTAGACAGTATCGGAACTTCGGAATCGCTGAATTCGGTTTTTCAAAAGCCGCTTTCGGATAGGCGCTTTGCTGAACACGGACTTGCGCAAGGAGCGATCTGGATCGAGGAACCGATCTACTATCTGACAGGTGGGCTTCAGACCGCAGGCGCTGCGGTCGAGTGGTTTCGCCGCGAACTGGGCGGCAAGGCAGGTGTCGCCGAGCTGGTAGAGGAAGCGACATCGGTTGACGATTCGGTACCGGTATTTCTACCGCATCTGATACGCAGCCTGACACCCTATCCGGATGCCCAAGCGTCGGGAGCTTTTGTCGGGATCAGATCGACCACGACCCGTGGAGCCATGTTCAGAGCGGTTTTGGAAGGGCTGGCTTTCGAGGCTCGGGCGATAGCTGATGCGATGGTTACGGTTGCGGGACTTGCTCCGTTCGAAAAGATCCTTACCATCGGAAGCTCATTCGAGAACCGGCTTCTGACCCAGATCAAAGCAGACGTGTACGGTTTTCCTATCCACGTAAATCCGGTTCGGGAGGCGGTCAGCTTAGGGGCGGCTCTTCTGGCGGGCATTGGTTGTGGGATGTTTGCCAGTCCTGCTGTTGCGGTAAAGTCCGCGCGTCGAGAAGAGATCATTGTGGAACCGAACTTAGAGGATTCCAAGCGGTTGAAGGCGCGGTACGACGAGGTCTATCGGGACCTTTACGGACAACTTCGAACGGCGCACCATCGATTGCACGCGGCAGGGCGGTAGGAAGTCCGATACGGCGATACGGCAACAGGGCGATACGGCGACACGGGGATACGGCGGCGGGGCGAGGAATGCGATCGGTGATCGGTAGCGGCGGCAGTCCTCGCTATGCCCTAGTATTCCGAGGCAAAACAGTGCAGCGAAGGAATTCGTGTCGCTGATCTAAGACACGCAGGCGCCACCGCTTGCCATCGCCCTCGACGCACTCTTTGGTCAAACGGCATCAAGGCGACTGCAACTTACGGTCATTGTGAACGGGTCGCTTCGTTCGAATTTTCAGATTGGGTAAGACGCAGCCGTTTGTTGGACAGGCGCCGCTAGCGCAAATTGTCCAGAACTTAGTCGCTTCTCCCAGGACTGCCGGCCACGGTAGCACCGATTGATCGCTCTGCAGCCGGTCTACCGATCGGTATTCAGATCATCGGACCGTATCTTGAGGATCGCGCGACAGTCGCCTTCGCTGAGTTAATCGAGCGGGAGTTTGGTGGGTTCCTGGCGCCCCCTGCGATTAAAGGATAATTAACAATTAACAGGCCAAATTCCGGTTTGAGCTTGGACGCTAAAAAGATGGTACCGATGACGCGAAAAAGTGGGTAGCGAGCGTCCTGAACGCGCCGGCCGGATCGTCGTGTCTTTGAAGGAAGAGACATCCAGTAACTTCGAAACAAAAGAATAACGATGAGCATACAGAACGATCAGGATTTCAAAGTAGAACTAGAGCCGCCGCGTTTTGAAAACGGTAAAGCGCTACTCATTGCGGGATTACGTGAACGCCCAGAGACCCTTGCAGCCATCCCTGAACAGTGGCGGCGCGTGATGGCAAACCGAATCCCTAATCAGGTGGGGAGAGCAGCCTACGGCGTGAATTTCAACTGTCTAAGCAACGCCGCCACCTTCGAGTATCTGGCCGGAGTCGAAGTCTCAGATTTTTCCGGCCTCCCCTCGGAACTGAGCCGTCTGAGTATTCCGCCACAAAGATACGCTGTGTTTACCCACCGCGAGCACGTTTCGGAACTCTGGCACACATGTGACCGAATCGGGAAATGGTTGCCGAAGGCAGGCTACGGGCATCCTGACAGGGACGCCGGCGTTCCGGACTTCTTTGAACGTTACGGCGAAGATTTCGACCCGCAAACCGGGACGGGAAGTATCGAGGTCTGGGTGCCGGTGCAGACACTGCGGAACGCGGAAAGCGGAGTGCGTAATGATATGGAAATGCGGAATTGATTGGGCGGCAATGAACGATTAGGAAAAGTACGAATATGAGTGCGCAGACAACCACTTCCGAATACCTGCTGTTATTCCGAGGAACAGACTGGGATGAAGACCTCTCCCCGGAGGAGATCCAGAAGGTCATGACACAATGGGCGGGCTGGCTCGAAAGATTGACGCTGCAAGGAAAGGTCAAAGCCGCTCAGCCGCTGGCGAACGAGGGCAAGATCATTTCCTGGAAGCGAGGATGCACGGTAGCGGACGGCCCTTTCGCTGAATCTAAGGAAGCGATCGGAGGTTACTTCCTCCTGCAAGTAGGCTTGGATGAAGCGATCGAAATTGCCAAACAATGCCCGGCCCTAAAATACGGTGTGAATGTCGAAGTCCGACCAATCGTCGACCAGTGCGCCTCGATGCAAAGGATGAACGAAAAGGTTGCCCGCGCGTAACCACTAAACTGTGGGCAGGGGAGCAGTAAGCGGTAAGCAGTAGACCGGTAATCATTGGTAGCTGAGTGCACGGTCAGTCAAACGACCTGACGCGCCAGCGCTGGTTCGCCGTTTACTATTGCTTACCGGTCTCCGTTTCGGGCGCTGACGGCTTTAATAAACCTTCTCTCTTTCCGGATCGGTCTTGCGCTGGCCGAGGTATTCGTAATTATCGGACAAACGATACATCAGTAGCCGGAGAAAGCCGATGAGGCTTGGGCTCATGGAGTCAAACCATTGCGCGGCGTGCACGAAAAGCACAGAGCTACTTAGGAAACGAGCGGAACCAGCAATACCAACAACGGCGTTAAGCCATCCGACTACGGATTCGACATCGAGAGAGAGTGATGCAGGTAAAGTTGCCGCGTTGTACCAACCACCGGCCGCCATCACCAAAGACCACCCGATAGATCGGTGTAACCATCCTCGCCGAAGGAGCCAGGAAAAACGTTCCGGCGGTATCGGTTCACGATTTGCGTAGAGACCCGGGAGCTGTAATTTACGAAAATTTTTCCGGAAGTCTGCTACCGCGAGAATGGGTATCGCTACTGCACCGACTACCAGCGCGGGAAAGACCGGCAAATGGCTTAGCCATTCGCAGAAAACCAGGAATAGCCAACCAAGGAAGCCCAAGATACCGAGGACTTCGACCATGTTCAGTAGTATACACGGCCGCTGGTGGGAAAGAAAGCTTGTCTCTACGAGAAATTCTAAAATTCATGGACTTGGAGTATTCGCGAACAGATCGATCGCCCCAGGTCAGGTTCTCGCCCATTACGGCGGCGAAATTTTGAGCGCCGAAGAGGCCAAACGCGAGTTAGCGGCTGGTAACCCGTATCTGCTCGAGTTGCCGGACGGAAGGGTGCTGGACGGTTCGGCCAGCCGGCAGCTCGGCCGTTTCTTCAATTATTCGTGTGATCCTTCGGCGCATCTTAAATACCGGGAAAGTGTCCCACTGATCATAAGTTCCCGCGCAATCGCCCGAGGCGAAGAAATCACGATTGACTACGGATTCGAGCCAAACGAGCTGATGCGGTTTCCGTGTGCCTGTGGGAAGCCTAACTGCGTTGGCTATATCGTAGCGGTGTCCTATCACCCGATGGTGCGAAGGGTGTGGGGGTAGGGAGCGCTGGAAGCGGTGATTGGTGATTAGTGATTAGTGATGGGTAGGGCGGTCCGTCCTGGACCGCCGGTGCGTTGCAGTTGAGGCCGACGAAGACGGAATCGTAAACTTGACTGGAGACGCGCTTAGATGGAAGCGGCCGCCTTAGCAATCACCGATCACTAAACTACTTACTACTTTCCGCTTCCTGTTGACCGCTCGGAGCCAGGACTTTCTTCGTCAAAAAGGTCTGCATTTCGTCGTGCTTGCCTCGAAAAGCGACAACGAAGCAGGTGCCTTCGACGACGGTGACCCCGCCCACGAGTCGTTCACCCTCCACGATCTCCCATTTTCCTCCTTTGAGTTTCACACCCAGGTCGGCCGGATCGAATAAGAAATAGAGTAGTTCCCGGCTATCTTTGGCCATTACCTGCCCCACATCCGCGTTGTGGAATTGAAAGACCCGGCAAGCGATCGTTCGAGTGGAAGCGAACTCTTTGGGCACGGTAAAATGCTCGTTCTTGAGCAGAAACCAATCTTTCAACGAGTCGGTGGTAGTCTGTACCGCCTCGAACTCGTCGCCAGTAAGTCCGTTCGCCGAGTTCAGGAGATCGGCGATTCGATCAGCGCCCTGAAAGGAATTCATCTGATCCCAGACGAGATAACCGACGAGGCAAATCGTAGCGATCAATCCAACACCGATCGCGAAGAAGATCGTGAGAGGACGCGCCCGCGGTTGCTCCTCTTCCTCCTCGTCTTCTACCGGCTTCTTTTCCGGTGGTTCTTTGTCTTTCTCGACATCTGCCGGATGCGGTTCGGGTAGGGCAGGCGTTTCAGCTTCCTGAGCCGGACCAATGGCGTTGGGAACCTGCGCGTTCGGCACAGTAGGCGCCCGCAGGTTGGCTGCAGGCGGCTTCTGCACGTTGGTGGCCGGCGATGTTGCCGGCTG
>DASTDH010000430.1:0-4926 GCA_035710445.1 Chthoniobacterales bacterium
TCTGGCGATTCTCTTTGTCTCGTCGGAGCTACCAGAGGTTTTAGCGGTGCCCGATCGGATTCTGGTCCTGTCCAAAGGCAAAGTAACCGGTGAGTTCGCTCACGAGGCTACAACGACGTCCTTGGCCAGTACCCTGATCTAAAGAAGGTAGCGGCGCAAAGCGCCAATTGGAGCCAAACGGAGGCATTCCAAAAGGTGCAAACCATCATCCAACAATTTCCAAACATCAAAGGCTTGATCTCCGGCAATGATACGATGGCCTTAGGTGCCTATGCTGCGCTGAAGGCGGCCGGTAAAGGCAACGTCATTGTGGTTGGATTCGACGGGAGCCCAGATGTCGCCCAATCAATTAAGGCCGGCGAAATCAAGGCGACGGTCCTTCAGCCGGTACTCAAACTCTCAGAAGAGGCAGTCGTGCAGGCCGACAACTACATTAAGACCGGCAAAACAGACAAACCAGAAAAGCAATCGATCGATTGCGTCCTGATTAACAAAGACAATGTTGATAAGTACACGAGCTTTGGCTTGAAAGAATAACCGACCAAGGCAGGGTTAGGGCGGGTTCATCTAGGTCGTATCGGTCCTATATACCTATGTGAACCCGCCCTGCCACCCGACCCCACCGCTTCGATTCTGGATTGGCGTCCTCAATCTACTAACCCCTCATCCGCTATGCTCCCGAAACTTCATCGCCCAATCACCCTTGGCGTAATCGTCGGTAATCGTGATTTCTTTCCGGATAGCCTGATCACCTCGGCTCGTGAGGATATCGTTCACAAACTCGCCGAGCTACAGATCGACTCCGTCCTGCTACCCGATAATGCCACCAAGCTCGGCGGAGTTGAAACCTGGGAAGATGCCAAGAAGTGTGCGGCGCTGTTTGAGGAGCATCGCCGAGACATAGATGGGATCCTCGTCAGTTTGCCCAACTTCGGTGATGAGAAGGGTGTCGCCGAGACGATTAAACTGTCCGGTCTGAATGTACCGGTTTTGGTACAGGCGTATCCCGACGATCTGTCCCGATTTTCTGTCGAAAGCAGGAGAGATGCTTTTTGCGGCAAGATTTCCGTTTGTAACAACCTCTACCAATACGGCGTTCCCTTCAGCTTGACCACCCTGCATACCGATCGGGTGCAAAGCGACACATTCACCGCAGACCTCCGCCGATTCGCCGATGTATGCCGGGTAGTACGAGATTTACCGAGGGCTCGACTTGGCGCAGTCGGCGCTCGCCCGAATGCTTTTAATACCACCCGCTACAGTGAGAAATTGCTGCAATCCTTTGGCATTAGCGTTAGTACGATTGATCTATCCGAGGTGTTTGGGAAAGCGGAGAAGTTAAGAGAGTCCGAGACCCGAGTTAATGAACGGCTCGAAAACATCAAAAGTTATGTGCCGACCGGCGCCGTCCCCTCGCCGGCTTTAGTTAAGATGGCTAAACTTGGCCTAGTTATCGACGATTGGATGCAGAGCTGCGACCTGGATGCAACCGCGATCCAGTGTTGGGATTCCCTTCAACATAACTATGGCGTCAATGTTTGCACGCTAATGAGCATGATGAGCGAAAGTTTGCTTCCCAGCGCTTGCGAAGTGGATATCACCGGGGTGGCTTCGATGTATGCTCTGCAGTTAGCATCGGGCCGTCCCAGTGCTCTGGTCGACTGGAACAACAATTATGGTGGTGATCCAAACAAGTGTGTCCTATTTCATTGCGGCAACTGGGCCAAGAGTTTTTTCGCCGATGTGAAGATGGCAAACGCCGAGATCCTCGCGACTACATTAGGAACCGAAAATACCTATGGTACGGTGGCGGGCAGAACACCCGCCGGTCCATTCGGTTACGCCAGGATCACTACGGATGATCGGGCTGGTCGAATCCGGGCCTACGTTGGAGACGGTAGTTTTGTCGATGACCCGCTCGACACCTTCGGCAGTCGCGCAGTGGTCCAGGTTTCAAGCCTACAGGATCTCATGCGGTTCATCTGTAAGAATGGCTTTGAACATCATGCAGCCATGACTACCGCACATGCGGCCGGCGTTTTACATGAGGCATTCACTACCTATTTCGGTTGGGACACGTATTGGCATAATCAGCACAGCGAAAAGAGGAACTCACTTGTCGGACATAAGGCTTAGGAGTATGCGCCGATACTCGTGCCGAAGGGACCGAGTGAAGGTAGCCCGGCACTTTAGTGCTGGGTTTCGCATTTCTAAGCGCCATACGTCCCGCTAGGACGATAGACTAACTTAGTGCCGTGAAGTAACACGGAACTTTACACGCTGTTTCGATCCTCCCTGCGAGACGGACCGCTCTTTTGACACTAACCGAGCAATAAATTGCTGGGCTACTTTCACTGAGTCCCTGCGGGACCAACTTCTTCGTTTCCTTCGATCCCGACCTCATTCGAGCTCTCCGGCAACAACGGCGAGTTAGATTGCGAATTCCATTCACGACATAAACAATCCGCCGTCCACGTTGATGGTCTGACCGGTGATGTAAGCAGCATCTTCTGAGGCTAGAAACGTGACCAACCCAGCTACATCCTCAGCTCGCCCCACCCGTTTCAGTGGAATGTTGTTAACCCATTCCTGCATCAGTTCTCCCGGTTTGTAATTGCCCAACAACTTGCCCCAGGCCGAATCGTTGTATGCCCACATATCGGTATCAATAATGCCGGGACAGAACGCATTTACCGTGATGTTGAATGGCGCAAGCTCCTTAGCCAAACTTTGCGTGATCCCCACCACGCCAAATTTGCTGGCCGCATAATGAGGGGTGTAAATGAAACCCTGACGAGCCTGGCCGGAAGCGCTATTGATTATCCGACCGTATTTTTGCTGTTTCATCCGAATCGCCGCCGCCTGGCAACACAAGAAAACGCCTTTGGTGTTCACTGCCATAATCTTGTCCCATTCCTGTTCGGTCAGGTCTTCGATTTTGGCGATGGTGATAACCCCGGCATTCTGAATCGATACGTCCAACCGCCCGAATTCTTGGAATACCCGGTCGAACAGCTTTTCAACCTCGACTTTGTTAGTAACATCGCACACCGCTGAAATGGCGTGGCCGCTGGCCTGCCTAATTTCTTCGGCGACCTGATGCACCGCGGCTTCGTTCGCGGCGACGGCCACCCTCGCACCCTCACGAGCAAAGCGGAGTGCCAATCCTTTACCGATTCCGCGGCTCCCGCCGGTTATCAACACGCTCTTTTGGTCAAATCGTCTCATTCTCTTGTGGTCTCATCTGGTTGTTCTAGGCTGGCAGATCGTTCTTTTCGGTCATTGCGAGAGAAAGATCGTTCACCCGGATACGAGCACTGTATGGGATAGGCTTTAATTCGCTCCGGTAGGTCCGCAGCTATTTGTATATATATGCACTTATAAATAAACATGAGATTTTGCTTGCTTTCTTTTCCCCTTCGCGCAACTGATCGATCACGGTGTACTGGTTATGAGAGGGTTCTTCCGCACGATTCCAGTCGCGATCATCGAGGCAGCGCGCATCGACGGTTGTTCCTATTTTCGAATCTTCCTTCGCATTGCCCTCCCTGCCGTAATAACTCTGTGCATCGACGGGGTAGCCACCTGGAACGAATTCATCCTGGGCCCAAATCTTCTTGCGATCGGACGAACTGAGAACTTTACCACTTGGCCTTGTACAGTTCAGCACCCAGTTCTCAACCCAGTACGACCAACTGGCCGCAGCCGTTCTGATTTCGGTGGTGCCTGTGATTTTTGTCTTTCTTTTCTTTCAGCGTTACTTCGTCAGCGGCATGGCTGGCGCCGTCAAATAAACCATTCCCATCCAACAACCGTATGTATCGCCCTCCAATCCCCGAACCAGCGAAGAAGTCGCGAGTCATCGTCAACACGGACGCCAAGAATGAAGCAGATGATCAATACGCGATTGTTCACGCTATTTTGACTCCGTCCTTTGATCTTCACGGCATTATTTCCGCCCATTTCGGCGATCGGAAATCTGCGAGCAGCCAGAACGATAGCCATGAAGAGATATTACGGTTGCTCGATCTGATGGGCATCAAAGGTCAGATTTCGGTCCGGGCTGGAGCAGCGAGGGCGCTTCCGGACGAAGTTACACCGGCGCCATCGGAGGGTTCCGCATTGATCATTGCCGAAGCGATGAAAGATGATCCGCGACCGCTCCATGTGGCTTTTCTCGGGCCACTGACAGACATGGCGTCAGCACTTCTGGAGGAGCCGGCTGTCGCTCATCGCAATGTAACCGTGGTTTGGATTGGCGGTGGTCCTTGGCCGGTAGGCGGGCCGGAATTCAATCTGTCCAACGACATTCATGCTGCCAATGTGGTGTTCCGATCGAACGTGCGGTTATGGCAGATTCCAAGCACTGTTTATAAAAGGATGGCGGTGAGCTACGCCGAACTGGCGGCGAGAGTGTATGATCAGGGGCCAGTCGGAAAATATTTGGTCGACCAATTGATAGAATGGAACACCGCAAACGTGCCGCACCCGATCGAGCATCGTTCCTTGGGTGATTCACCGGCAGTAGGAGTGATCATGTACCCAGATTGCGGCCTCTACGAATGGCGTCCGGCTCCTGAGTTCAATGCCGAAATGAATTATGTGCATACCGGTAAGAACCGCCCGATCTGTGTGTATGAATCCGTGGATCAACGATTCATCCATGAAGATTTCTTTGCCAAGCTCGCGGCCTTCGCCAAGGAATAATCCGCAGATCTCGCCGATTGGAGGCGTAATCCACAGATGTCGCAGACTTTGTCCGGGTAATGGCGGAGCCACTGGTCGCGGAGGCGATTTGTTCGGTAGCGGCGACTGTCCGGCGAAGCACATGATGTCACCGAAGTTTGAGATTCGAACGAAGCGACCCGTTTGCACCGGCCACCGCACGCAGTCGCCTTCGTGTTGTTCGCTTGGATAGTGGGCCGC
>DASTDH010000431.1:0-4644 GCA_035710445.1 Chthoniobacterales bacterium
GTGATCGACGTGGTGCCAACGATCCTTGAAGCCACCGGCATCCAGGCGCCAGTGATGGTGAACGGCATCGCGCAGAAACCGATCGAAGGTGTGAGCATGGCTTACACGTGGGACAAGGCGAATGAGAAAGCGAAGTCCACGCGCGAGACGCAATACTTCGAGATGTTCGGCAACCGCGCCATTTATCACGATGGCTGGATGGCCGCCACGCCGCCTCCGGAACCCCCTTGGCTCATGGGCACGACCAAAATGCCCGAGGTGCTCAATGGCTACAAATGGGAGCTCTACAACATTGCCGACGATTACTCGCAGAACGACGATCTCGCGGCCAAGATGCCTGACAAACTCCGCGAACTGCAGGAGCTCTTCCTGGTGGAAGCGGAGAAATACCAGGTGTTCCCGCTGGATAATTCCATCCTCGAACGATTGCTTACCCCGCGACCAAGTTCAACCGCCGGCCGGACCGAGTTTACCTACTCGGGCGAAATGGCCGGCTTACCGGACGGCAGTGTGCCCAACACGCTCGCCAGGTCCTACTCGATCAGCGCCGAGGTGGAAGTCTCCGAGGACGGCGCTGAGGGCATGCTCAATACGCTCGGCGGCCGCTTCGGTGGCTACGGCCTCTATCTGCTGAAGGGAAAACCTGTGTTCATTTACAACCTCCTGGGGCTGGAAAAATTCCGTTGGGAAGGCGAGGAGGCGCTCGCACCAGGCAAGCACACCGTTGTGTTTGATTTTACCTACGACGGCCCCGGCATGGCCAAGGGCGGCACTGGCGTCCTTTCAGTGGACGGCAAGGAAGTTGATAACAAGAAGGTCCCGCACACCATCCCGTCCCTCATGACGATCGACGAGTCCTTCGATGTCGGCGTCGATACCCGCACCGGCGTGGAAGATAAGGACTACCAGCCGCCATTCCGCTTCACCGGCAAGCTCGACAAGCTGACCATCAAGCTAGGGCCGGGGCAACTGACTGAAGCCGACGACAAGGTCATGCACCAATACGTTAACAGAGCGAATGACGAAGCGAGCGATTAGCAGAACTGGGATCTTCCTGTGAGGGACTGCTCGTTCAGCCCCGGTGAGGGCAGTGTGAATGTGTTTAGAGTGCTAGCTAAATCTGCCGGGGCGGCCCAAATTCCAATAGCGCTAACAGATATTGGAACTTGCTGCGGGGCGTCCAAGATCGAGGCAACAAAGGCATGCACGGAATGAACCCGCGTTAATCAACAAGAGAACGGACCTGGATTTAGTCTTTCTTTTTGTCGTTCAGGTATGAAACTCACTAGAGAAATAATTCCCCTCGCGGTCACTGCAATCTGTATCAGCACTGCAGCGACGTTTTGCTCCAATCGTACCCTAGCCCAGGAATCATCAAGCACTTCTCGTCTTGCCTCACAAGAGCACGAGCCGGCAAATCAGCCTGAAAACATGATATGGATTCCAAGCGGCGAATTTGCGATGGGAACCGACGATGTTCGCAGTTTTCCCAACGAGCGCCCCGCACATCGGGTGCACGTCGAGGGATTCTGGATCGACGAGCACGACGTTACGAACGCCGAGTTCGCGAAGTTTGTGGAAGCTACAGGGTATGTCACCACGGCGGAGCGGAAACCGGATTGGGAAGAACTGAAAAAGGAACTTCCACCAGGGACTCCCAAACCGAATGAGAGTGTGCTGGTGGCCGGTTCGCTCGTTTTCACACCGACCTCGGGACCCGTGCCGCTCAACGATCTTTCTGCCTGGTGGCGCTGGGTGCCTGGGGCAAGCTGGCGTCATCCGGAAGGCCCAGGAAGCACTATTGAATCGAGGAAAAATCATCCGGTTGTACAGGTTTCTTGGGACGACGCCGTTGCCTATGCGAAGTGGGCCGGCAAACGGCTTCCGACCGAGGCCGAATGGGAATTCGCTGCGCGCGGCGGTCTGGAAGGGAAGCGTTACGCGTGGGGCGACGAGTTCCGCCCTGGGGGCAAGTCCGTTGCCAACACCTGGCAGGGTTTATTCCCGGTTACGAACACTGCAGAAGATGGATTTGCGGGAACGTCGCCGGTCAAATCTTTCCCGCCCAATGGCTACCGCCTCTATGACATGGCTGGAAATGTCTGGCAGTGGTGCAGCGATTGGTATCGGGTCGATGCCTTTACTCAGATAGCGACAGAGCTCGCCAGCAAAAATGTGTGCCGGGATATTGGAGGTCCGAGTGAGAGCTGGGATCCCGCGGACCCCAATGCGCCAAAGCGTGTAGTTAAAGGAGGCTCGTTTCTCTGTAATCCATCCTATTGCGAGAGCTATCGGCCAAGCGCACGACGCGGCACGCCTCCGGACACTGGCTCATCGCATACTGGATTTCGATGCGTTGTTTCGGGAACCGACTGAAAAGGGTCAGCTCTTAACCAGAACCGGCGACTGATTACACGAAGCGATATCGCTTCCTTTTTTGGCGTCGATAGGCGCCGTCAGTATCTACGCAACTTGCGTCCTATCGCTTACGTGGAGATCGGTGGAAAGCAGATTGATCCCCAAGCCGCGAAAGCCCGAAAGGCTATGCGGCTGGTTGAGTAATTTTACGCCCAGAGTAAAGCCGTTTCGTTTCTGGGTAGCCGGCTCACTTCGTCTCCGGCATCATGCGGCGAGACGGCAACTCTCTTTCTAACCTAACCAAATATGACAAACAAAACCGAAGTATTACAAGCCGCCGAGCAAGCTGTCTCCAACGTGGACGCTAAACTGGCGGAATCATTAACTCTTGAACAAAAAATCTGCGGAACTGGAAACGCAGATTAGGGCACTCACGCAGAGTGAGCAGGAGCTGCTCGAGAGTGACCTCTCTAACGAAAAAAAGCTTAAGAGATTGGTTGAGGCTAGATGCCGGCTCGACATCGCAAAAGCTGATGCTGGCAAGCTATATCTCGAAATCGAAGCAGCCAAAGAAGATGCAAGTCTTTGCCGCGATTCGGGCTAATGATTTGATCGGCAGCGTTGAGCATGGGCTCATAACTTACCGCATAGAGAAAGTCTGCGAGCTGCTGTCGGAGGTGTTCGAGCCCGCTCTGGTTAAAGAGCTGCGGCATTATGCGAATTATAGCCGGTCGGTCAAAGAGCTGGAGCGGGATCAATTTGTGTTCGTAGCCAGTCGCATCGACCTGGGCTTAGACGCTGCCAGGAAGATGCGGAGCGTGTTCGATAAGCTGGTGGCCGCGGTTAATAGCGAATCGTCGGAGCTGACGTTCATTGTAGCGGAATCGTGGCTAGAGCCAATAGCGCCAGTCGTTCGCCAGGAGGCCGCTGGGCTCGGTACGCTGGCCTAATCAGACGTTTTTCAAACACGAACGGCCGCTCCGGTTAAGCCAGGGCGGCCGTTTTCGTTTGTGCGTAATTGGCAAGCTACGGCTTCTCTGGATCATGTTTAAGCACGTCTAAATTGACCTTCATCGGACTAGGCTCCGAATCTTTTTTTGGTGAAAACGTTCTCCGATTCTTTTTAAAGGCGTCGACTAAAGCCGCTGCGTACCTGTGTGCCGCTTGTGCGACCTTGTCTTCTCTGTCATTTCCGCTCGCTTCTAATTTATCAGCAATCGGCAGAGCCGCGAGTAGAGCGCGAGCATAAAGGTCCTCGTCTTTCATGATCCTGGATTCTAACCGAAAGTAAGGATCAGTGCCATCAAAGCGCGCAGACTCGGCGGGTTTTTTGTCTTCCAGATAAGTGGCATCGGGGATAACCGTTCATGATGACACAAGGTGGAGCATATGTTACGGAAGTCTCGGAACACTCAGAAGGCCATCAACAGATTCACTTCAAGGTCGCAGTACCGGAGAATTGCGTACGAATGGATTTGGTCTTTGGAGAGTTCATTGAATCTATTCCAAGGCCTCATCCATCCAGCGAGATAATTGATTTTGTAAGGGTAATTCCCTCTGATTTGGTATTAAGGCCTGGCGACCAATTGCCGGTCACATTTTACCAATCTGGCGACCTGCCAGAGTCCTAAATCTCGCCCGGAGACTCCTCGGCGGGGTTTTTGTTGGTTATTCGGGGCGCGGCAATCTTATCTTAAACGTTCGAGCGTATCGTTAATCTGATCCACAACCTGTTTAGGCAAGTTAGCTCCCTTGTGCCCATGCAGGAAACTGGTTGCTATGTCGCCTTTACTTTTTGCCTCGCGCCGTTGCTTGTCCGCGATCCTGATCCCAATAATGATGCCAGCGATTGCAACAATGATGCCAATAATCCATCCGATGTCCATATTCGTATGCCTTGTGCGCCAAGCTTCGCCGCGGCCAATACGTCAAATTGCGTACGAGGAGCGGCGACTCATCTCAGAAACGAAAAGCCCGCTCCGGCAGTTAGCCAAGGGCCGGCTTTTTATTGCCAGCAAATAGCCGAGAGGCTCAGCGCATCAAAGCGTAGAATCGATTTTAGAGAGCGTTGGGTATCGTGTCGCCGGTCCACACGCGATACCCAAGAAAAGCCTTCCCCTCGGGAGTTAGCGACAATCGGTCTCCAATCCTTACACTAGCCCTTGGCTCTCTAAAAATCCCAGATATTGATCATAAGAGTAGGTCTGGTATGCCTCCTCATGCCTTTGTGTCGCCAAATCGTAATGCCTCTTTAGAGCATCGATAGTTTCGCCTAACGGCTTACCG
>DASTDH010000432.1:0-5230 GCA_035710445.1 Chthoniobacterales bacterium
GGAGCGCGTCGTCTGGATGAGATCCGCAATTTCCATGCACTTAGCTATGACGCGAAACGTCGGCACATTCTCGCACTCATGAACCGGACAACGAACGAGGAGTGACTGGTGATTGGTGATTAGCGACTAGTGGGTTGGGTCAGGGGATGAGTTTAGGTCATTGGCAAGTCTCACAGCGGCACTGCGGGGAATAAACGCCGAAGGCGTAAAAGAACTCAGGCCAGGGTGGAGGCTTGGCGGAACCCTGGGTATCGGTAGCGAAATTCGCGCAGCTCTGACCGATGTTCCTAGATTCCTGTCTCCCTCTAACCAGCCCGCTGTTTAGTTTGCTAATCATCAGTCACCAGTCACTGGCTGACCGCTTCGTCTTCAACGATTGACCGGGTCCGGTAGTTCCTCTACAACGCATGCAGCATGAAGATTTGGATCAATCGATCGGGCCAAAATCTGGGCACTTTCTCACTCGAGGAGGTCCAGCGAGGTCTCGACCAAGGTCAATTCGTCGCTACCGACCTGGCTTGGCAGGAAGGTATGGAGACATGGAAGCCATTGTCGGAATTTCCCGGAGTTCGGGTGCCGAGTACCGCGGTAGAACCACCTCAAGCTTACCCGGTGACGCCGCCGCCAAGTCACGAAATCGCAACAACGGAAGGTGCCTCCGTCGCACCGGCTTGGGAACGACGGCCAGATGTGAAGCTTTTTCCAGCCTTTTTCAATACCATCCGGGAAGTCCTGTTCGAGCCTGGGCCGACTTTCTCACGGTTACCGATTACCGGCCAATTGATGCGGCCAACCACGTTTTATTTGATGCTGCTCGTCATCCAGTACGCGTTGGCCTACCTTTTCTATGCTATTTACATCCCGTTCATGGGGGCCAGCAATGATCTGCAACGCTCCGGGATATCCGTTGGAATGGCAGAAGTCATCCTTCCTTTCGGTCTATTATTCCTGGTGGCGATCGCGATCGGCTTTAACTTTATCGCCGCCGGAATATTTCATCTCATTCTCATGATGCTCGGAGGCGCCACTAAAAGCTACGAAGGGACGTATAAAGTAGTGTGCTACTCAAATTGCGCGCATTTGCTTGCCTTTGTGCCTTGTATCGGATCGATCGCAGCGCTCGTTTTCTACTACATCGCAAGCATTATCGGCCTACAAAAAGTGCACGGGACTGAAACTTGGAAAGCCGCTGTCGCCATGATCTTGCCGGGAGCGCTCTGTTGTCTGGTTCTGGTTGGTTCTTTTATGCTTATTGCGATGGCGGCTTCGCACGGATCATCGCGCTCCTCCTATTGATGCGGATTCGCACACTAAACGGGCCTTATGCGCCGGGGGAAATACACTTCGAGGCCTGGTTCCTCTTTGCCTCGGTGATGCTGGCAGTCGGCTGCTTTTCCTGGCTTGGTCTCGGTTTGCCCTGGCCGCATTGTTGGGTCCGACAGCTATTCGGATTTCCCTGTCCTACCTGTGGATCGACTCGGTGTGCTCTGGCATTGGCCCAAGGAAACATCGGTTTCGCACTCCGGCATAACCCAATGATGTTCGTGCTCTATCTTGGTGTGGCACTGTTCGACGGATACGCGATTGGCACACTCTGGTTTGGATTACCGCGATTGCGCCTAATCGACGTGCCAGCCAAGATCAAGCAGGTATTCAGTCTGCTGCTGATCATAGTGGCTACGGGCAACTGGATTTACCTTCTCACTAACCGCTAAGCAGCCCGCTGCTACTCGATCATTCTGTCGCAAGGCTCTGGAAGATGTTCGCGATCCGACTTCAAAACGCGGGCTCACCTGGTTTTGCTCGGCGCAATAGAATTCCAAAGAATCGAGACCGAGCTGTCGCATCGCACTGAGCGCCAACTCGGGTGAATTACATTCGCGGCTCAAATGCCCAAGAACCACCCGTCGCAAATTTTCGCCGGCAATATCCGCCACCAGCGCAGCGGCAGCATCGTTGGAAAGATGTCCATGACGGGACAGAATGCGCTGTTTTACCGACCAGGGTCGTTTCGGATCAGCTTGCAACCGCTGTTCATCATGGTTGGTTTCCACAACGAGCGTATGCACTTCCCGAATTCGTTCCCGTGCGAGCTTCGGAGCATAGCCAAGATCAGTGAGAAATCCGACCGAACCATAACCGCTCGATAGAACAAACGCGACCGGATCAACGGCATCATGAGGAACGTAAAAGGCCTGTACATCGATGTCTTGAATCGTAAAAGATGAACCGGTGGCGAAAATCTTGTAGCGGCTAGCCGCCACGATACCACACCGGCAGAGGTATTCCGCGGTCAGCGAGTTACAATAGACCGGCACATCAAACTTTCCGCAAAAGACTTTCAGCCCGGCAATATGATCGCTGTGCTCATGTGTAACCAGGATGCCATCGAGCGATCCTGGCTCGATGCCCAATGATTGCAGCCCCCGTGAGATTCGCTTTGCGCTGAAACCGGCGTCAATCAGAATCCGGCAATGGTCTGAAATCATTAAAGCACAATTACCGCCACTTCCGCTGCCGAGAACGATGAGGCTAAACACTTTGTCTCTTGTACCGCAGCAGCCCACAACTAACAAGTGCGATCAAACAAAAAACACAACCCATTGTGTTCTTGAATGATCTCACCCCCAAGAGAAGGGCAGAAAATGCGAATTGCGGATTGCGGAATAGCAGCGTCCGTCGCCCGGACCGAAATCCGCTTTCCGCGTTTTCTGCCCGGCTATCGGCTATTTTTAGTGCTTGCCATTCGCACGGTTTCCCTGGACTTATTTCCTATTCCCCCGTCAAGCCGTTATGAACCGTTACATCACCTATTTGATCATGGGCGCACCAGGAAGCGGTAAAGGCACGCAAGGCAAAATTCTGGGCACGGTACCTCGCTTCTTTCATTGCGCATGTGGCGACGTTTTCCGATCTTTGGATACCCGGACTCCGCTGGGGAAGAAATTTATCGAGTATTCGAGCAAAGGGATGCTGGTTCCGGACGACTTAACTGTTCAGCTCTGGCACAGCAGCATCGACGCCCAAGTAGTCGGAGGCCATTTCAAGCCGGATATTGACGCGCTGGTACTCGATGGAATTCCCCGGACCGCTAATCAAGCGAGTCTGATGAAAGATATCATCGACGTAAGGCAAGTGCTCCATCTTTCGTGTCCAAACCGCGCCGAATTGGTCCGTCGCTTGCGGAAACGTGCGCTCAAAGACAATCGTCTGGATGACGCAAGCGAAACGGTTATTCAAGATCGCCTGCGCGCCTACGAAGAAGAGACCAAACCGATCCTAGCGTATTTTGACGGCATCGTCACCGCGATTGACGCGACTCAGCCTCCGGTAAAAGTCTTGGCAGACATGCTGGCAGCAATCTGGGCAACTCGGAACGGATCGCTACAGTTCAACGCCTAGGAAACAGAGTAGACGCACCTTCTATGTGCGAAGCTTCGCAACTGGAAGCTGTGGCGACTTTCCCTAGAGTGTTGTTGTGAATACTCCTTTGCGCACGGTCTTCATGGGCAGCGGAGAGATTGGTTTGCCCACGCTACAATGGTTGATCGAGTCACCAGACGTTGATTTGGTGGGAGTCGTCACCCAACCAGACAAGCCGGTCGGACGATCGCAGATTTTAACCGCTCCTGCGCCCAAGCGATTGGCCGAATCGGTTGGAGTTCCCGTGCTGCAACCGGCTCGAGTCCGCCGGGCGGAAGCTCTGAATCAGATTGCAGATCTGAGGCCCGACTTGATTGTAGTGGCGGCTTACGGACAGATCTTACCTCGATCGCTATTGGACATGCCCACGGCCGCGTGTCTGAACCTGCACGCTTCGCTTCTTCCACGGCACCGCGGCGCGGCCCCGGTCCAATCATCCATTCTCGCCGGTGATACCACTTCCGGTATCACGGTCATGTATGTGGGCGAAGGACTGGATTCCGGAGATATTCTCCTGCAGAAATCATTAACGATCCGGCATCGAGAAACCGGCGGAAGCTTGCATGACCGCTTAGCCAGGTTGGCGCCGGATGCATTGGCGTCCGCGCTGGAAATGCTAGTCCGGGGACAAGCACCTCGGATCCGACAGGTCGAAGACCAAGCAACTTATGCGGGCAAATTGGATCGAGATTCAGGGCTGGTGCATTGGACCGAATCATGTTGGCAGATTGATCGACTGGTTCGAGCGATGAATCCATGGCCGGGTGCCTACACGTTGGTTTCACTCGCGGGTTTACCGCCTCGCCGGCTCAAACTGCACAGAGTTTTACCGATGCATCGGCGGACCGGTGCTCCGGGCCAAGTCCTCGAACGCACGAAACGAGGGCCAATTATTGGTGCCGGTACCGGCAGCGTCTTGCTGCTGGAGATACAACTGGAAGGTAAGCGCCGGATGAGCGCCAACGAATTTTTACGCGGATTCCCGTTACCGGCGGGAATGCGGCTGGGCGAAGGAGGGTAGCAGTGGAAGAGTGAAAGGGCGGATCGGCGAGAAAGTGAATCGGCGTGCCTCTATCGGCTTCGGCGAACCTCGCCCGTGAGGGCCGCTTCGATTATTTGCTGGTGGAATCGACTGGGATCTCGCAGCCGCTGCCGGCCGCGGAGCCTCGCCTGGGCCGGCGGACGGTTCTGACCTTCCCGCTGCTTCCTCCTCCGCAGAAGAACTGATCGCCGCTATCGGACTCGAGTCCCGAAACGCCCACTCCGGGCGGCATCTCGAGCATCTCCAGGACCTCTCCCGTTCGGGGATCGACTCGCCTCAACTCGCTCTCGTCACCTTCCCAGGTGGCGTGCCAGAGCTCTCCGTCGACCCAGGTGACCCCGGTGACGAAGCGGTTGGACTCGATCGTGCGAAGAATCGCTCCTGTTTGGGGATCGATTTGATGGATCTTCCGGTCCTGATACTGGGCCACCCAGAGAGCCCCTTCGGCCCACGTGAGCCCCGAGTGACCACCGCCGCCAGGCGCCGGGATCGTAGCGAGCACGCGGCCGGTCTTCGGATCGATCTTCTGGATGCGATCCTCGGCCAGTTGAAACAGGTGCTGGCCGTCGAAGGCCGTTCCTGCATGCGCGGCGACATCAAGTGAGCGCAGCGGCTTCCCGCTCGCCGGGTCGAAGGCGTTCAGCTTGTCTCCGGCAGCAAACCAGACGTTCTGACCGTCATATGTGACTCCATGCACGCTATCGGCACCCGAAAAGGGTCCGTACTCACGGACGATCTCGGCGGTTGATCGAGTCATGCTTGTAT
>DASTDH010000433.1:0-4176 GCA_035710445.1 Chthoniobacterales bacterium
ATGAACCGGCTATCCCCGAGGGCCTTAAGACCGGTTGTTTCGTGCCACTTGTCAGCCGGAATCGCCTTCTTGGCCTTTTGGGACTTGGCAGAAAGGAGGAGAATGCCTTCAGCCAGGCTGACATCGGGTTCCTCACACAGGTAGCGACGCAGATAGCCATCGGCGTGGAGAATGCTTTTGACTATGAGCACATAACGGAGGCCAGGGATCGGCTGGCGGAGCAAACTTTCTACCTGGAAAACGAGATCCGGCTTGAGCACAATTTCGAAGAAATCATTGGAAATAGTCAGCCGCTGAAAGCCGTGCTCGAGAGCGTTCGAATCGTTGCGCCGGCGGATTCGACGGTCCTCATACAGGGCGAGACGGGTACTGGCAAAGAAGTGATCGCCCGCGCAATTCACAACCTGAGCTCTCGCAAGGGTCAGGCGTTTGTAAAGGTGAATTGCGCAGCCATTCCTCTCGGCCTTCTCGAAAGCGAGTTGTTTGGCCATGAGAAAGGCTCGTTCACAGGCGCCATCGCCCAAAGGATTGGAAGATTCGAACTGGCGCACAAGGGAACGCTGTTTCTGGATGAGGTCGGCGACATACCGCTCGAACTGCAACCCAAGCTCCTAAGAGTCCTGCAGGAGCAGGAATTTGAGCGATTGGGTAGCACTCGCACTCAACGCGTCGATGTTCGCTTGTTAGCAGCTACGAATGCCAGCCTCTCCCAATTGGTCGCCGAAAAGAAGTTCCGGAGGGATCTTTACTATCGTTTGAACGTATTTCCGATTCATGTCCCGCCACTACGAGATCGCCGGGACGACATTCCGCTTCTCGTACACTACTTTGCCAACAAGTACGCTCGGCGGATGGGAAAGCAAATCGAGAGTATTCCCAAAGAAGCGATGGATGCGCTCTCCCGCTACAGCTGGCCAGGTAATATCCGGGAACTGCAAAACCTTATGGAGCGAGCTGCCTTGCTGTCTCCCGGTCCATCGCTGCGAGTGCCGTTGGCTGAAATTCTTGAGGACTCAGCCCTCAGTGCGGCCGCCGGCGGCAATGCGTTGGAGCAAGCCGAGCGAGAACAGATTCTGCGAGCCCTCCGCGAAAGCAACTGGGTTGTCGGAGGTGCTCGTGGAGCGGCAGCTCGCCTCGGCCTCAAGAGGACGTCGCTGGCCTACAAGATGCAAAAGCTGGGGATCTCTCGCCCGCCAGAGTGAACCGTTTAGCCGGTGTTCAAAAAAAAAGACCCGTGCGAGATCGCGTATGTGATTGGGCTGGCGATCAGATGGCCGCACCTCACGCATGCGCCTCCGCAAATTCCGCACGAGCGCAAAGCCACCTGCTTCGCGTCCACTAGCTCAGACCCCTCCCCCAAGGGCATTTCTGGTGTTCTCGGGAGGCCGTCGGCTGCCTAACCTATTGAAATGTCGTTGCGAAACGGTCCGTTGCGGTCCCCTTTCGGTGCCATGCAAGGTCCGGATAAGGCCAAAGAGGGACGCCGCCCACCTCCGACGACCGAGCATGCTGCTACAGTTTCTAGCTGGGCCGCGGATTGAATTGGGAACAAAGCGCGAAAGTCTTCTCCAGGTGCTCGATGAAGATGCGTACTTTGGCGGACAGCCGGCGGCTAGCAGGTCGAACCGCAAGGATCGGCACGGCTCGTTCATAGGGAGTCAGAAGACGTATGACAGTACCTTCTCTGAGTTCTGCTGCGAAGAGCCATGCTGGCGCTTGGGCAATTCCCAGATGTTCAAGGACGCCCATCCGCATCTGTTCAATATCGCTGGTTCGAAAGACTCCCGTGGGGATAACACGCTTTGCGTCTTTGCCCAAGCCAAAGGTCCACGGCTGTACCGAACCCCGCTCGACAAAAACGACACCTCGAAAGCGGTTGAGATCGTCCGGCGATTCCGGTGCGCCGTGTCGTGTGAGGTACTGAGGAGTGGCGACGAGAATGACCATCGTCTGCGCGAATCTTCGCGCAACGAGAGTGGAGTCTGGAAGATCACCTGAGTGAATCGCTAAATCGAAGCCGTCCTCGATGATCGTCGTCGGGCTCTCCGATGCCGCCATCTCAACTGCCATGTCGGGGTAGGAATCAAAAAAGGCAGGCAGTTTTGACACCATGTGGAGGCGGGCAAACGTCGGAGGAACGGTCACACGAATGAGGCCTCTCGGTGTAGTTTGACCGCGGCCAATTCGTGAAGTCGCGTTTTCGAAGTCGTCGAGAATGCGCAAAGCAGACTCGTAAAAGTCGCGACCTGGATCAGTCAGCGCAATCGCGCGAGAGGTGCGGTGAATCAGCTCTGTGCCGAGCTCGTCTTCGAGGGCGGATATCTGCTTGCTGACGGCAGGTTGACCAATTCCGCGTTCCTTTGCGACGGCGGAGAAGCTCCCTTTTTCAACCACCCGGACGAAAATCTGCATTGCATCGAATTTATCCACGCCGACCTCCGTATTCCTCTATGGAATGGATGCTATGCCATGGATAACGATTCTGCGCTTGTTTCTGCTCAATTCAAGAACTGGGGAAAAAAAACTTCCTCCTCGGCGTCATGCATTCCTATTAGGAATAGCCGGTATTCCCCATTGTGCCAAATCCGCTTGCAGTGCCGGCACATCAAGATAGCAGGCGATTGAATCAGCGAAGTGCTGAATCGCTCATCAGAAACCATAGGAGATCACATGTCTAACCTAACCGAAAAAGTTGCACTCGTGACCGGCGGTTCGCGTGGCATCGGCGCAGCGATCGCGAAACGGCTGGCTAAAGATGGCGCCAGTGTGGCCATCACGTACGCGAAGGACGCCAGCGCGGCGTCCGCTGTGGTAAAAGCGATTGAACGGAGCGGGGGAAAGGCTGTCGCGATCCAAGCCGACGCCGCCGACGTCCAAGCCGTCAAGAGCGCGGTGGACGAGACGGTCGCGACCTTCGGCCGTCTGGATGTGCTTGTAAACAATGCCGGCACGGCTATTCCTAAAACGTTCGAGGAGACCACGCTGGAGGAGATGAATCGTGTGATCGACGTCAACGTCCGCGGCATACTGGCCACGACGCAGGCGGCGTTGAAGCACATGAAGAGAGGCGGCCGCATCATCTCGATCGGATCGGCCGTGGGCGAGCGTTCCGAGGCGCTGTACCATCTCTAAGGCCTGTTTTGCAGATATTTTAGACTCGACAGCTAAGGCAGGTTAGGTAACGAGGGAGCGGAGTAGTTAAGTTCCGCAATTGTCCGAAGGGTGTGCCCCCACCCCAGTTTCGATTCCGCTTGAACGCAGGCACTATTATTTCTTGATCTATTGAATTTTCAATTTTTAGGAATCGCACCGAGATCCGGGACATGCGTAACAAGTCACGCCGGTTTCGTGCAGCAGTTGAATGCGGGCGCTTTTGGATTTTTGGACTAGCGGTCATCTGATGATCCATTCTATTTACACTTAATCTCAGCCCTTTCACACTCCTAATGACGCGTTCAACATTAGAGTAGATAACACGGTCAGCGCTTTGAATTCGGGCTTGACCGTTTGTCACACTTGAAATAACACAGAGAACTGGAGAACAAATAATTGAGCTATAACGTCAATCAGCAACCAAAAGAGACTGCGCGAGTTCGGAGCCTGTACGTAGCCGCTCTCGTGCTCGCATGTGCATTCGGCACGGTCACCAACGCGGCGGCGCAGAAAATCGCCTCCCCAACCACACCTGCGCTTATTACGCCACCGGCGGGAAACTCTGCATTTTTGTTGGGCCACGCGCTGGTGGGTACTCAGGGCTATGTTTGCCTGCCCAAAGGCACAGGCGCTTCCTGGACCGTGAAGGGCGCTCGCCCCGAAGCCACCCTTTTTACGACTGTCTTCGGGAAGGACTTCCAGATCATCACCCACTTCCTCAGCCCCGATACAAACCCCAACGAGGCTGCCCCAAACCCCCTACCCTTCGGCAACGCGACGTGGCAGAGCTCCTTCGATAGCAGCAAGGTGTGGGCACAGGTCCCGCTCTCGAATTCGACCACCCCGCCTTCCCCCGCTTCAATCCCCGCCGGCTCCGACCCGAGTTGCCCGAATACCGGCTCGATTGCCTGCCTCTTACTGGAGTCAATCGGTTCGCAACAAGGGCCAACCGGCGGTAAAGTCCTGACCAAAACCACCTTCGTCCAACGCCTAAACACCAAAGGGGGATCTGCCCCCACTGAC
>DASTDH010000434.1:0-4318 GCA_035710445.1 Chthoniobacterales bacterium
GTCAGAATGGTTTGATTGAGTTTGATTCATTTCGTGATTCAGATGGGTTAGGTAAACAGTTGCATCCAATTTTCAGGCATACGCCGCGATGGGTTCATGCTCCGGTCGCCTGTCTTGTTTGGTGTACAGCAACTTTCTCGAGGCGTTGCTTTTATGAAAGTGAAAGGTATTCAGCGTCTGACTGAGGTTCTTTCAGCCGTTACATTAATTTCTTTTGTTTCCATGATCGTGTTTCATTTTCAATTGTTAGACCCAAAACGTGGCAGACCTTGCTCGCGATCACCGATTCTTCGTCCGTCGGAATGACACGCACGGAGTTCCGACTGGTTTCCGAAGAAATCACGCCCGCGTTCGCCACGTTGCGCTTTTCATCGATTTCGATGCCGAGAAAGCCGAGTCCGTCGCAGATCCGCGCTCGGACGGGCGGCGCGTTTTCACCGATGCCCCCTGCGAAGACCAGCGTGTTCAGGCCACCGAGCGCCGCAGCGAAGGACCCGATCCATTTCTTGAGCTGGTAGCAAAAGAGCGCGACCGCTTCAGCTGCTCGGACGTCATGCACTTCAGCCTCGAGCAAGTCACGCATGTCGGAACTGGTCTCCGACACGCCGAGCAGCCCGGACTCCGAATTGACCATCGCGTTGAATTGCTTTGCGCTCATTTTTTCAGTGCGCGCCAGATACCAAACCAGCCCGGGATCGAGGTCACCTGTGCGGGTGCTCATCGGCACTCCGGCTGTCGGAGTGAAACTCATGCTAGTGTCCACCGGTTTGCCGTCGCGCACCGCTGTCAGACTCGCACCATTGCCAAGATGCGCGAGGATGACCCTCCCTTGTGCTGCTTCCGCTCCGGCCTGGCGAGCCAGTTCTCCGATCAGAAACTCATACGACAACCCGTGAAACCCGTACCTTCGCACACCTTGGGTCTCGTACCGGCGCGGAATGGGCAACTGCCGCGCCACGCGCGGCAGATCATGGCAAAAAGCTGTGTCGAAACACGCCACTTGGGGCAGGTCAGGAAATCGACGATGAAATGCCTCGGTCAGCAGAATCTCCTCCGGCAGGTGGTCAGGATCGAATGGAACGAGTCGTCGCAGCTCCTCCACCATTTCCGGAGTGATTCGCTGCGGCTCGCTATACTTCGGCCCGCCATGGACCACGCGATGCCCCACTCCGGTCAATGCGTCACCCCCGCCGCGTTCCTCGAGCCAATCCATCAGAGCGCCCACCGCCGCCGTATGATTCGACGCCGTCACTGGCCGCGAAAAGTGGTCAGCTTGGTTCAAGCCTTTCACGCGAAAGCTGGCATCCGGCAGTCCAATCCGCTCAATCCCACCCGCCAGAATCCGTTGAGGCGACTCACCGGCTTCGAACAGCGCGAACTTGATGCTCGAGGAGCCACCATTGATGGTCAGAATGCGTGGGTTAGCTGGTTTCATGGATGACTCCGTCGTCATTCTGCAATCGGAACGAGGGCAGTTGCGCACGTGCACCTAGCGACACCAAACCGACAAGTCATTGAGCGTGTCTGGTCCAGAGGTTGGAGATCGGTTCCCATTAGAAACGTGCCTGGTGTGCTTGCTTCGTTCGATTTAGTTTTACTTCATTTCCCGAGTCCCACAGTTTCAGTGAATGATCATAGCCGGGTTTCAGGCCTACTCAGGAACGTGTTAATTTTCCGCTCATCTCTTGGTGTCGCTTATCACAACTTCCTGAGGCTCCGCTTTTGCGAAAGTGAAAGGTATTCAGCAGATGACTGAGGTTCTTTCAGCTACCTAACTGTTCTGCTTCCCGCGGAGCGATGATGGCATAGTCAGGATAACGGAGAGGGAGAGACCCGATGAAAGTAGCTGTCCTGCGGACGCGGGCTTCAGTGCACGACATGATGTCATTGCTGCCGATCAGCGGTCTCGAATCACAGAAAGTATCCTACGGGTTAAGGATTTCGCGATTATCCAAGGACCTGTACGAGCTCCCAACTGAACTGGACCTGAACGATGTTGCGCTGCCGGGTCATTCGATGGGATCATCACTGATTGCAAACGAGAAACGCGCGGAAGTGCGAGTGACTGCGGGCTTCGGGATGCTGTTGGATTGAAGACTTGGCTCTCGAGCGATGGCTCCGCGGCTCCGATGACCCTGGACTGGAACCAGACACGAGCAGAGTGGGCAGTGGCGATCTTGCTTGCCATGATCGCTGGTTATCTGGATGGATACGGGCTTCTTTTCTTTGGAACCTATGTCTCGCTCATGAGCGAGAACACGACGAGGAGCGGGCAGGGCGATTTTCACGCCGCCTTTTCATCCGCGGTTGCCATCTTGTTTTTCGTCACCGGCAGTTTTTTGGGAAATCTATTTTCTCAGTCCCGATTGCGTCCCTACCGAATTGTGTTTGGTTTGATTACAAGCGAAGTTGCGACCGTTGCTGGCTTCGAATGGACTGGTCTGCGGAATGTTTATTTCGAAATCGCGTTGCTCAGCTTGGCCATGGTGCATGACCAATCCAGCTTTATCTAAGATCGGTGCGGAGTCTGTGAGTCTTACCCTTATAACTGGCACGTTGAACAGAATAGGTGGTCATCTCGCTTCGGCTGCAGGGCGAAAACCTCTGAACTAACGACAAGGCCTTGGGGATTCTCACCTAACCCGCGCCATGATCGAGGCAAGCGTCTGGGAGGAGGATTTGAGAGGAGTGGAAGAGTGTCCTATGTAAGAGGGGTTTTTGAGGGGAATCGTTAAATTGACGTACTGAGACGCAGCAGCTTTATGCCAGGTACCACGCAGCCGCAGCACGGAGAAACGCGAGCCAACCTGCGGGGCACGAACCCCGCGGCTAAAGGAGTATTTCGGTTCTCTGTAGTTTACTTTCTCTGCGCGCTGGTACTGAATATGCTCCTCTCTCCGTTCGTAGATCAGTTTCCGGGCGGGTTTCTTCTTGCAACAGTGCTCATGACGCTCGTCTTTCTATCTGCGCTGCTGGCCATCGGTGGTCGCGTGAGAACAATGGTGGGGATTGTGTTGGTAGCGCCTGCACTACTGGGAGAATGGCTAAGTTATTGGCAGCCAGACCTATTGTCCGTGGTGATACGTGGAAGCGGCGTGCTGTTCATCGGATACGTAGTGCTGGAATTTCTTCGTTTCATCGTGCGCGCACCTCGAGTTGATTTCGGGGTTTTGTGCGCTGGTATTGCGACTTACCTGATGTTGGGATTGTTCTGGTCTTTTGCTTACATTTTAGTGGACCGCTTGGTCCCCGATTCCTTTCTTTTCACGGTTGGGCCGGTCTCCAGCCACTCGATAAATAACTTCAACGCCCTTTACTTCAGTTTCACCACGCTCAGCACCGTTGGTTACGGTGATATCATCCCCGTCTCGGGCGTGGCGCGGATGCTGGCGATGGCGGAGGCGGTGTTCGGTATGTTTTATGTGACGCTGCTGATCGCTCGACTCGTCTCGCTCTACTCGGTCAATGCTCCGCTCGAGGCAGTAAACAGCGAGGAGATCGCAAACAACAAAACAATCGGCCCCGGGGACTCAAAAACAACCAGCAACAACCTAGAAAAATGAGGCTGGGCTAAAAGGGGTCTCAAGTCGTCGGAGGCGAGGAATGCTTGTCCCAGCGGACACATTCAATCGGCAGACCATTCGAGCTGGTGAATCGAAAATGATTTGGTTAAGAGCATCTCATGATGGTCTCGAGGCAGCCGCCCAGGGTTACCTGCTGCCGGCTTGGCTGCGGCCGTCAATGCAGTCACCCGCCGATAGTATTCACTCACAAACCGGCTCGGCGCGGTAGTTCAAGGTTTACTTTAACCGGTGAACTGTTCTTAAGAACCTTGCCTCCCTCAATGTCGAAATCGAGAGACCGCGAAAACTTCCATCTGAACAGATCGAGGAAGCGATTCGCGCGGCCGCCGCCGCGCGAACCCTATTTCCGACTGAGATTACTTCGGGGTTAGCGGAATCTGTGGGACATCCCGAACTCACAAAACGTGAGCTTGAAGTTTTGCAATATATCGCCATCGGCGCGAAACGCGGGCTGATCGGATCGAATACCTGAAGAAGAGAACGAGCCCAGGTCTTGACCTTGGCGATCGGAAGATTCTTGGTCCGAATTTACCTGCTGATGGGGAGGGCGCCCCCTCGCGCGCCATCGTCTATCTCCCAAGTTTATCAAGTGCATCACTCTCTTGGTTAGTTAAGGAGTAATCCTTCCGGGGACAGTAAAAACGAGTAGTTCTGCTAATGGCCCGTTAAGCGCCAGAGGTTAACAATAGCGGAAAAGGAGACACTATGGAAATCTTCAAAAGCATTTATGACCT
>DASTDH010000435.1:0-6910 GCA_035710445.1 Chthoniobacterales bacterium
GAATGCAGGATCCAACGCGTTCTTGCCACTGGCATCGAGGGTCAATTTGGCAATTACCTGGCCAAATGAACCGCCATCTTTCGGATTCCAATCCAAATTCCATAGCGACTTCGGGTCAATTCCGGCCTTTTCCAATATCGCTTTGTTATAAACCAGACCAATTGTATCCCAATCTTTCGGTAAGCCGTACTGCTTGCCGTCTCTGCCCCATACCTTCACCAGATCACCAAGGTAAATGTTGGTCGGCACCTTATCACGGGCGATCAATGGAGTCAGATCTACCAATAGATTGTTCTGGATGAATTCCGGATACCTTGCCAGATGGTCCGTAATGACATCAGGCGCCGTACCGGAAACAAATGCGGTGTTTAAGGCAGTCCAATAATCGAACCAGCCAGTCTGAACAATTTTGACTTTGATGTCCGGATTCTGTTTTTCGAATACCGCAGCGCAGGCCTGGTAGGCAGGGAGCTGGTTGTTGTCCCATAACCAGTAAGTGATTTCGGTTGCCGCCTGAGCGGGAATGCTGGCCAGGAAGCTGCCAGCCAATAGGATCTTAGTCAGATGTCGCATTTTTTCTTGGGGGTTAAAGTTTCAGGGAATCATTGCGTTAATTGAGAAGTAAAGCTCGGGTAGGGAAATGAAGCCCCTTGGATTCGGTGATGTGCGCTTCCCCGTTTTCCTTCGCTGGTGTTCATTGTCGTTCGCCGATTCGTCATTGCGCGGTTCGCTGGAACAACGAATCGATCTCTTCATTTGCGGCCTTCAATTTTGGTGCTGCTTCGGCGCCATCCAGGAAGATCGAGTCAAAAGTGGCACGTAAGATCCGCACCGCGTCATTTCCGTGGTCAGTGATCGGAATGAAGAACGTCCCCTGCGGATCTCTTGCTTCCTCCACAAAGGCCGATACGTCGACACCTTTTGCCGCCATACGCGCTTTCGCAATTTCAGTGGCTTCGGGAATCGCGGGGAATACGATGCCGTACCCGGCTACAATCTTTTGGGCTTCGGGCGAGCCGAGGAATTTAACCCACTTCCAAGCTTCTTCCTGGTGTTTGCTGCCCGTCCAGATGGAGTCGGCCAGACCGTTGATCACGCTCCGTCGTCCGACCGGACCTTTCGGAAGCGGCGCAAAACCGATCGCAAACGTGCAGTTCTCGGTAAACCAGTGAACCAGCCACGAACCGGTCTGAGCCAGAGCCCCTTTCTGTGCAGCAAAAAGCCCGGTGGCGGCGGCTTGGCGAGCGTCTTTGGTCGGGACGATGAAGCCTTTCTTCAGGCTCATATCGGCAAACCAACGGATTGTTTCGGCCAGTTTTGGGTCGTCGTAATAGAATCGAGTAGCCCACGGTCCGTCGCAATAATTCCATCCCAACGACGCTGCAAAGTTTGCCCATTCCTCGTGTCCCAGTCCGTCGGCCAGACCATTAAGCACTAGGCCGTACTGCTGCACATTCTTGGGATCAAACCCCGGATCTAACCCGGTTTTGCCGGTTGCATCGATGCTGAGCTTAGCGATCACCCGGGCGAAGGAGCCGCCATCATTTGGGTTCCAATCCAAATCCCAGAGCGACTTCGGGTCGATCCCAGCTTTAGCCAGCATCGCCTTATTGTAAACGATGCCGATCGTGTCCCAATCCTTTGGCAGTCCGTACTGTTTCCCATCCCTGCCCCAAACCTTCACCAGCCTGCCCACGTACACGTCGGTTGGAACTTTGTCGCGAGTGATCAAAGGAGCGAGATCGACCAGCAAATTGTTCGAGATAAACTCGGGATAACGGGAAAGATGATCCCAGAAAACGTCAGGAGCGGTTCCGGAAACGAAGGCCGTGCTGAGAGCGGTCCAATAGTCGAACCATCCGGTCTGGGTTATTTTAATTTTTATGTCCGGGTTTTGTTTGGTAAATGCCTCGGCGCAGGCTTCGTAGGAGGCACGCTGGTTGTTGTCCCACAACCAGTAGTTAATTTCGGTGACAGCCTGGGCCGGAATTCCAGCAAGGATACTGCCGGCCGTGAGGATCTTTGCGAGATTGCGCATGCCAGGGGGGAGCATATTTGGTTCACCGATAACCGGTGTATTGGAAGGCTTCGACAACCTTGCGGCCGAAGAGCAGGAGAAGGATCGCGACCGGTATGATACCGAGCACGGTGCAAGCCATTAGTCCGCTCCAGTCTGGTACGCCGCCGGCCTGCTGTGACCGGAAAGCATTAATTGCAACCGCCATGACCCGCACGTTTTCAGCGCGACCAACCAGGAATGGCCAAAAAAACTCGTTCCAGGCGTTCAACACCGACAAAATCGTCAGCGTAGCGAGTGCCGACCTATGGATCGGTAGCACCACCCGAAAGAAGATCGAAAAGTAGTTCGCTCCATCGATCCGAGCTGATTCCTCCAATTCCCGGGGAGTCGACAGAAACATCTGACGCAGAAAGAAGACGGCAAACGGTGTCATTAATGCATAGGGGGCCGCCATACCCTGGAAGGAGTTCAACCAACCAAGATCTTTGATCAGGATAAAGTTGGGAATGAATAGGACGACGGCCGGAATCATGGTGGCACTCAGAAATAGGAAGAAGATCAACCGGCGTCCAGGGAACCGAAGACGGGCAAAGGCGTATGCTGCCATTGCGCTGCACGCGATCTGGGGAACAACTGCCAGAAGGGTGAAGATCACGCTGTTCCCCAAGGCGCGATAGAAATCGATCTTGCCAAAGCTGGTCTGCTCAAGTCGCGGATCGCTCGGATTTACCAAACCCATGACCCTTTCGAAATTAAAGAGCGTCGGATCCTGGGGTAAGATCGAGCTGGCGCCACTGAAAAGAGTGCGGCTGTCGCTAAGCGCGGTCTTTGCCGCGATCCACATTGGCCCGAGTGAAATAATGGCAAACACCGCGAGCACCGCGTAGCCGAGCCAGCGCCTCGAAAGTCCGGCCGAGATCGGGGTAGGATTTTCTATTTTCATCCAAGTTCAGAATGCCCAGAACGAAGGATTCGCATCTGGATGATGGTGACAACTGCCAGGCAAAGGAATAGGGCACAGGACAACGTGGATGCGTACCCCATCCTGAACGACACAAAGCCCTCCTGGTAAATATACCAGACAATCGTGCGCGTGGCGTAACCAGGACCGCCCAGCGTGGTCACCGCAATGCTGTCGAAGACCTGAAACGACCCGATGATACTGGTGACTAGCACGAAGACGAATGTGGGCCGTAAAAGCGGAAGAGTAATGTTAACAAAATTCTTCCAGGGACCAGCGCCCTCGATGCGAGCTGCTTCGTAGATGTCTTTCGGGATCGTTTGGATACCGGTGTAAAACAGCAATGCGACAAAGCCCATGTGGCGCCAGATATTGACAGCGGCTATGGTTGGTAACGCGAGTTGTTGGTCGGTAAAAAAAGCGATTCGACCGAAGCCCAGCCAGTGCAGCACAGCGTTGCCGAACCCTAAGAGTGGGTCGAGCATCCAAAACCAGATGATGGCGGCAATGACATTGGCGATGAGGTACGGAGCGAGGATGATCGACCGGAGCACAACCGACCGGCCGACCCGGGCCAGCAAAACTGCCAGCAACAGCCCGATAACCGTTTGGACAGGGATGTTATAAAGGACATATAGAACGGTGATCTTCATCGAGTTCCAGAAGTTCGGGTCATTCCAGAGCTTGACGTAGTTGACGCCGGCGTTGAGCCGCGGAGCACGCAAGAGATTCCAATCGGTGAAACTGATGTAGATGGCGCGGAACGTGGGCAGCAGGTAGAAAACGAAAAAACCTACCAGAGCCGGAGCGATAAAGATCCACGCGCAAAAGGACTCCCGATGAAGGAGCGATCGAAAAAAGGAGAGCCGTTGCGGGGCACGGCGATGGGAGATCTTCGCAGGGGCTAGTTCTGAGGATACCGGTACGGACATAGCAGAACAGGCAAAGAATTCTGGGGGATATCGTGACCTAGTTTTTGGGAGTAAAAGGCTGCTCAGTTACCGATTTAGTAACGCGTGTTACAAAGCGACAAGTAACACGCGTTATCAGAAGGTCAAGTGTGATCTTCCTAAGGCTAGGATGTAGGTAGGGCGCGTCCGTCCCCGGACCGCAGAGTCGCGGCCTGCTCGCGACGCCGGAATCAATGCCGAACCTCGATTTCGGTAAATTTCTTAGGCTACCAGAGCAGTGGCATGTCGGCGGAGTCGGCGGTTCGGGGGTTATCGGCGCTATGCAACCCCTGCTCCGTCGTGCAAGCCGGCATTTCTATTTGACCGTTGTTTTGTAAAGAAGGCTTCCTATACTGGGGAATCCCCCATGTTTAAAAAAGCATTCTTACTTGGTGTAGTCGCGCTAGCAGGCGTTGGAACAGCTCGGGCCGAAGACAAAGTGCAGCTTATCATTGAGAGCTGGCTCAACGATGATCTTAAAGTTTGGCGGGATACGATCATTCCCGCATTCACGAAAAAGCATCCGGAAATTACCGTCGTGTTCTCGCCGACTGCGCCGACGGAGTACAACGCGGTACTGGATGCCAAGCTTAAGGCGGGCACGGCTGGAGATTTGATTGCGTGCCGGCCCTTTGATAAATCATTGGATCTTTACAATAGCGGACAGGTAGTTGCGCTGAATGATCTTCCCGGAATGGATAATTTCTCGGCCATCGCCCGAACGGCGTGGTCCACCGATGACGGTAAAACGACCTTTGCTGTGCCGATTGCCTCAGTGATTCACGGTTTCTTTTACAACAAAGCGATCTTCAAGGAATTGGGCCTTAGCGTCCCGAAGACCGAGCAGGAGTTCCTGGCCGTTCTCGACAAGGTGAAGGCCAATGGCAAATACATTCCGTTGGTTATTGGTACCAAAGATCAATGGGAATCGGCAACCATGGGCTATCAGAATATTGGTCCCACTTTGTGGGAAGGAGAGAAAGGCCGCAAAGCGCTCATTGACGGAAGCGCCCAGTACAATAAAGGCGGATTCCTGGCCGCGTTTGAGGCTTTGGCCAAATGGCGACCCTATCTATCCACAGGTTACCAGGCGCTGGCCTATCCTGATGCGCAGAACCTTTTTGCCCAGGGACGAGGAGCGATTTATCCGGCTGGATCTTGGGATATCGGTGTCTTCCACCAGATGAACCGGAAGTTGGATTTCGGCGCTTTCAAACCGTATACGTTTGCAGACAAAACCGAAGCTATCATCGATGACCATCCGGACATCGCGCTTGGGCTCAACGCTGCCAGCAAGAACAAGGAAGCTGCGCGAACTTTTCTTTCCTGGGTAGCCTCGGAGGAGTTTGCCCAAGTCTATGCCAACGCATTGCCCGGGTTCTTTCCGTTGGCCAATGTCAATTATACGCTCAGTGATCCGGTGGCGCAGGAGTTTGCCAACTGGCGCAAAGAGGGGGCGGCTTCTTTCCGGTGCTCCTACCAGATTCTCTCTCGGAACGCCAATCCGAACAACGAAAACGATCTCTGGAACGCCTGCGCTCAAGTCCTGAACGGCACGATGACTCCGCAGCAGGCGGCAGATTTTGTCCAAAAAGATTTGGCTTCATGGTATAAACCGCAGGCGACCCGGTAAGGAGAGTTGTAGGCGGATCTTCTCGTCCTTGTGCTCCTCCTCGTCCTCGATTTCATGAAGGCCTTCCGAACTCCATCCGCGCTTTGGCTCTCACTTCGAAGGCTCGAAGTTGGTAGCTCACTTTTCCTTATTCCCTACAATAGACATCTTAATCGAGCACGAGGACGACGACGAGCACGAGGACGATGATCAGCGGCGGAAGGGCTTTACCGATATGAGGCGACGTCGTTTCGTTCAAGCTCATATCTTGGTGTTCCTCGCGCCGGCGGTGCTCATTTACACCGCCTTCATGATCTATCCGCTTTTTGATTCGCTTTGGTTATCGCTCAACAACAAGGGTGCCACCGGCGGTCAATTCTTTGTCGGCATCCAGAATTACCAGACCTTGTTTGGTCAAGCGCAATGGTCGAAACCGTTTTGGAATGCCCTTCGCAATAACTTCATTTTCTTTGTTATCCATATGCTGGCGCAAAATCCCATCGGATTGGCGTTAGCCACACTGCTGGCGACGCGTATTCGAGCAAGCTCGATCTATCGAAGCATTATTTTCACTCCGACCATCCTTTCGGTCGTGATCGTTGGATTTGTCTGGAAACTGATTCTGAATCCGGCCTGGGGGATTTCGCGGACCGTCTTAGCGACACTTGGGCTCGGCGCTTTGGATCAGCCTTGGCTAGGTCTCGAATCAAGCGCTCTCGTGACCCTTTCCTTGATCTCGGTTTGGCAAAATATTGGCATTGCGATGATGTTATTTCTGGCTGCGCTAATCCGTATTCCAGAGGAATTGGTGGAAGCAGCGAGAGTAGACGGGGCCGGGGTTTGGAAGATTTTTTGGAAGATCCAATTTCCACTTATATTGCCAACGGTCGGTATTGTTGCGGTACTGACCTTTGTCGGAAACTTCAATGCTTTTGAGCTGATCTACGCTACTCAAGGCGCGCTGGCCGGACCAAATTTTGCTTCCGACATCCTCGGGACATTTTTCTTTCGGACTTTCTTTGGTTACCAGTTGCAGCCGGCGGACCCGTTCATGGGGTCCACGGTTGCCGGAATCATGCTTCTTATCATCTTAACCGGCGTTCTGATCTACCTTTTTGGTTGGCAACGGCGTCTACAGCAAATTCAGTTCTAGGGGCTAAAGATGGCAAATCCGCATGCTCAAATTTGGCGCGGCCTGGCTACTCACGCCGCGTTGCTGTCCTATTCTGTTTTCGCGTTGTTACCGGTGCTGTTGGTAATCGTCAATTCCTTCAAAGACCGGCTCACTATCTTCAGCTCGCCGTTTGCATTGCCGGACGCGCAGACGTTCACACTAGACGGCTACCAAACCCTCTCTTCTACGGCTC
>DASTDH010000436.1:0-3824 GCA_035710445.1 Chthoniobacterales bacterium
TCATGATCGTGCCAAACTGCCATATGCAGGAACTCATCACCCAGACACAATCGGATAATTGGGTGCGCGTAACAGGTGTGCGCGTCTGGCAAAATGGCGCGTCACAGGACATCATGCTTGCCTCGCCGCGAAATGGTCGGCAAGGCGCCGTCGTGATCGCACTCGGCACGGTCGAAACGACGCGCGTGGCGCTGACCACGTTTCAGCAGTCACTGGCAGGACGCGCCGCACAGCGCATGGGGACCAATCTCATTGCCCATCTGCGCAGCAATCTCACCATTCGTGTGCCACGCGCGGCAATAGCGGCTAACCTGCCGCCTGTGACTATTCCAAGCCTTCAATCCTCGGCGCTGCTCGTCAAAGGTAAAGCCCCTAACAACAAAACCTATCACTTCCAGGTTACGGCCTCCGGATTGGGCAAGTTGGGCACCGAATCCGAAGCCGAACTTTTCAAGAAAATCCCGGATCTTGAACTGATCGAAGCCATGCGCCGCGCAAACGACGATACAGTCGTCATTACCATCCGTGGCATCGGCGAAATGACGCCTCGCAATCCTGACAGCTTCATCGATCTTTCGCTCCAGGAAACCGATTTTGGACGCCCCAAAGCCGTGGTTCATCTTGGTAACGCCAAAGCCACTCCACAGCAGTTTCCCGGCAGTGCGCAGACCAATAATGACCGCGCCACGTGGGATGCAATGGATGCGGTCTCCAATAAGATCGCGCTTATCTTCGCTGGCAATGAACCATTCGAGATTCTGCCCAATGCCGGCAGCGCTATCCCGGTTCCCGCCGGTACCCAGGCGCAGCGGCTTGCCATACTTGCTGCATTCAAGAACCGTCGCGATGACCTCGGCACGACTCACCACGATGCCGGCACGATGCGCATGGGCGACAACATCGCTGATTCCGTGACCAACGACTTTGGCCGCATCCATGATACGACCAACTGCTACGTTGCCAGCCCTGCGCTTTTTCCTTCCCTGGGCTCGCCAAACCCGATGCTTACAGGTGTTGCGCTTGGCCGTCGTGCGGGCGACCTGCTCAATACCAGCGTGCTCTTTGGTCGCGACCCGATCACAAATCCTCAGGACGAAACCGGATTCCGCCCCCTTTTTGACGGCACGGCGGCAACATTCAAAAACTGGAGTCTTGCGGGACCGGGCGGCGGCGGCATGCTTCACCTCAACGGGGAGATGGTCAGCTATGGCGACGGCGCGCTGCGTCTGTTTTATTACTCCCAGGAAGCTTTTGGCGATTTCACGCTACGCCTTCAGTTTCGCATCTTCGACGCAGCTAACCACAACAGCGGGGTGTTCGTCCGCTTCCCGCGCCCAACGTTTGACTTGTCCGCTGCTCTCCAGACACGTATTTCACAGATACCCTCGCCCGAACCTTCCTTCAATCCGACTAACTCCGCCTGGAGGCCCGTTGTCTCCGGTTTCGAGATTCAGATCGACGACAACGCCCGTGGAGATTCTGGCAAGGATTTTTACGGTATCAGGCCTGAGCCGGATGGCTTGTTTAAAAACCGTACCGGCGCAATCTACAAAATACAGGCTGGCGATCGGGTTTGGCACCTAAACTTCAATGAACCCATGGTGCAGAATTACACGCCTGGCCCCGCTCTTATCCCTAATGTTTGGTTTGAATATGAAATCATTGTGCAGGGCAATGATTACACGGTCTTCCTCACCAATCTCCAGACCGGGGAACGGAAGCGGACAACGATGTTCCATAACACCGACACGGTTCGCGGTCTGTCACCTGGGTTCATAGGCGTACAGGCATATGCTGGCAGCACAGTCGCCTGGCGCCATATCCGAATTAAGACACCATAGCTCACACTGTACAAGAAATATAAATGAGTAAAGGAGAGATAACGTTGAATTCAGAAGCAACCACATTCAGTTTGTCGGGGATGGCGTGAGGTACGCACGGCGTTGATTGGTCAAGCTAGCTCGTTGAGGCGCTGACCGGCTTGTGAACGAGGTCTTGGCCTGGTTGCATTCCTCAGGGCGGGCGCCTAGGCTATAGCCGATTCACTCCATCCCATCATTACGAGGCTGCTGCGGAGGTCCGTCGCCGTGATGATGATTCCATACCCACCTTCTTTTATCGCGAAGCGTGATTTGTTGGATGATACCCGCTATGCAGGCGGGTAGAGGAGGGCCCGATGGCCGATCTGATTCGAACTGCCCAGTATTTCAAGGTGACCATTGCGGATAAGTCAGGGACATTAGGTCACATGCTGGCTCCACTCCACGACGCGGGAGTGAACCTCCTGGCGGTGCATGCGTTTCCTCGGAATCGTCGGACACAAGTGGATGTGGTGCCGGAAGATCCCGCCGCCTTCAAGGAATTTACGAAGCCGCTCAAATGGAAGATGCAGGGCCCCAAAGTGTGCTTCTTGGTCGAGGGCGATGATCGTCCCGGGGCGCTGGTGGATCTGACCGGTCAACTTGCTTCAGCCAAAATCAATCTGACTGCTGCGACCGCCGTGACGGCCGGCCAGGGACGCTTCGGCGCCATTCTGTGGGTCAAGTCGCGGGATGTGAAGAAAGCGGCCAAGGTGCTGGGGATTGGATAGACAATCGGACACGCTCATTCGAGACCGGCTGGCCCGGCAACGGACGGAGCTGGCGAACGAGCGCACGCTGCTGTCCTATATAAGGACCGCGCTGGGATTTTTTATCGTCGGGATTCCCGCCGTGTGGTGGCTTGAGCTGCCCGGCATTCAAGCCCTCGGCGTGTTCTCGTTGGTATTGGGTCTCGTGTTTTTGTGGGTCGGAGTTCGCCGGTTCTTCTCAAACAAAGCCATCATCAATCAACACCTGGACTAGATGTATCGTTTCATCTTGTTTGCGCTCCCGGGATTTGTCGCGATTCTATTCGGCTTGGTCTCCTGTACAACGTCGTTCGACATGTCCAATCAGCGCATCATAGTGCCCGGACCGGAATGGGGCGTGGTGATTGGCTCAGTGCTGGTACGACCGGAGGACATTGGGTCAGGCAAGAACGCCGCAGGACGAGACGTCTTCAATTCTTCATATGAATTCGACATCGTGCCGATACAACCGGGCGACCCCAACGGCGAAGGGCCGTATGTGAAACAGTATCGGCTTGATGCGAAGGGCGGAGAAGAGCGGATTTTCATCGCTCGCTTGCGTTCGGGGCAGTATCTCATCAGAAGGTTTCATGAGGAAGGGTTGACGGGGCTTGGCGGCGAGTTGGATGTGGTCTTCGCCAGCATGGCAGGCGAAGTTCGTTACCTCGGGCGCGTGGTCGTGGAAATTCCCCGGAGAATTTCGAAGGGAAAAGACTATCGCTTCACCGTCGAAAACGCCCGCGAGCCGACCTTGGCACAGGTGTCCGCTACACATCCCGATTTGATCAAGGACGCTGTGAACATACCCATGCAGGTACGCGGCGATGAACGATGAAATGTATCCGGGCATTGTTGATGTCCGCTCGTTCGGCGCCTAGGGACCGCCGTATGGTAGGGTGAGTTGACTGAACGGCGTACACGATAGATTGGAGCCACGCGCCATGCTCAGAGGTTTCGCGTTTCTCACGACACTGATCGTTCTCGTGTCTGGTTGTACGTCATCCGGTACCTCAAGGCCCAAGCAGGAAGTGACCGCCGAGTCTTATGGAAAAGATCAAACCAAAGGACTGGTTGTCGTATCGGCGTTGTGGGGCCGGACGTGGAAGTGTGCGCAATTCGAGAACGGACAATTGCGATCTTTCGGCTTCGATCGGTTGCCGAGTGAAACCACGGGAGACGATGCTACGGCGGATGTGGTCATAGAAGACTCTACGTC
>DASTDH010000437.1:0-3368 GCA_035710445.1 Chthoniobacterales bacterium
GCCTGCTGAAGTACTCGCTCAAGGATGTTCCTGTTCCGGATCGCCCAGTCACCCAAGGATCCATCCAGCCAGGTAAAGACGCTCATCCGTAGCACCCATACTGAGCACGGAAGTAACCTGCAACGTCCAGAGTGCGTTCAGTTCGGCTTCCGCCTCTCTTATCATGAGGGCTGGATTGTAGTCGTTTTTCCAACAGACCCTTTTCTTGGAACTATCTCGTGAGCACATGCCGACTTTCGGTCGTGGTTCCCTGTTACAACGAAGAACAGGTCATTACCACCTGCCATGAGACTCTCACCCGAGTGTTGTCCCCTGCAATTCGCGACTATCAAATCGTCTATGTGAACGATGGCTCGACCGACAACACTTATGAGTTGCTGCAGAAAATACAGAGCACAGATGCGAGAGTTAAAGTAGTTGATTTGGCGCGAAACTTCGGGCATCAGATCGCCGTCTCTGCAGGGCTGGCATATGCTGAGGGCGCCGCGGTTGGATTAATCGATGCCGACCTGCAAGATCCTCCGGAAGTCCTGCTGCAAATGGTTCAACTGTGGGAGCAAGGTTACGAAGTTGTGTTCGGAGTGCGCAAGACGCGCTCCGGCGAAAGCTGGTTCAAGCTGAAAACGGCGGAGTGGTTTTACCGTGTCCTGAACTTTCTCTCCGATACAGCAATTCCTCGCGATACAGGCGACTTTCGTTTGCTGGACCGGAAAGCTGTGGACGCATTACTGCGAATGCCTGAGCGGGACCGGATGCTAAGAGGACTCTCTAGTTGGATCGGCTTTCGTCACTATGGTCTGGAGTACGAGCGCCTTCCTCGCCTCGCGGGCGTAACAAAGTATCCTCTGCATAAGATGCTGCGTCTGGCACTCGATGGCATTCTGTCGTTTTCGGTCGTTCCTTTGCGATTGGTCAGCATCCTTGGAGTCGCGACTGCCGGCATTTCTATGCTCGGAATCTCCTATGCATTGGTGTTGCGCCTCTTCACCCGAATCTGGGTCCCAGGATGGACTCTGCTTTTCATCGGAATGTTATTCATTGGTGGCCTGCAGATGCTGAGCCTGGGAATTGTTGGCGAATACATTGGCCGTATTTATACGGAAGCCAAGCAGAGGCCGCTGTATCTGGTGCGTGAAGTCTTGTCTTCCGTAGCTCAACAACCCATGGCCCGGAAGGCTGCGAGCGGGTCGGCCTAGCGGCCTCACTTCCTGCGTTTCAATTTCCTATGACAGATGTCGCCATTGTCGGAGCAGGTTTTACTGGCCTCTCCGCGGCCTTGGAGCTGGCGCGACGCGGATTTAAGGTCACGGTGGTGGAGAAGGACTCCCAAGCGGGAGGACTCGCGGGTTCGTTCACCGTCGGCGATCAACAACTCGAGAAGTTTTACCATCATTGGTTCACCAGCGACCAACACATCATGGGGCTGGTGAAAAGCCTGGGGCACGAGCACGATGTGCTGTGGCATTCGACCAGCACTGGAATGTACTTTGCGCATGGCATCTTTCGGCTCAGCCGTCCGCGCGATGTGCTGGCATTTACACCTCTGAGGTTCACCGACCGGCTGCGGCTGGGATATATGACGCTGGCCGCGCGCCGAGTTAAGAGCTGGCACGCACTGGAAGGCGTGACCGCGAAAGAATGGCTGGTGAAACTGGGAGGCGAGCAAGTCTATCGGGTGGTTTGGGAGCCCCTGCTGATCGGCAAATTCGGGGAGTACGCTGACGAGGTTTCCGCCGTCTGGCTATGGAACAAGTTGAAATTGCGTGGCGGAAGCCGCGGCCGTGCCGGGCAGGAAATGCTTGCGTATTACAAGGGAGGGTTCAGCGCGCTGTCCTCTCAGGTCGCTACCGAAGTCGCCAGGCTCGGCGGCGAGATCCATCTCGGGACCTCGGTACTGGAAGTGTCGTCGGTCGACGGTCATGCCAATGGCTTGGCCACGTCCAAAGGCTTTATTCCCGCCCGAGCGGTGTTGCTGACTACACCTTTACCGCTAGCGGCAAACCTGGTCGCGCCGATCGTTCCTCCAGGCTACACAGAGAGCTTGCGGCGGATCCGTTACCTGGCGAATATCTGTATAGTGCTCGAGCTGAACCGCAGCTTATCGTCGTTGTACTGGCTGAACATCAACGATCCGTCTTTCCCTTTTGTCGGCGTAATTGAACACACAAACTTCGAACCCGCGAGTACTTACGGCGGCCGGCACATTGTTTATTTGTCGAAGTATTTGCCTCGCACGGCAGAACTTTATCGAGTGTCCAATGAGGAAGCAGTCAAAGCCGCTGTCAATGCTCTCAAGCGAATGTTCCCTGACTTCCAGCACGATATCGTGGAGAACGCTCATGTGTGGCGTGCCGATTACGCTCAGCCGCTGGTCGAGCGCTACTACAGCCGGTTGATTCCTGACTTCGCTACCCCGCTCAAGAATCTTTTTCTTTCGAGCATGGCACAGGTCTACCCGGAAGACCGCGGGACGAACTACGCCGTCAGGAACGGCTACGAAGCAGCCAGGGTCATTGCAGAAAGCCTGAGAAAATCTCAGATGACAGACCTCGATAAATCCCTGTCACGGGCGGCTGCCTCACCATGAAGCTGGAATAGCAACGTCTCGCCGCACGAAAGCACGAATGCCTTCGAACCTGGGATCATCCACCGGCCTGTATTCCGAAGCAATAAAGTCTTTTAGCAACTTGGGAAGCACCGTCGAGTTGTAGCCGTAATCGGACAACGGCGGATGGTTGTTCCTTATGCCGCACTCCAGCTCCGAGGAACATAAGACCCCCAGCAGCGGGTTTCCGGAGAGAATGACAGCCGGTCGGTTTGTCACGAGGTCGCACAAAAATTGACGGCGTTGCTCGGAAGCGGCAGGGTTTGCGGCATCGGTTAGCGGATATTGATACAGATAGCGCGAGGCCGGCAGGCGTTGGGCGTGGTAAGCGATGTAGGCTGCTTCGTCGCCGCCCACCATAATAATCTTGTCTGTAGGTTTGGTGGTTTGATCGACGAATCGTACTAACGCAAGATAGTCTGACCGCGGGGGTTGAGAAGAGTCAGAAAAATCGGTTGAATAAGTTGCAAACGACTGAGGGAAAAACCCCAGCACCAGTGCCAGCGCCAGTATGCTGCCGATGGCTGGTTCCTTGGTTGAATCTTCGATCCTGGTAAGAAACCAAGCGGAAAAAATCGCAAGGCTTGGAAATAGCGGAAGGACATAGTGGGAGTAATCCCGGCCAGAGAGGCAAGCCGCCACAATTTCAAGCGGAAGGCTCCACAGAAGAACGGATATATACAGCGGCGGAAGCGTCTCTTTACCCGTTTGGCCAGCGTCGCCTACCTTCAATGCCAGGGCCCATCCACCTATGGCCATAACC
>DASTDH010000438.1:0-12279 GCA_035710445.1 Chthoniobacterales bacterium
CTTCGGTTTCATTGTGCAGGTGTTGGATGCATTAAAACAGGCCGACATCAAGAATCTGCCGACGTTTACGCAACCAAAGGAACAGAAATGATTCGGGAGATCGTCATTTACGGTGATCCGATTTTGCGAACCAAGGGTCGAAAGGTCACCGAGATCAACGATGACATCCGCCAGCTCGCCGCCGATATGCTCGAGACGATGCAGGATGCCGGCGGCGTTGGATTAGCGGCGCAACAAATCGGAGAGGCGTTGCAGCTGACCGTCATTGACGTAAGCCATGCAGAAAATCGGCCGAGCCGAATGTGGATCAACGGGGAGGAAGTTGACCCCAATGATCATATGCCTCTCGTCTTACTGAATCCTGAGTTAAAGCTGAGCCGGGAAACGGAAGTTGGCCCGGAGGGGTGCCTGAGTTTCCCCGAAGTGACTGCTGACATCACGCGTGCAACCCGGGTTACGGTGAAGGCTACGGATTTGGAAGGAAAGCCGGTCGAATTTGAAGCGGAGGGGTTGCTCTCTCGCGCCGCCCAGCATGAGACCGATCATCTCAATGGCATCCTTTTTATCGATCGGATGAGTTCGGTGGCCAAAGTTTCTCTCGGTAGTAAGCTTAAACGTCTGGCGGCAGGCGAAGTCTAGGGCTTAAGCAGAGCAGGATCTGCGAGACGGTAAGCTTTGGAAGGGTGGAAGATTGGAGTAATGTGATAGCTGCCTGATAGAGGCGCGAAGCGCAGAACAGATTTAAGCGCGGTCTGTGCCGGACTACCGCGAAGCGGTTACAGAACTTAGCCCAGGGTTTCAACCTGGGCGAATGTGCCAAATCGCGCCGCCCTGAAGGGGCGAAAGATTCGTTGCCTCTATCCCTTGCACACAACAACGCCTAAAATACCCGATCTTCCCGGGTCTCCCAATCTCAATCTAACACCCCTTCAGGTTGAACCGAAGGGCGATCTCTTTGTCCATTTGCCTTTTTTTGCCGTTCAAACCTAGAAGGTGCGCCTACTCTTTCAGTGGCATGCCGCATCGATTGCGCTAGACTCGGCGCATGAGTCGCCTTGCAATGCGGACCAGATTGCCGGTTCGAAAGAACTCCCCTATTTCGACCGTTTCCCGCCTGGCAGAATGTCGAGCGCCAAGCCATTAGTACATTGTATCCCGATCGGATGCATGGAACGCTAACAATCGATGCAGCACGCTTGATGCAATTCGTTTCAGCAATTCTATGTATTTTCGGTTAACTCTGCTGCTTACCCTCTTACTGGCTGCTCATACCGCCTGGTCGGACCAAGCCACCGAATCTGACCAATACCTGCAACGGCTCGCGGAAACCAGAAACTTTTCGCTGGGACGCCCGACCCATGCTCAACCGACCCCGGACAGCAAAGCGGTGATTTTTCTACGGGCGATTTCCCCACAAGATCGCACAAATGCGCTCTACGAATTCAGTACGATCACAAGAGAGACGAGCGTTTTGGTGACGCCGGACGAGTTGTTAAAGGGAACGCCCGAGCATCTATCGGCCGAGGAGCGAGCCAGTCGTGAGCGAACTCGCACAACTGCTCGCGGCATCACCTCGTTCAAACTTTCGCGGGACGGTTCTGAGGTGGTGTTCGGCCTGGACGGAAAAGTCGTTGTGTTAAATCGTGGCGATGGGAGAGCAACACCATTGGATACCGGTGATGGGCCGGTGCTCGATCCTGCCCCTTCGCCCGACGGCCAACACGTCGCTTATGTACGCAACCATAATCTTTTTGTTTATGACCTGCATTCCAGACAGGAACAAGCCATCACTACCGATGGCACCGAGCAGAAGTCGTACGGCAGCGCAGAATTTGTTGCTCAGGAAGAGATGGGGCGGCACGGCGGCTATTGGTGGTTGCCCGACAGCCGATCTATCGTTTACCAGATCAGCGACAATTCCCGAGTGGAAGTGTGGAATGTCGCCGATCCGGCATATCCCGACAATCCGCCGATTCCCTGCCGCTATCCCCGTCCGGGAAAGCCGAACGTTTCGGTGCGTCTCGCGATCAGTTCCATCGACCACCCTGAACTCCGTTCGATTGAATGGGATCACGACAAGTATCCATACCTGGTTCGGGTGACACCCTCTGAGGAAGGTCCACTAACAATTACGGTCGAGACTCGGGAACAACATGATCTGGCTCTCCTGGTGGTTGATCCGGCCACGGGTCAGACGCGCACGTTGGTGGAGGAGCATGATCCAGCCTGGGTGAATATCGATCAGCAGATGCCGTCCTGGCTGCCGGACGGAAGATTTCTCTGGACCTCAGAACGGCAGGGAGCTTGGGAGCTGCAATTGCATCGGCCGGATGGACAACTTGAAAAAGTCTTGCTGCCACCCGACGCGCACTATCAGCGCCTCGGTGGCGCAACCGCCAACGAGATCTTCTACCTGGCGGCTGAGGATCCGGGCAAGCACGAACTCTGGCGCGTCCCACTGGATGGGACCGGAGCAAAAATCGTCGCGGACGGCCTGCACACCGTCCAGTTCGGGGAGCATCAAGAATCGATCTACGTCGATATCGTGGAGACACCCAAGTCGATGGCCAAATCGTTTGTGCGGCGAATAGACGGTGACACGCTAGGGGAATTGCCAAGCATCGCGGAGGAGCCGCCCTACTATCCGCGACTTGAATTTACGATCGCCAATGACAACCCGGTCTTTCACGCTGCGATTGTTCGCCCGCGTGACTTCACTCCCAATAAGAAGTATCCGGTGATCGTCGATGTCTACGGCGGGCCCGGCTATAACAAGGTGATCCAGGCTGCTCGCGGCTACCTGGTGGATCAGTGGCTCGCCGACCAAGGCTTTGTTGTGGTTTTGCTTGACGGGCGCGGAACCCCAGGGCGAGGTCGGGACTGGGAACGGGCGATTTATTTGAAGCTTGGTGAGATTCCGCTGGCGGACCAAGTCACCGGGTTGCGTGCTCTCGGTATGGTCTATCCAGAGTTGGACCTGGATCGGGTCGGAATTACCGGTTGGTCCTTCGGTGGCTATATGTCTGCCCTGGCTGTGCTGCGGCAACCGGGCGTGTTTAAGGCCGCTGTTGCCGGCGCACCGGTAACGGATTGGCTCGATTATGACACCCAATACACCGAGCGGTACCTGGGTCTTCCTGGGCAAGAGATTTATGCCGCCGCATCTCTCCTCGAAAGCGCCGCTCGCCTTGAACGCCCATTGCTCCTGACTCACGGAACCGCGGACGATAACGTCTACTTGCGACACACCCTCAAATTGATCGATCAACTTGAACGGGCCGGGCGTTCGTTCGAATTTCTGCCCCTGCGTGGCTCGACCCATACGGTGGTCGATCCAGTCTTACAACAGCAAGTCGAGAAGCGAACCGCAAAGTTTTTCCGCGAACATTTGTGATCGATTGGTGCGAATCTGGCATTGCAAACATGATTTGTTTCTGATCCCGACAACTATCGTATGAAAGGGCCCAGAGAACACTCCTTCACTGATTTTCTGGTCGAGCTGGTACTCTACAGTCTCTTTGTCGCGCTCTACCTTTTCCTGGTTTTTCATTACTTAAGCGACTGGCTCAAATCGATGTTTAGCGACAATCGAATCGAGTACGCGGTGAGCGCCCTAGTCCTGATGTTCGTTCAATCTATTGGGTTGGAACGCGTAACGACCGGCCTCCTTTCCTTCATTCTCCGGGGCCGCAAGAGGTAGAGGATGTATTTTCCGATCTCTGACACTCATCTCGATCCGCTTGTCTTAGTCTTTCTCGGTTTCGTTGTCGGCGTCCTGGGCGGCTTCTTTGGTGTTGGCGGGAGTTTTTTGGCGGGACCCGCGCTTTTTGCTTTGGGTGTTCCGTTCAACTTTGTAGTCGGAACAGATCTCCTCCACATTGTGGGAAAATCGCTGGTTGCCGCCCGCGAACATCACCTGCTCGGACATATCGATCTAAAATTGGCAGCCGTCATGGTGGCTGGAACTATCGTCGGTTCAGAAACCGGGGTCCAAGGGATCGAATTGCTAAAACGAGGCTCGAACGTAGACCGCGCGGTAGGGACCGTGTCCATTGTCGTTTTTACTATCATCGGGATTTTTGCTGGAATCGAGGCCTGGAAAGCTATGCAGCTGCAACGTAGCGGTCGGGAAAAAGACCGCCTTGCGTTTGGGCTCTTTGCGCGCGCCATGGACGAAATCCAGTTGCCTCCTCGTGTTCGGTTGGAGCAATCCGGGATCCAATCGATCTCGGTTTGGTCCATCATCTTGGTTTCGGTCATTGGCGGCTTGTTCAGCGGCTTCTTGGGCGGCGGTGCCGGCTACATACGAATGCCGTGTCTGGTCTACTTGCTAAGGATCCCAACGCACATCGCTGTCGGCACCGATCTCTTCGAAATCATCATTTCCGCCGGCTACGGCGCGGCCAGACATGCAATGAACGGCAACGTTGATGTCCTGATTGCTCTGGTCATGCAAACTGGCGCGGCCATCGGTGCGCAGACCGGAGCTAATCTCACTCAATACTTTAGCGGCCCGCGGATTCGATTGGCCTTTGCTCCGCTGCCGATCCTGGGGGCCATCCTCGTCGCGCAAAAACTGCTGAGCGGAGTTCATTAGGTACCTTCCTGGTTGTCCCGTCCATAGTGTCTATGATGGATTCGGTGGCGCGGGTGACGCCTGACCCCGGTTGCCGGACTGTCTGCATCGGTCGGGTTCGGCGAAGCACTGACGGTTGGCGCGACAGAAGGGCTCGTGGACGGCTGTTCCTCTGGCAGAGAAGGAGTGGGCGTCGCCAAAGCCGGCGTGGGAGAAGCAGTAGGCGTCGTCAATACCGGTGGTTCCAGCGTTGGGGCCGGAGTGGCTTGAGGACTCGGCGTAAACGATGGACTTGGCGTTAAGGAAGGAACGGCATTTATTTGCCGGTACGGACGTCTCTCTCTCAGAAAAGTTGGGCTGATCGTTTCTATTGCCAGCAAAATTAGCAGGCAACCGCCGAGGACCGCTCCCAATATCGCGATCCCCAAAAGAATTCTTCTCCGGCGAACCTTTGCTGGATCAGGTGGGGTCGTTTCCGAAGGCAAAGCCGAGCTTTGATCCTTTTGGGGGAGAGTCTGCGAGATTGCTTCCGACGAAGATGCATCTCCGCCCTTTGCGATCGTGCCATTTTTCTCCTCTGAACGATGGGTTGGCGTATGAATGCCGGGCAGGAAGCAGAAACGGAGCTCACGGAGTGGATCCGGCGCCTCCGGCATGGGGATTTCCCAGTACGCAGGCCGTACGAATCCTTCTCGATGCAGGGCTACCGCTTGGCGCCATTCCTTTGCGACAAGAACGGATTGCGCCGCGTTGCGCGACCAGAAAAGCTGGAAGACATCCGCATCCGGAATCATTGCCAGCAACCGCTCACCGCTGTGCTCTCCACTTCGCATCTTAACAACCTTGCGCAGGTACTCGTATCCGATCGCCTGGATTTGCTCCATCGCCTCCACTACCTCCAGGTCATGACTGGAATAAGAGACGAAGACCTTTCGGAATCGCTTGTCAGTGGCTTTCCTCCAACCTTCCTCCGTCGGAACCAGGTCCTTGCTTATACGTAAGTCCAAGCCTATCTCGGCTAAAAGCAATTGCCCGAAGAAGACCGATATTCGTCCGCTCACTAACTTATCGGTGAGCAAACGCGTGGCATGCATAAAGAAACTCTCTTCGTGCACCCGCATACCGGTGGTCCAAGTGAAACTTCGACGAGACGGATTGAACCGGATACCGGGAACCTCCGGCACTAAGGTGACTCCCTTCTGCGCCGCACTCGGGAACCGGTTGCCCATCGCATCGTGGTGCTCATCCCATTGGCCAAGAATGACCGAGCCGTATGACTCGATACCAAGCATTTGGCGGGCCCGCGTTTCAATCTCGCTCAAGATTGAAGGCTCATCCAAATGCATGAAAACCATCATCCGGCGCCATCTCCCTGGAGCCAGGACCGCCGGCCGGTAGGCGGTGAACTTTACGTTATCGTCAATCAGCGACGATCCGGCTGGAGGCGGATTCATTGACGTCGCCGGCTTGTCCGCGGAACGCTCTTGGGGTTGACCGATCGTTTTGTGAGAGTAAACAGCGACGGTTAGATCACCTGCTCCTTCCGTCATCCAGCCGGCTCGCATCTCGTCTTTCCGGACCGACCCGACAGACTTGAGATAATTCAAAAGTCCCGTGACGGTTACCTGTCGATCTCCTTTATCATCGGCCGCGCGAGTGCGTAGACCGCGCACGATCGACGCTGCCAGGGGAGGTTGAGCGGAGCGGACGGCGATATAGTGCTCGCCGGCCAGACAGAAGGAGAGATAATCACTTGCGGCCAGAACAGCCTGGCGACGATTGACGACACGGAAATTCAGTCCCAGATTCAACGGCAAATCGCGATCAAGCGGCTTTGCTGTGCTGAGCACACTGCCAAGCAAACTGTCCAGAATAACGAGCTGCCTGTTCGCCGCGGTTTGTTGCAACTGCTGCCGCACAAAAGCGGCTGGCAACGCCGTATTTTCCAGGTCCGATCGACTGGTCCCCCGCAAAGCCAGAAAAAGCGTGTCACTGCTTTGCCGTATACAGTGGCCCGAAATATACAGAAGCACAGTATCATCAGGATTGCGGCCGGCTAGAAGCTTAACGATGGCCGACCTTGCCGCCTCTACGTTCGGATCCATCAAAACCGTCAGAGAGAATCCGCCAATTTGGGGAGATTGAAGCACGTCGGCCAGATCGTTGATGTGGATTGAGCCGTCCGGCACGGCGGGAAGCAGAGGATCCACGTGACCAGTTGTCGCAATTAAAAGCCCTAAACGCTTGCTAACCATACCAATAGCTCGTCTCTGCCGATCTCTCATGGTTCACAAAATTTGTCGATTCTCCAGCTTGGATGCTCCACTTTTGCAAAAAGGATCTGGTGCCACTCCATTTACTGAATGCGGCTAGGATCTTGATCGAAACTAGAATCGGAAATTGCAACAAAACCTCACCTCCGGGCGGTTTCGAATGTGGCAATCTGGTAACAAACCTGGGGACGCGAAGCGCGTGCGAACGGGCGAAAAACCCCACGAATGGCTTGTACGCCATAGACAGGTGGCGCTGGGCTATGCTCGGACGATCTCCTCCAGGGACTATCGAAACGTAGCAAGTCTGCCCGTTTTTTGGCAGAAGAAGCTCGCTTCGGCCTGTGAACCAAGGCCGGACTGGGGCGATCTTAATTCTTCTGACAACTCTGGACGGGGTCCTCAGTTCGAGGCCAGAGTTGTCCGCAATTCATCTGGGAGCCAATAACTCAATAGTAATACCAGCGATGGTATCGCCAATACCGAGAGCGCCAATACGGACGTCGATAATAAGCATAACCATACGGGCCCCAATAATAGCCCGCTGGGTAGTAACCGGGCCCATAATAGGGACCAGTGTAGTAAGAGGGACCGTAGAACACTGGTATTGGAATTGGAATCGGGAATCCGATAAACCACCCCGCTTTCGACGATTGAGGAGTTAGCATCCCAAGGGCGAGCACTACACCCAAGATCAGAAACCACTTTTTCATATTTCAAAGTATCGAATCGAGACCTTCGACGTAGTTTCAGACGCAAATATTTAATCTTTGTTACAGCTTTTACCAAGTGCTGGCCTTGGTTGCAGTATCGTTGTCGTTCGCCGCACAGACTCGCTTCTTGACGCAGAATTCGAGCGAACCTAGCTTCCCACGGTTTTCACCTCGCCTCCATCGTCGCGCGTCGACTCCTTCTGTTTACTGCTTACGTTTTTTTCAACCTGATCAATCGGCCAACCTAATGAGTGCTATTCAACAAACCCTTGACGGCATCGAAATTGCCGGACCAGTTCGCGAAAGCTTCAGGGAAATCCTCACTCCCGGGGCGCTTCAACTGGTCGCGAAATTGCATCGCAACTTCAACGGACGACGCAAGGATCTATTAGAGAGGCGCAACCGGCGGCAGATCGAACTCGACAACGGAAAGAGTCCCGATTTCCTCCCCGAGACCGGACCGATCAGGGCTGGTGATTGGAAAGTTGCACCCATCCCGAAAGATATTGCCGATCGACGCGTCGAGATCACCGGGCCAACGGACCGTAAAATGGTGATTAACGCACTGAACTCCGGGGCAAAGGTGTTCATGGCCGATTTTGAAGACGCAAATGCTCCGACCTGGCATAACATGGTCGAAGGCCACATCAATTTGCGGGACGCCATCCGGCGGACCATCGAATTCCAAAGCCCGGAAGGTAAAGGCTATCGGCTGAAAGATGAGGTTGCGGTGCTGTTCGTTCGGCCTCGTGGCTGGCATCTCATCGAAAAACATCTGCTGGTTGATGGCGAACCGGTGGCGGGCGGACTTTTCGACTTCGGCCTCTATCTATTTCACAATGCCAAGGAACTACTCTCCCGGGGTAGCGGACCCTACTTTTACTTGCCTAAAATGGAGAGCCATCTTGAAGCGCGGCTCTGGAATGATGCCTTCAACCTCGCTCAGGACGAAATCGGGATTCCACGCGGAAGCATTCGGGCGACCGTCTTGATCGAGACGATTCTCGCAGCATTCGAAATGGATGAGATCCTATACGAACTACGAGATCACTCGGCGGGTCTAAACTGCGGTCGTTGGGATTATATCTTTAGTTGCATCAAACGATTCCGAAATAAACCGGACTTCATCCTGGCCGATCGCGCGCTGGTTACAATGACGACGCACTTCATGCACTCGTACTCTCTTTTGTGTATCAAGACCTGTCATCGCCGCGGTATTCACGCGATGGGCGGAATGGCGGCTCAAATCCCGATTAAAAATGATGAAAAGGCGAACGCGGAAGCGTTTACCAAAGTCAAAGCCGACAAAGAGCGCGAAGCCGGCGACGGTCACGATGGCACCTGGGTCGCGCATCCTGGACTGGTTGCAGTCGCACTGGAAGCGTTTGACGCAGTGATGAAAAATCCAAACCAGATCGACCGCAAACGAGAAGATGTACATGTGACCGCTCAGGATCTACTGCAGTTCGGTCCGGAAAAGCCGATTACAGAAAAGGGTCTGCGCACCAACGTCAGTGTCGGCGTACAATATCTGGAGGCATGGCTACGTGGCTCGGGAGCGGTCCCGATTTTCAACTTGATGGAGGATGCTGCCACCGCCGAGATCTCACGCGCCCAGGTTTGGCAGTGGATTCGAAGTCCCAAAGGAAAGTTGGATGATGGCAGGAAAGTGACGGCTGACCTCTTTCGCCAAGTCCTGGGGGAAGAGCTACAGAAGATAAAGACCAGCGTCGGCGAAGAACGATTCGCGAAGGGAAGTTATAACGAAGCAGCTAAGCTGTTTTCCGATCTAACGACCAGCGACAATTACGTCGATTTTCTTACTCTCCCAGGTTACGAGCTGCTAAGCTGAAGCACGATTTTCCTTCATGCTGATTGATTTATCCGATCGAGCCAAGCTTCGGGTCACTGGCCCGGATCGCACCCGTTTCCTCAACGGGCAACTGACCAACGACATCGCTAACCTGCAGCCGGGTATTTCCGCCTATGCTTGCGCTCTTTCCGCCAAAGGCAAACTTTGCGGTGATCTGTTCATAACTCCACTCCCTGATGCGCTCCTGCTGGACTACGAACCGTCCCTGCGCGACTCAATACCGCCACGCTTAGAGAAATATCTAATCGCGGACCAAGTTGAACTCGAAGATGTAACCGAGCAACTCGCGCTTTTTCACGTTGTCGGTGTAACATTACCAGACGCCAACATTCCGGAAGCTACCATCACCACCAGCAATCGTTTTGCGGTTGATGGCAAGGACCTGCTCCTACCAGCTACACTGAAAAACGTGGTGCCCAAACTAGTGAACGCGGCAGCGCTCACGGATTCCGAGCTCGAGCGGTTCCGCATCGAGCAAGGCATCCCGCGTTGGGGTCCTGAGCTCTCCGAGGGCGTGATCCCGAATGAAGCGGGTTTGGACGAACGGGCCATCAGTTACACCAAAGGATGTTACCTCGGACAAGAGATCATCAGCCGGATAAAGAGTCTCGGTCATGTAAACCGGCATCTGCGCGGCGTCTGCCTTATTAAAGGTTCAGATTTGGAACCTGGAGACAAGCTCGTAACCGAAGATAGCAGGCAAATCGGAACGGTCACTAGCGCCGGGATCAGCGAATGTTTCGGCGGTTGGATTGGGCTCGCCTATTTGCGACGGGGCTTCGATCAGCCTGGAACTGTCTATTCAGTTTCACGTTCTGCGACTTCGAGCTTGATTGGTAACGTCGAAGTCCGCAGCCTTCCGTTCGTCCAAACATGAAACGTCTTATCGTCTTTCTGGTCGCAACCTTTGTGGCCGGTTCCGTCGTCCGTGCCGATGAAGTAGCCGTCTTCGATTTGCAATGGGGAAAAGGTAAACAACGTCAGGCCCGTAGTTTCGCCATCGATTTTGATGAGAAGGCCGCGCCCAATACGGTGGATAATTTCAAGAAACTGGTGCGTCAGAAATTCTATGTCAAAACCTCGATCCATCGAGTTATCCCAGATTACCTTGTCCAAGGCGGAGATCCACTCAGCAAGAAAAAAGATCGCAACGTAATCGGTACTGGTGGCCCGGGTTACACCTTACCTGCAGAGATTCACCTAAAACATGTGCGCGGCGCGGTGGCGATGGGGCGCCTTCCCGACAATGTCAATCCGAAGAGGCTTTCCAACGGCAGCCAATTCTATGTCTGTCTCCGGCCAATCCCGACCCAAGACGGCAAAGACACAGTATTTGGTCACGTTGCTTCCGGCCTGGAAGTGCTGGATGAAATCAGCCATGCGGTGGCGGATACTAACGCTAATCCGGTTGAAAAGATTGAAGTAAAGCGAGCCTACATTATTGACCGATCTCAGCTTGGCCAGCCGGTGAAGGTGCGATAGTCGGTGATCGGTCCCTAGCGAGAGGTAACCGGTGACCGGTTTCCTTATAGAACCCATATATCATCTAGGACCTATACGTCTTGCGCCGCCTCTCGCCGATTACGGATTACCGCCCCCAGCCCAACTCCTGGGTTGCCTTCCGGACACATTCTCGGCAGACTCCGGGCCATCGAGCTTTTTCGATTCCTCCATCAGAAAACACTTATGAGCAAGTTGATCCTCCTCTTAGCGGCCATATTCGGCTTTGGATCTGTTGCCGCAATCGCAGACCCACCGCCTGGTGGTGGCGGTAATCAGCCTCCTCCACATCATCATCACCACCATCATCATCCTCAGGGCCAGCCCCAGCCTCAACCCAACGGACCACATTAACATCTGCCGCGCAGATTAGATCGACTCGAAGAGCTGGTTGATCCAACTCAGTTCATGTCTCGCTATTGCCGGGGACCAAACCAGACTGCGACGAAGGTTCCGCGTCAAGAGCTCTGACTGAAGAGACCAGAATAGATGGCCGGATTGACCATAGATCTCACGGTCTCTCCAGCTGAGTCTTGCAAACAGTGTGCGGACGATGGCTGCGGAAAGTAACTGCTGATTGCTGTGGCCCGGACGCCGTGGATCCTTCACAATCGCTCTCATGCGCGTAAGTCAGATTGATCATGTTGAGCTCGAAGTCCCTAACCGGTACGAAGCCGCTCGCTGGTATCACGCCGTGCTGGGCTTCGAAATTTGCCGGGCTACGAGTTTTGGGCTGAATCCGCCGATGGTCCGCTGATGATTTCGACCGATGACGGCAAAACGAAACTCGCTCTCTTTGAGGGACGACCGCAGGGTGGCGCCCATCCAATCGGTATTCGCCGAATCGCTTTTCGGATCGCCGGGGAGGACTTTCTGAAGTTCGTTGGAAATTTCGACGCGTTAAAGGAGACCAATCGGATTCGGCGTTCTGAGATCTCCGATCACGAACAGTCGTTTTCGGTCTATTTTGCCGATCCTTACGGCAACCGATTGGAAGTCACCACTTACGAGCATGAGCTGGTGCGAGCCCAACTGGAATTGAAAGACCGGGCAGCCGAGGGACGGTAGGTTTCCGCGGGATTTCCAATGACAGGGGCGTCAAATCAGGTTCGACGAAACCCCGCCATCGACGACGAACAGCTGACCGGTGACATAGCTCGAGGCGGGCAAGGCGAGAAAAGTAATTACGTTGGCGACCTCCTGGGCGCGACCGGCGCGCTGCATCGGTATGCGACCTTTGACGTAGGTCATGAGTTCTTGGTTAGCCAGCAAATCGCGGGTCAGTGGTGTCTCGATGAACCCGGGAGCAACCAGGTTTACCCGGATATTGTATTTTGCCCATTCCAC
>DASTDH010000439.1:0-2259 GCA_035710445.1 Chthoniobacterales bacterium
TGCCGATAGCGATACTGAACTTTGCAGCCGGTCCAACTCGTTGGCAGGCGAGGAGTGAGCCACAATCGATCTCCTTCGCGATTCAAGCCTAGTAATGTCTCGGTCAAGAGCCGATACATCCAACCGGCCGACCCCGTATACCAGGTCCAGCCGCCGCGACCGGTGTGCGGCGGAACTGCGTAGACGTCGGCGGCGATAACGTAAGGTTCTACTTTGTAAATCGCCGCCGTCGCCGGTGTGGTCGCGTGATTGATCGGATTGAGCAACCCGACCAGTTGCCAGGCGCGGTCGTGGTCGCCGAGAAGTGCGAACGCCATGACGGTCCAAACCGCAGCATGAGTATATTGTCCGCCATTCTCTCGGACTCCCGGGACATAGCCTTTGATGTAGCCAGGATGAAGGTCGGATTTATCAAAAGGCGGATCAAATAGTTGAATTAACTTTTGCTCTTCACGGACCAGGTGCTCGTCCACTGCTTGCATCGCTTGGCATGCGCGTTGTGGATTGCCCGCTCCGCTGATAACGGACCAACTTTGGGGAAGAGAATCGATCTGGCATTCCAAATTGAGATGTGACCCAAGGGGTTCCCCGTTGTCAAAGTACGCCCGACGGTACCATTGACCGTCCCAACTTTGCGCTTCGACATTTTCTTGCAGTTGCTTGGCTTGAGCCAGACAACGCTCGGCGAATGAAACGTCGTTGCGGCTCCCCGCCAGCTCGGCAAACCGGGTCAGCACGTCGTAGAGGAAGAAAGCCAGCCAGACACTTTCACCCTTCCCATCTTTTCCGACCAGGTTCATTCCGTCATTCCAGTCGCAGCTACCCATCAATGGCAGGCCATGCTCGCCAAATCTCAGGCCATGTTCGATAGCGCGGACGCAATGTTCATATAGCGTACCCGATTCTTCGGAGCGCTTCGGTAAATCATAATAAGATTCCTCCTCCGGCTTAAGCAGTCGACCCTCCAAGAATGGGACCTTTTCATCGAGAACCCCATTATCACCAACCACCGACACATAGCGACAGGTGACATAAGGGAGCCACAAATAGTCATCGGAGGTATGCGTACGCACACCGCGCCCGGCAGGCGGATGCCACCAATGCAGGACGTCGCCTTCTCGAAATTGATGGGCGGCGGCGCGGAGGAGATGTTCTCTCGTAAGGTTCGGTTCGGCATGAACGAGTGCCATCACGTCCTGCAATTGATCGCGAAACCCAAATGCGCCGCCAGACTGATAAAAACCGGTCCGACCCCAGAGCCGGCAACTCAAGGTCTGATAGAACAGCCAACCGTTCGCAATCAGGTTTACCGATGGATCGGGTGTTTCGACTTGGATCGTGCCAAGCGTTTCTTTCCAATACTGACAAACACCTTCGAGCGCGCCGCGGCTGGCCTTCGAGCCGCGAAAACGTTGAATCAGATCGCGCACCTCAGATGGGCCACGACCGGCGCCCAGACGAAAACAGGTTTCTTGTTCCTGACCGTCCAACAGGTCAAGCGTGATTTGAACGGCTCCACATGGATCCAAGCCCGCCCCGGTTCTCCCAGAGAGATGTTGCCCCTTCATTGCTGCCGGGTTGGACAGGCTACCATTCCGCCCAAGAAATTCCTTGCGGTCTCCAGTGAACGTTCGCATTGAGGCATCGACGTCTACGAACGCGATCCACTCGGAAAATTCGGTGTTATAAGAATTGCGCGCCAGGAGCGCTCCGGTGGCGGCGTCAATCTCTGTTTGTACGTGAAGGACGCCATTCTGGCGCAGATCACTAAAGACCCACTCCCAGTATCCGGTCACGGAAATCCTCCGGATCCGCCCCGACACGTTGCGCAGTTTCAGGGCCGCAAATTTGACCGCTGCATCAGGAGCCACATAAACCGTCAGCTCAGAAACGATGCCGTTCCCGGTATGTTCAAATACTGAATAACCAAAACCATGGCGAATAATGTAGGGCGTGGCGTCGCGTACCGGCGCAGGAGTTGGTGACCAGAACTCTCCGCTCTGTTCATCGCGGATGTAAAAGGCTTCGCCGGTTGCGTCGGTTACCGGGTCGTTGTTCCAAGGAGTTAGCCGAAGCTCGTGAGAATTCTGCGCCCAGGTATATGCCCCACCACTTTCCGAGAGGACCGTTCCAAAGTTCGGATTGGCGATGACATTCACCCAAGGGGCCGGTGTCGCCTGTTCCGGCTGTAACGTTATCACGTATTCGCGCCCATCGGGAGTAAAGCCACCGAGTCCGTTATGAAAAACCAGTTCCTGA
>DASTDH010000440.1:0-7174 GCA_035710445.1 Chthoniobacterales bacterium
CTCAACGCGCGTACACACGGCCTTTCCAGACCGAACGGCGCCCCTTCCAGTATTCGATCGCCGAAGACCAAGTCATCAGCAGGTAAAGCGTCGCGATGATCGGCAATGTGACGGCCCACAAAGGAGATAACCGATAAAATCGGATGATCGGCACGTAAGCGCCGACCAGGCAGCACCAACCGGCGAAGGCCAGAACCTTGAGCGGCCAAGAGGTCGTGGTTATCGCTAAAAGAGGCCCCCAGAAGATTATTAACATGAAGCAGGTAACGGCCAAGAGTATGACGATCGAGTAGCGGAGTTGGGTGTATGCGGTACGCGAGACCATTCCCCAGAAGCTCGATAGATTCGGATAAGGACGATGACTTCGGACGCTGTGGCTCAATCCAATCCAGGTTTTGCCGCCTGCATCTTTCACCTTTTGCGCGAGCGCACAATCGTCAATCACGGCATTGCGCAGGGCTTCGAATCCACCGATCGCCGTCAGCACTTCAGTCCTAAGCAAGATGCACCCGCCGGCCGCCACACCGAGCCGGTTCTTCAAATTATTTCCCAGTGCAAATGGATAGATGAGCTTGAAGAAAAAGACGAACGCGGGAGCCAGCCATCTTTCCCAGAAACAGTCGGTACGCAGTGTCGCCATGATGGAAACGAGATCCAGGTCTTCGCGTACCAGCTTTTCGCGGAGCGCGGAAACAATGCCGGGCGCGAGTTCGATGTCGGCATCGAGCAGGAGAACGAACCTCGAAGAGACGAGCCTTCGCCCTTGTTCCAGAGCCCAGAGTTTACCGGTCCAGCCTTCCGGCAGTTTTTGCCCTTCGACGATTGTGAGATTCTTTAGCCCGACGCATTCAGCATTCTCTCTAGTGTGATCGCTTGACCGATCATCGATCAAAAGGACTCTGAGGTCCCCTCCCTGCTGGGTCAGTCCGCGCAAGGTTCGCCCAATAGTTGCTTGTTCGTTACGAGCCGGGATAAGTATGGAGATATCGGCGAGTTCACCGATGGTAAAGCTCGGAACAGCTGCTTCCAGCCGTTCACGCGTGCTCCAAGGCCGCCAGGGGAGCAAGAGCAATCCGATCCAAGCAATCGATCCGAAAACAATGAGCCATTCCATCAACGGGGCCAATGACGAACAGGACGAAGGCAATGACAAATGACGAATGACCGATGACGGACAGGTGGAGAGTAAAGCCCTTTCGGAAAATGAATCAGCCGATCAAACCTTCGTTTTTGCAACAGACTGCAAATGCATTAGCCACAATCGCCGGCGCGAGTCGTGGATCCGTTTGCTTGAGGCAGGCGGGTAGCGTGGTTAACGATCCCGAGGAACTTTCTCGCAAGATCGACGATTATTTCAGACAATGAAACGGATGAGGAGAGCTCTATCTGACGGCGATACGACTGCCCTGCTTCGAGAAGTCGGAGCGGTATACGAGGAGCTTGCGAATCGACCGATCGAACGCTCCTGCATCGCGCGAACCACTTGTTGCCGGTTCAAACTTACGGGTGAGATTCCATACCTTACGCGTGGCGAAGCACTCTTGGCTGCACGTGCATGGCGTGCGACCGGCCGCAAAAGCCTCGAGCAATCCTTGGATCCTGATGGACGCTGCCCATTTTTGGATCCCGGCAATCAAAAATGCCGGATTTATTCGGCTCGCCCATTTGCTTGTCGGACGCATTTTTGCGCGGCGGCGGGCGGTCCGTATCCACGACGCGAACTCCTGGATCTTATCCGGCGTTTGGAAGATATCGACCGCCGGCTGGGCGGAACCTCTGGTCCCCGGCCCCTGGTTGCTGCAGTATCCGAAGCTTTGCGAAAATAGAGGTACCTCGTGTCGCTCCCGACTACGCACAAGGCTACGTCGCAGCCGTGCCTAGAGGCTTGCACTATCTGGGGCGCGCGCCGGAGCTTGCAAAGGCGGCCATGACCGCCAAAAATTTCGCATTCGCAGCTATGTCCGCCCAAAACATAACGACATCGGAAAGGCTCCGACTTCGCCAACAATCGGGCCCTACTCACCATCGAAGAGGATTCGTCGGACACGTCGTTCAAAACCGCTCGCAAAGGATCACCTAAATGAATGCTTTCCCTATTGATTGGGTTCGAAGCCAATTCCCTTCACTCGATCTTTCTCTCGACGGCCGCAGGGCGATCTTTTTAGACGCGCCGGGTGGAACGCAGGTTCCGATTGCCGTCACTCGAACGGTCCGGGACTACTATCGTAAGTATAATAGCAATGTCGGCGGCCGCTTCGTTACCAGTAAAAACACAGCAGAAATCGTCTACAAAACGCGGATTGCGCTGGCCGATTTTGTTCATGCCAACCGGCCCGAAGAGATCGTCTTCGGTCAGAACATGACCAGTCTGACTTTCGCGCTCAGCCGGGCACTGGCGAAAACCTGGAAACCGGGATCCGAAGTCATCGTTACTTCGCTCGATCACGATGCCAACATTTCTCCTTGGAGACTGGCCGCGGCAGACCGCGGATGCACAGCAAGAACCTGGGAAATGCTTATCGAAGATTGCACTCTACGAATTGAAGATCTGCGACCTTTGATCTCGGAAAAGACCTGCCTGATCGCGGTGACGCTCGCATCCAACGCGGTTGGGTCCCATGTGAATGTTGCCCGAGTAGCTGAGCTGGTCCGTGGCTCCGGGATCAAGGTATTCGTCGACGCTGTGCATTTCGCGCCGCACAGTCATATCGATGTGCAAGCATTGGGATGCGATTTTCTTGTTTGTTCGGTCTACAAATTCTACGGGCCGCACATCGGAGTGCTCTGGGGAAAATACCAATGGCTGGATGAACTAGAGGCTTACAAAGTACGGCCTTCCTCGGCGGAGCCTCCCGAAAAGTGGGAAACCGGGACGCAAAGTTTCGAGAGCATCGCAGGAACCTCGGCCGCTCTTGACTACCTTCGAGAAGCGGGATACCAAGCGAACGGAGGCAGCGGAATTGCCGGAGCAATGGGGACGATTCAGGAATATGAGAGCAATCTCTCGCTTCGATTCCTCCACGGATTACACGACCTGAAACGAGTATCGCTTTTCGGCTTGAGTGCCTCAGGAGAGGTCAGCCACCGCACCCCGACCTTTGCGATTCGCATCGAAGGGATTCATCCGGATGAGGCCGCCGAGAAATTGGCCGAACAGGGCATTTTTGCCTGGAGCGGAAATTTTTACGCAGCCGAACTGGTTGATCGGCTAGGGCTGACCAACTCGGGCGGCGTCCTTCGCTTGGGTTTCACGCACTATCATACAATCGATGAGGTCGATCGAACGCTGGCGGCGTTGGCCATGCTGTAGGCCAGAAGGACCAAATTGACTCTTTGACAAGGGCGAGTGGGATTCGCCCGGGAGGGTCGCGCTGAGCGGCGATCTGGGACAGACCGCCCTACCATCCGATGGGCGGTCCCGGGGGCACGACCTTATGTAACGGTCATGGTCATCCACAGCCGGGGCATGCGACCCTCCAAATGGATGATTATCGACAGCCTTTTGCTCGGGCGTTTTCTCCCTTGACCGATAGACCACCTTGTCTCATGTTCGTCGCTCCTTTCGTGGGGTAAATTATGTCAAGAGTTTGCAGCATCACCGGAGCCAAGCCGACTAAGGGGCACATCATTCACCGCCGCGGTATGGCCAAAAAGAAGGGCGGGGTCGGCCAACACGTAACGGCGAACACGCCTCGGCTCTTTTTACCAAATTTGAGAACACGGCGGCTTTGGGTGCCAGAATTGAACCGCTACGTTACCGTTAAGCTGAGCGCGCGCGCCTTGAAGACAATCACCAAGAACGGAGTTTACCGGACTCTCAAACAAGCCGGACTGGTCTAGCATTCAAATTTCGCTAATTTAGGGGCGATCCCGCGGTCGTGGGGTCGCCTTTTTCTTTTCTTATGGGTCAGCGAAAAATCATTCCAATCAGCGTACTCACCGGTTTTCTGGGGGCCGGGAAAACAACTCTACTCAACCACATTCTGCGCGAACAATCACAATACAAGTTTGGGATACTGATTAACGAAGTAGGCAAAATCGGAATTGACGGACAATTGGTCGAGACACAAGCCGAAGATGTCGTGGAAATGAGCAACGGTTGCATCTGCTGCACCGTTCGGAAAGATCTGGTGAAGGGAATTCAAAAGCTCCTGAGAAAAGAGGATTTGGATTACATTTTGATCGAGACTACCGGCGTGGCCGATCCGGGCCCGATCGCTCAAACATTTCTGAATGTACCCCAGTTGCAGCAGCACGCGCGGCTCGACTCCATCATCACTTTGGTGGACGCTGAAAATCTCCTCGATCAACTCGAGGAAAACGCGGTTGCGCGCGAACAGATCGCGTTAGCGGATTTTCTGCTCGTCAACAAGACCGATTTGGTCGACGAAGCGACTTTGACGGAGGTTGAGCAGGAGATTGCCGGCATCAACCCCCACGCTCGGGTGTTCCGAACTCTGCATTCGAAAATCAATCTGGGCGAAGTTCTCGACGTGAACACATTCGATCTGGACCAGAAACTGTCGGTGAAACCGGAGTTTCTGGATGAACTCAATGGAAGCAATCACAGCGATATCGAATCCTTCGCTTTTCAATTCGATCAGCCGTTTGATCTAGAGAAATTTGACGGAGAGTTAAGCACTCTTTGTAAAAACGGTCAGGTATATCGGTCGAAGGGAATCCTTTGGGTTCAAGGGACGCCGCGGCGGGCAGTGTTTCACGGCGTGAACAATCGGTTCACGGTTTATTGGGACCGGCTCTGGGAGAAGACCGAGACGCGGTTTAGCCAGTTGGTGTTTATCGGCAAGCAGCTCGAGGAACAGAAACTGCTCGAGTGTTTAACCAGATGTTTGGCGGACGGCCGGACGGTAAGCGGTTAGCACTTAGCAGTGGTGCGGCGGCTGTCCCCCCGGAAGTTAGACGCGCGCCGGTCCAAGAATTTCGAATGTGAGGAATCAAGCGAGCCCGGTCATTGCGTGGCAGCGCAACCCCCAATGCATGGCCGAATCGACGGACGGAATATATCGCCCCTGACGCAGCGAAACCGACTCGCCGGAGGTGGCTCAAACCCGGCGCATGGAGAAAGCGACACAAAGAGTGCAGCGATCCAAAGCGCCGAGGTTTTCGCCCTACGGCTCACTGCTTACCGCTTTTCGACCAGATCCTTCGATACCTGCGCGAACCGCGTTCAGATCGGCGTCGACCATAATTTTGACCAGCTCCTGAAATCGTACCTTGGGCTCCCAACCAAGTTCTTTTTTGGCTTTCGCTGGATCACCGATCAACAAATCAACTTCGGCTGGGCGTTCATAGCGATCGTCATGCTTGACGTATTGTTTCCAGTCCAAGTCCGCGTGGGCAAATGCATACTGCGCAAATTCCCGAACCGTGTGGGTCTCGTTGGTCGCCAAGACGTAATCATCAGGCTTTTCTTGTTGCAGCATCAGCCACATTCCTTCGACATATTCGGGAGCATATCCCCAGTCACGTCGCGCATCGAGGTTCCCCAAATACAGAGCCGACTCTAACCCGTACTTAATTCGAGCCACCGCTCTTGAAATCTTGCGGGTGACAAACGTTTCGCCTCGCCGCGGGCTCTCGTGATTAAACAAGATCCCATTGTTGGCGTGAAGCGAGTAGCTTTCCCGGTAATTTACCGTCGCCCAGTAGGAGAACACCTTAGCAACACCATACGGGCTGCGCGGCCAAAACGGTGTCGTTTCGGTCTGCGGCACTGCTTGAACCCTTCCGTACATTTCGCTGCTCGATGCTTGATAAAAGCGAGTCTTTACCCCGGCTTCGCGAATTGCCTCGAGAATTCGAATCGTTCCGACACCGGTCACGTCGGCCGTGTACTCCGGAATATCAAAACTGACACGAACGTGGCTCTGAGCGCCCAGGTGATAAATTTCGTCCGGGCTGAGGTTGTACAGTAGCTTCACCAATTGGACCGAATCAGCCAAGTCTCCGTAATGGAGAAAGAGGCGCACCCCATGGACATGAGGATCCTGGTACAGGTGATCGATTCGGGAGGTATTGAAGGTGCTCGCCCGTCGAATGATCCCATGGACCTCGTAGCCTTTCGCCAGCAGAAGGTCAGCTAGGTAAGATCCATCTTGTCCAGTGATACCGGTTATCAGTGCTTTCTTCATTTTCAAAATTCGGGAAGATTCGGCACGGTTCGTTCCAAAAACGCTCGCTGCCGGCCGACAATCTCGGAAATCGCTGGCTCGGCGATTCTAAGCATCTGCGCAAGGTCGCTACCGGAAAAGGTGGCCTCCTCACCAGCTCCCTGAATTTCGATGAATTCGCGGCGGCTATTCATTACCAGATTGAGATCGACTGAGGCACGCCGATCCTCTTCGTAGTCCAAATCAACCAGCGCCTGACCATCGACGACTCCCGCGCTGACGGCGCCGACCAGGCAGCGGACCGGCCACTCAGTGAGGATATTGTTCCGGAACAATTTGGCGCAGGCCAGCGTAATCGCGATCGAACCGCCGGTAATCGCTGCAGTCCGGGTGCCGCCATCGGCCTGCAAAACGTCGCAATCAACCCATAAGGTCCGCTCACCCAGCCGATCCAGATCGATGGCCGCTCGCAGTGCGCGGCCAATCAGCCGCTGGATTTCGACGCTGCGTCCGTCGAGTTTTCCTTTGGCAACATCTCGGGGTCGCCGAGTCAGCGTGCTATAGGGTAACATCGAATACTCGGCCGTGATCCAGCCCCCGGAAACGTGCTGATCCTTCATCCATCGAGGGACCGCATTCTCGATCGTAACCGCGCAGATTACTTGAGTTTTACCGGTGGCGATTAAAACTGAGCCATCCGCGTGTGGGGCAATATCGGGGATCACTCGCCACTCCCGTAGTCCCTCTTCGGTTCGATTTGAAGTACGAAGTTGGGTATCAGGAGACGGGCTGGCTTCCATATTGAACGGCATCAGGCAAACGGGACAACAATGCGGGTCGAGCCGAAAGTCAAGGGACGTCGAGAACGCCGGGGCGTCGGGGGCGGTGACTGGTGACTAGTGATTGGTGAGGCGCGAAGCGCGCAGGCAGGGCGGTCCCGCGGACGCAGGACCGCCGGGCCGGGTATCGGAAATGTAAGCGCCACGTAGCTCTGAAGGAACAAAAGAACCGATTCCGTCCTATATGTCGCATAGGTCCTATCT
>DASTDH010000441.1:0-4832 GCA_035710445.1 Chthoniobacterales bacterium
TGGATGGACGCGGGGATCGAGTCTTTAGGGGTTAGAACCTAACAATAGAATTCAGCCGGATTGAGCGCGTCTGATATCACTGTCAGAAACGATCCATTCTTCCAGTCTTCCAGTCTTCCAATCTTCCATTTCCCACGATTATTATGGCTGATATCATCATCGATCATGCGGACGGAATAACGCAGGTGACGTTTAACCGTCCCGAAGTGCGTAACGCTCTGACATTCGAAATGTACGATCGGATTTACGATCTCTGTACCGAGGCGAGCACGAACCGGGAAATCAAAGCGATCATTTTTACCGGGTCGGATTCTTCCGCATTTGCGTCGGGGACTGATATCAGTCTTCTACAGAGCGTCCGCGGCGGTAAGGATGGCATCGATTACGAGGAGAGAATCGAACGAGTGGTCGGTGTGGTCGAGCGTTGTCGCACACCGACGATTGCGGCAATCGCCGGCGCTTGCACCGGCGGTGGAGCAGCTTTGGCCACGGCCTGCGATCTGCGCATCGGTGCCAAGAACATGAAGTTCGGCTATCCCATGGCAAAAACCCTTGGTAATTGTTTGTCGTTGGCTAATTCTGCGCGCTTGATTTTTCTCATCGGTCCCGGCCGATTCAAAGAGCTATTGTTTACGGCCAGGTTGATGGGGGCAGAAGAGGCCTACGCGGCGGGATTGATCAATGAGCTCGTTGAAGAGCCCAAAGAAGTCCTTTCACGGGCACGCACTCTCGCCGCTCTGATTATCGAAAATGCTCCTCTGACAATCTGGGCGGCAAAGGAAGCCGTGCTGCGCATTTACGCGAAGATGCAGTCGCTGGATTTTGCCGATGTCATTGACCGATCCTACGCAAGTAAGGATTTCCGGATCGGGGTGGAGGCATTTATCAAGAAAGAAACACCGAAATGGTCTGGTGAGTAAGCGGTATTCGGAATAGGTGGTCGCCTGTGCGGTGCATACAGCTGGATACGCGGACGACTTCACTTAATTCGTGTCCGTTCGTAGCCTGTCCCGCCGTAGCTCGTAGAGCTAAGGAGGATTCATTCCCGGTTATCCTAGTTCGCGTCGATTTGCGGTCTTCTATTTGGCGATCGACTTACGACGGCACTTTTCGTGCAATGCGCTGCGTGCTTTGAATTCATCGCGACGAACATGAGCGACTGGAGCTTTCTTTATCTCGTAAGCGAATGGGTCATACGGTTAGCAATGCTGCTCTATGTACCCCAGCGCAGAAGCGCTGCGGCGTCACGGACTTGGCTTTTATTCATTTTCCTCCTGCCGTGGCCGGGTCTTGTGTTGTACGCTCTGGTGGGCCGAGTCCGGTTGCCGGAACTCCGACGCCAACTGCAGGCGCAAGCGGCTCTCCAAATTGAAAAGGCACAGGCGCAGATCGGCAAAAGAATAATCCTTGAGCCCGATCTCCCGGCGCAACTTCGGATCATTCCGCAACAAGCGCGCAAGCTCGGTAGCTTCGAAACTTTCGCTGGCAACGGACTGGAATTTCTCCGTGACTACGAAGGTAGCATCGATCGGTTGATCAAAGATATCGACTCAGCCGGCAAACATGTCCACCTCTTAACCTATATCTACCTGATTGATCGCACCGGTAGAAAGGTAACCGAAGCGCTGAAAGGAGCAGCTCAACGCGGCGTTGATTGCCGGGTCTTACTGGATGCGGTCGGTTCTCGCATTGCTCTGGAACGGTTGGGGCCGGAGCTTCGCGCTGCGGGTGTCGAGGTGAGATCGATGTTACCGGTAGGATTGTTTCGTCGAAACGCGGCCCGGTTTGATCTCCGCAATCATCGGAAGGTGATCGTGATCGATGGAAGCATCGGGTATATCGGATCGCAAAACATTGCGGATCCCGGATTTGTAAAGGACTATCCTAACGAAGAGTTAGTAGCGCGGGTGACCGGCCCAATTGTCTCCCAACTCCAGGCTGTGTTTTTGGCCGATCACTATCTTGAAACTGAGGAAGCCCTCGACCGGGAAGAACTCTTTCCGGAGCTTGAACCCGCCGGAAACTCGATAGCCCAGCTCGTACCGAGCGGGCCCGGTTATGGTCAGGAAAACGGGCGGGATCTGGTTATCTCCATGTTATACGAGGCCCGGCGCCGGATCGTAATCGTAACTCCGTACTTCGTGCCGGATGAACCGTTTCTACAAGCGATGCGCGCCGCCGGTCAGCGCGAGAATGTTCGAGTACACCTGGTTGTTTCCAAACATGCCAATCAGCTAATAACACAATTCGCCCAGCGCTCTTACTACGATGATTTGCTGGAAGCGGGCATCGAGATTCATCTTTATCGCCCCCATTTTCTCCATGCCAAGCTTCTGACCATTGACGACGACATCGCGCTGGTGGGATCAACCAACATGGACATTCGCTCGTTCGCGCTAAACGCCGAAATCAATTTGCTGATCTATGATCGGCAGGCCGTGGGTTCCCTCGAAAAAATTCAGGAAGAATACTTTGCGAACAGCGAACTACTAACGCTGGAAGCTTGGCGTAAACGTTCGGCATTGGCCAAGATCGCGCAAAATACCGCCCGCCTGATGGATTCGTTTCTCTAACGAACGTCAGCGAACGTCGTTGGTGTTCACTGGCGTTCGCTGGAAGTGGTACACTAGCCCGCAATGTGCGCATCGATCGCTACCGCCTTATAAGTTTGCGGGCTAGCAACGGCTTAGATCTCGTGGTTTGTGATGTGGTGTCGGTCTAGATCACTTTTCGCTGCTTCAACCGCGTCGTCGATGGTCGTAGCCCTTTTGTGAGTGGAACCGCCAACGTTGCATTCATGGCAATTCCACGTACCCCACATTTCACCGCCCTGTCCCTCCTCGACATGAATCGTATACCGAACAGCACCCCTCGAGTAATCGTGAGTATGAATCTCTTTTACTGGCATAAGGACCTCCTTTCGGTAAGAACAAACCTCGCTCAAAAAAGAGCGGGATCAATTAGTTTACTAACTAATCTGGAGGAGAAGCGGACCCGGTACGCGATGTCTGCGACGGCATCGCCGTCCGTGTCAATCTTAACCTCGTATAGCGCCTCGGCCGTGGTCCCAGCGGGTTCTCCCGATCGAGGTAGTCATGAACGGACGGATGCGCGTTCGTGATCAGGATCGACTTGCCAGCGTCCCCTAGCTTCCATTTCCTTGCGAAGTAGGTGCGCCTGAATCTGTACCCCAAGAAACTCGGCGCTCCGGCACACGCTTCTTCTGGCCGCTTGCTCCCGCAGAGCCTTTCAGCCATGATTTTCTGAGACCCTTTTCAACTGTTCCAGCCAATTTTGATGGCTAACGTGAACGACTTCAGGATAGAATCCGCGAGCGTATCGCGCCAACGAGCCAGTCGCGACTTCTTCGAATGTGACATAACATTTTTTTGGACCCATCGGCGTAATAAGCCAGGTGTGATAGGCTAGATAGAGAGGCCCGTGAATACCAATTATCCCTGAACTGTACCAGCCGAGGCGATGTTCATGTTCGCATTCAATCACTTTGGCGTACAATGGCTCGGACCGGTGTTGATACTCCGGTAAGCCATCTTGCGGCAGGTCAAAACCTTTCCAGGTGAACTTGGTGTTCTTTTGCAATATCTGTGAGCCATCCCTGATCTTGACCTTAACGGCAAACGAGCACCATTGGGGCCACAGCTGGGCTTGAACGAGGTAATTCCATACCGTTGCGCAAGGCGCATTGATTATGATTCCGTTATGGGCAAATACTTCTGACCATTTGATAGATAAAGTGGTCGGCCAATGAATCTCCGGCGAGCGCTGGTCGCGGTCCCTGCTCACGATATCACCGGAAGGCGGGGCGACGCCGGTCACAGTGATACCGGGCAATTCCGTAGCGGCTCTCGCCGCAGTGGCAGCGACAGCGGCAAATAAACCGCAAGCTGCTAGCAACAGCTTTGGCGCCATAAGCGCATGAGCTTTCACGAGGCTACATTAGGCTGCGTTAATCGGACTCTTCAAAGCGAAAACGCTTTCGCCCTTTCGGTGGTTTGAAACCATAAGACCAAGACACGTTGCGGGCCGCGCCCGCGCTGTAGCCCGCCAGGAACGAGCGGGCCAAAAGCGGGTGAAGGGAATCGAACCCTCGTGTGTTTTTGCCTTTGACATTGCCGACATCGCGTAGGGACTTCACGTGGATTTGGATCAACGCTTCATTCTCTTTCAGCAGAGCAAAACCAAACGCTATGCGAGTAAAAGCGCGGTCCAGATTCCCATTCATCCAGAATTGGAAGACTACTTTGTCACTCAAGCGAAAATGTCGGATAAACCGGACGTTCCGGTTTTCCCCGAACTGCATGACAAATCGGGAAGCGGTAAAAGCGGAATGTCGATGGCTTTTAAGCGTATCATGGCGAAAGCAGACATTGCCGATGGTTCGCGAAAGAGTGAGCGCGGCGGTAAGGGTCGAGCAACTTCGCTGTTGTCGTTTCATTCGCTGCGGCACAGCTTTAACTCGGCCTTAGCTAATGCTGGGGTGTCCCAAGAGTTACGCCAGAAGGTGACGGGCCATGCCAGCGCCGACATGAACACGATCTACACCGATCACGAACTGCAAAACGATTCGGACTGCAATCGAGACAATCGGACGATTGCCAGTGAAGGCAGAGTAAACCCCGCCAAATCGCTGAGGCCCTTTCAGTCAGGTGACGTCAGCCTGGAAAGGAACTGGTCAACTTCCCTGGGCGAGCGCGTTGCATTGGTTTGGTCTTTGGACTCTGGCAAACCGACCGAAAGTTACTAAAATCTATAGGAGGTTTTTTAGCCGTTATGGTGGCTATATTCGGCAGTTTTAAGGCGAAGTTTAGCGG
>DASTDH010000442.1:0-3896 GCA_035710445.1 Chthoniobacterales bacterium
CGGCTCCGCTCCAATGACTCCCTCTCGAAAAAATGAGCCGTTACTACCCCTCACACGGTTTGACAACAGCCCTCCCGCCCACGTACTTTCAAACTTCTGCCCTCTTGGCCCGTCCAAACTATAGCCTTTTGCAGAAGATCGGCATGCCCTGGGAGGCCCGATGAAACGCCCCTTACTTAAATGCGCCGTCACGATCCTGTTCCTTTCCGCTCTGGCTCTCTGCCAGAATGTCGCTTCGTTCGAGAAGCGCGTCACCGTCAAACAACTGGCGAATGGCCTGACTTTGATCATCTGTGAACGCCCCGAGGCGCCCGTATTCTCGTTTTTTACGCTGGTCGACGCAGGCTCGGCACAGGACCCGATGCGAGGTACCGGCCTTGCGCATATGTTCGAGCACATGGCCTTCAAGGGAACCGACAAAATCGGGACCACGGACTACCCCGCCGAAAAAGGGGCGCTGGAAAAAGTCGAGACCGCCTATGCCGCTTACCTCAAGGAACGGGACAAGCGAGTCGGGCAGGACCCAGCCAAGCTCAAGGAACTTGAGAAGGCGTGGCAGGATGCCTCCACCGAAGCAAACAAATATGTCGTTCCCAACGAGTTCGGAAAAATCGTCGAGCAGAACGGCGGTGAAGACATGAACGCCTTCACCAACTACGACGAAACCGCCTACCACTATTCCTTCCCGGAGAACCGGCTCGAACTCTGGGCTTACCTCGAATCAGAGCGATTTCTGCACCCCGTCATGCGTGAGTTTTACAAGGAGCGCAACGTGGTCATCGAAGAGCGCCGCATGCGCACGGACAGCAATCCTTTCGGGCGCCTGCTCGAACAGTTCACCGAGGCTGCCTTTTCAGCACATCCTTATCACCGCCCGACCGTTGGATGGATTTCAGACCTCAATCACTTCTCCGCCACCGACGCCCAAAACTTCTTCGATACCTACTACGTTCCTTCCAACATGGTGGTTGCCGTCGCCGGCGATGTAAAGTCCTCCGAGGCTCTGCCGATTTTGGAGAAATATTTCGCTAGGCTGCCGGAGCACCCGCACCCAGACGAGGCTACGACCCAGGAGCCTCCGCAAAACTCCGAACGCCGCGTTGTGCTGAAAGATCCGTCTCAGCCCATCTACATCGAGGGCTACCATCGTCCGGACTACCGCAGCAAAGATGACGCGGTGTTCGACGCTATCAGCGACCTAATGTCCGAAGGGCGCACGTCACGTCTTTACCGCGCGCTGGTGCGCGACAAGAAGATTGCATCCTACTCCGAGGGCATCACCGGATATCCGGGTATCAAATATTCCCATCTCTTCGCCTTTCTCGCCGTGCCGCTGCCCGGACACAAGCCGGACGAGATGGCCGATGCCATCCACGCCGAGATCGAACGACTGAAGAAAGAAGACATCAGCGACGACGAACTGAAAATGATCAAGACTCGCAGCAAAGCCAACCTGATTCGCGGCCTCGCCGATAACGGAGGACTGGCCACGCAACTCGCCACTTATCAAACACGATACGGAGACTGGCGCGAGCTGTTCAGCTCCGTCGATCGAATTGATGCTGTCACCAAGGCGGACATCCGCCGAGTCGCAAACGAGGTCTTCGTAGACACCAACCGTACTGTGGGAATCATCGAGAATGTACGGGGCGCTGGCGGGGCGCCCGGTGGCGAACAAGGAAGTGCTCCTGCCGATCAGGGAGGTGCGCAATGAAAAGCAAACTCCTCCTTTCGCTCCTGGTCCTTGGAATGACTACGTCGGCAAGCAATCTTCATGCCCAGGCCACCAGCTGGAAGCAGGTGCCGATTCCCCCGTTGCGCTCGTTCCAGCCGAAGCAGCCCAAACGGATCCAGCTATCCAACGGCATGGTGATCTTCCTGCAGGAAGATCACGAACTGCCTTTGATCGACGGTACCGCTCGCATTCGTGGTGGCCAATCCAGCGAACCCGCGAACAAAGCCGGCCTCATGGACATTTACGGCGAAGTCTGGCGCACGGGTGGCACCAAGTCGCAGACCGGCGACCAACTCGATGACTTCCTTGAAGTCCGTGCCGCCAAGGTCGAAACGGGCGGCGGCCCCGACTCCACCACCATCAGCTTCTCGTGCTTGAAAGGCGACCTCGACGACGTTTTCAAGGCCTTCGTTGATGTCCTGCGGAATCCGGAATTCCGCGACGACAAGCTCGACATCGCCAAGAAAGGCGAGGAAGACAACATCTCACGCCGCAACGACGACGTTGGCCAGATCGCCCACCGCGAAGCTACCAGGCTCGCATACGGTGCCGATAATCCCTACGCTCGCGTCCCGGAGTATGCCACCGTCGACTCCATTTCGCGCCAGGATCTGATTGACTGGCATGGGAAATACGTTCACCCCAACAACATCATTCTCGGGATCACTGGCGATTTCGATTCGGCCGCGATGGAATCGCGCCTGCGTTCTGCCTTCGAATCGTGGCCGAAAGGCGAGGGTTTCCCAGCGTTTCCGAAGGCCACCCTACAATATCATCCCGCGCAGCCCGGCTACTATCTGATCCCCAAAGAAGACGTGAACCAGAGCAACATCCGCATGGTGACGCTCGGCACCACGCGCGACAATCCCGACTACTACGCGATCAGCGTTTTCAACGAGGCATTCGGTGGTGGCTTTTCCTCGCGTCTGTTCAACGATATCCGGACGAAGCTCGGTCTAGCCTACGGTGTGGGCGGCGGCGTTGGTACAAACTTCGGCCATCCCGGAATTCTCCAGATCGCGATGGGAACGAAAAGCCAAAGCACCATCGACGCCATCCAGCATGTCCACATTGATATCGAGAACTTAGCCAAGGAGCCTTTCACTGACGAGGACATCGCCCGTGCCAAGGATGACATTCTCAACGCGTTCGTCTTTCGTCTCGATTCACCCGACAAGATTCTCGCCGAGCGCATGACCTACGAATACTACGGATATCCTCCCGACTGGCTCGACAAGTATCAGGCAGAAATCAAGAAGGTCACAGCCGCAGATGTAAACCGTATCGCCGCAAAGTATATGCACAAAGACAAGCTGGCGGTGCTCGTTGTCGGAAACACAAAGGAGTTCGATAAACCTCTTTCCTCGCTCGGGCCTGTCAAAGAAATCGACATCACCATTCCCCCGCCTCCAGGAATGAAGCAGGCCGAGAGTGAGAAACCGACTGCGTCCAACGCCGAAGGCAAGGAACTTGCCTCGAAGGTAATTGCCGCCATGGGGGGAGAAGCGAAGTTCGCAGGGATCAAGTCCGTAAAAACTGAATTCACCACCACGCGCAAAACACCTCAAGGCGACATGCTGATGCAGATGCAAGCGACGATTGTGTACCCCGACCATCTGCATGCTGAACTGCAGACCCCGCAAGGCACGCTGACCATCGTCGCGACGCCTGATACCGGCTTCGTCTCAATGGGCGCCGCAGGTACTCAACCAATGCCCACCGCCCAGAAGAACGAGACGCTGGAACAACTCAAGCGCGATCCCATTTTCATCGCAGCACACTGGAAGGATCCGGACGTCTTCTTCACCGCGGGAGGAACCGAAAAAGTGGGCGACATTGAATCCCGTATTGTTGACGTAAACGCTGCGGGCACGGCGATCCGATGGTTCGTCAATCCATCGGATGGACACATTCTCAAAGAGACTTATCAAACCCTTGGCCCGAGTGGTCCCGCGCAAGGAGAGACCGTCATGGACCAGTGGAAGGATATGAGTGGCCTCACCCTTCCCCTGCTGCGAAAAAACAAGCAGAACGGCGAAGAAACAAGCGTAGTCGAGTACAAGAGTATCCAGATCAACCCGGCAGTAGATCCGAAACTTTTCGAGAAGCCCGCAGAAAACGCAGCTGAAAAGAAGTAACCGTTCAAACGGCGCGAGTGTAA
>DASTDH010000443.1:0-4119 GCA_035710445.1 Chthoniobacterales bacterium
GCTAAAGACAACTATGCAACTGGTTGTCTCATCGGAAACCTTTCCCTTGAAATCGCAAACCTTAGTCCCAAAGTTCGTTCCAAGCTTTCTGACATTTTTGAACGCTGGGAGGCACCAATTGTTACATGTCTTCGTGAGGCGCAGGAGCGACACGAGATCACGCCACGAAGTAATTTACGTGATCTTGCCGCAGCGATGATCGAGAGTTGGGAAGGCGCGGCTATGCGAGCGAAGATTGAACAAAAGCGGAGGCCCTATCGTCACTTCGAGGAAGTAATTTTGACTAATCTACTCCGAGCTTAAATTTTTTGCTTGATAAATAGACGACTGGTCGTCTATTGATTGAGTGAAGCATTCCTTGATAGGGACAGATTATGAACCCAGACAAAGATCGTTCGACCCTGTACAGAGACCCGCTCGCATCCCATCTTCCAATTTGACAACACGACCGGTCGGCGTCTCGTCTACATCAACGCATTTGTACCGCTCAAGGGACAGAGTCTGAACGATATGGTTACGCCAGACTATGCTGCGGCCTTCGCCGCAATCGCCGAGGCGAACAACGGCGCAATACTGCTCCCATTCGAGATATGGCGGGAGAACTTTATCAACGACGCCGATATCGCACTCGCACGATCCACCTATGATCGCCTCAATCCACAGCCGTACAGAACATTTACCGACAAAATTTCACTCCAACGCCCTCTCTCAGAGCTGTCGATAGGCAAGTCCTACATCAACTGCCAGCAGGACATCTCATTGCCCCACAGCTATCCGTGGCATCCGCGGCTGTCGGAGCGCTTGGGGCTATTCAGACTTGTGGAGATGCCCGGAAGTCACGAGACCATCTTTTCAAATCCAACTGGACTCGCTCAAGCAATCTGGGAAGCCGCCAGAGACTAACGCCTCCCCAGAGAAGGTTACACAGAAGGCGATTGTCACTGGCGATTCAAGTGGTGCGGCTCGGAGAGATTCCAAACAAAATAGCAAAATGTCTCAAGAAAACCGTGGCGAGCGAACGCCTGTTCGTAGTCGGACAAGAACTGCTATCCCGACTATAGGATCAAGCGATACCAAGCGAGACCTGACTGTTTCCAGTTTCATGCTGGCGCTTGTGCTGGTGGGCGTCGTCGTAGCAGCTCATTCTGACCACCCGGTATTCTGGCTTCTCGTCGGACCTACTCCTATTGCCGTCCTGCATACCACAAGGACGTTTTTGCGACAGCGTGTGATCCGGCGGGAAGGGCCGCTCATGTTCCGGAAACGGGATCAATTATATCAGGAAACTCTTCTAACAAAAAATACCAACCCGATCGACGCAACTAGTAAGCGCTTACATACGGGGCAGATAGTAAACACTTAACTCTAAACTTTGAAACGCATGCGGCGAGACCGTCCGTCAGGTCGGTCAGCGCCATCAGTCGAACCCTCAATAAAAAATGGATATGGAAACAACAACAACTCAAACTAAAACGTCGGCAGCCGCCGACAAAGTTTCATTGAACCCCGATGCCCTGAATCAGCTTCTTGGCCAGATGATCAACGATCTTGGGGCGTCGGTAAATGGAGCGCTAGTTGTACTTGGCGACAAGCTTGGAATTTACACGGCGCTTGCTGATATTGGCCCGGCGACGTCACAGCAACTCGCCAAAAAGACCGATCTCCATGAGCGACAGCTTCGCGAATGGCTTAGTGCCCAGGCTGCTTCTGGATACGTTAGCTATGATCCGGGAAGCGACGCTTTTTTTCTCACTCCCGAACAGGTCGCGGTGTTCGCTGATCCAAATAGTCCTGCCGCGCTGACGGGAGGTTTCTATGCCATTTCGGCCATCTATCACGATGAGCCACTTGTCGCCGAGAGTTTTCGGACCGGCGCGGGTCTGCCTTGGGGAAGGCATCACAACTGTCTTTTTTGCGGAATAGAGCGGTTTTTTCGCCCCGGTTATCAGGCCAATATAAACGAGAATTGGATACCCGCGCTTGACGGCATCCAACAGAAGTTGAACGCCGGAACTCGTGTAGCGGACATTGGATGCGGTCATGGCATCTCCACCCTGATCATGGCGAAGGCGTTTCCTAAATCCCAATTCTGTGGATTTGATTTGCATCCGACTTCCATCGAGGCAGCGAATCGCCACGCTAAGGAGCAGCAAATTACGAACGTCAATTTCAGTATTGCTACAGCGAAAGATTTCCCGGGTAATGACTACGGATTTGTGACCGTGTTCGATGCCCTACATGACATGGGTGATCCGATTGGTGCGGCGTCACATGTCAAACAGTCCCTTCAAGCCGATGGCACATTCATGATTGTGGAGCCCTTCGCTGGAGATTCGCTCGCTGAAAATATCAGCCCGGTTGGCAGACTGTATTACGGGTTCTCGACGATGATATGCACTCTTGGTTCGCTCAGTCAGGAAGTCGGCCTTGCCCTTGGAGCGCAAGCCGGCGAGCGACGCTTGAGAGACGTTCTCTCAAAGGGCGGATTTACGCGGGTCCGCCGTGCCGCAGAAACGCCGTTCAATATGATCCTGGAAGCGCGAGCATAGGAGATCTGTTAGGGAGGCTTCGAAGCTATTCGAAGCTGAGAGAAGGTAGACTTAGGGGTCACCACACCAAGCGTGAAAAATCGCACGCAAATCCATCTCTTCAGCTCAGCCAAGTGCGCTTTGGGATTAAGCGAGAATACTTTGGACCTACGAAGACTACGTTCTCGATGATTTTGTACCAACCCATGCCGGCTATCATGATGCCGAGAACTTCGAAAACCCAGCCCGTGCGGAAGACCAGCGCAACGAAGTCCGCCTCGCCTTTGGCGTTGTCTGGTTCCGAAGCTAAGTAACCCCGACGACCGGCCGTCAATGATCGATTCCGAGGTGTTCGCGATGGATACTATCTTGAATGAAGTTTGTGTATTGGTGACGGTAGCCTTCGCGCTGACCCTCGTGCCGTGCCTTCAACGACCAGAACGCTCGTTGTTATCGCGGCGCGATCAGAGCACCGCCCTACTGGTGTTTGTGTTCCTCGGCCTCGTCGAAGAAGCCACGGTTTCCCACGCGGGGTTGCTCAACGAACGCATCGTGGCGGTATGCGCGGCCGGTCTGCTGGCTGGTCCTTGGGTAGGACTGGCGGTGGGCGTATTTGTCACCTGGTTAGCCGTCGAGTATCACGGGCTGCCGTTAGCACCCTCTTGAAGAGAGATAAGAGATTCGCTCGCGTATACCTTTTCGATATAGGCGTGCGCCTTCGAAAGTATTTTTCCCCGTCACGGGGGCGACGTATCGTGACGCCACAAGGAATATTGAGTTTCATTTATAAAGGGTAATTACGACTATGTGATTGTCGCCGCCATCTAGACAACAATTTCGGAAAGCGTGACAAACATCGGTGGGTATTCAAAGTACGGAGTCCTATAGCTCCTAAATAAATACCCTGCAGCTGGATCATCCGGTCAACGCCGCCAGAACTACAAAGAATACCATCTACGAAGCTAGAGTTTATCTGTGCTAACATACCTTATTCGTCAGGTGTCGGCGGCCTACCCTTTATTTCTGGGCCCGAAAGGGAACCATGTTAACAAAGACACCCGAGAAATGCGCAAGATCCAGGGACCACGCTGTGGAATTTAGTCTTCGCATGCTGCTGGCTCAGACCGAGACGATATTGAAATCATTGCCGGCAACTGTAACGGCAAGCGGAGGGACGCTCTTATTCGTAGTAAATCCATAACTGCGTGCGGCGAGACCATCCGGTCAACGCCACCAGTCGAAATCTCAACAAAAGAAAATAAGTATGGAAACAACAACCCGAAGTGAAACGCCGGAAGGTGCCGGCAAAATCTTCATTGAACTCCGATGCCCTCGATCTGCTTATTGGGCAAGCAAATCTAAAGAAACGGATGAATAGATAGTTGTGGTGCTAATGACTCCAGATGGTCTCGCCCATTCCATTACACACCTTAGGCTGTCCTATGAACGACACATCCATTGCAGGTGTCCGCATTCCAATTCAGCCTCAACAGCATAGTGTCTTATGTGCTTCTTCGGTTAGTTGACCGTTGAAGCAGGTAGTCCACAATCAGCGCTCGACCTCTGGCTGTCACCTGCAGTCGCGAGGGTC
>DASTDH010000444.1:0-11137 GCA_035710445.1 Chthoniobacterales bacterium
TTCAAGGTCCTGCTTCATATTAAAACCTCGCTTTCATCAGTTTAGTAGGCTGGTGAGTTCGATCTTCCGTTCCGTAACTGATTACCCTCGGTGTCTCCGGAAAAGGCTTCTTTGGAAGCCACTTCGCGCATTGCACGGATGAACTCCTCGGTGCTTCGCCTTTTTCTCACGCCATTTCGCGATGCTTTCTCGAGCTCCTTGGGATTCCCTTCGGTGACATCGAGAAGAACGTTGACCCCATCCAATGCCAGAGCAGCCGCTGTTCCGTAACCTGGAATCTGTGCCGCGACAGTGCTGGCGGCCTTGAGGATTGCCCTACGGCCATAGATGGTCGCGGCTCGGGTTGCAGCGATCCGCTCCTGCTTGCTTCGATTCCGATTCGCGGCTCGCGCCAATGCATTCTTGGCGTTGCATCCTTCTCTCGCAGTTTCAGCGGCTCCGACGGAGATATCTAAGACCGGTACTTTGCGGGCAACTGTCTCACCAGCGACACTCATTAGTGATTCTTGTACACCCATAGCATTTCGACGATTTTTTCAGAATTCGTGGACTGAAATGCTAGTAGTTATCTGTACGGTGTGCAAGTGAAAATAACACATACATATAGTGTTGTTATATGTGACCCAGGATCTCTAAATCCTCGATCAACGTGACCGCGGACAACCTGCTACGAGAAACGCCTGACCTAGTGGCATTCGACCGGAAGGCGAAATCGCGCCGCATCGCCGCCGCTCCCATTCCACAATCCGCATTTTCTCCCTAGTACCCGATTGCACAGCCATCCTTGCGGCTTTCGGAAGCACCATAGTAGACACCGGTGACAGCGTCGCGCATGATCGCCTGGTATCCGCCATAGCCGCCCAGGTCGAATCGCACGTGATGTCCTCGGTTCATCAGTTCGCGGATGTTGTCATAGGGAAAGCCGGTTTCGACTTCGACGTACCCGCCGTCAGTCATCACCTCTCCGGTCGGCTCAGAAGATCCTTCATGATGCCAGCGCGGCGCATCGCCTGCTTCTTGGAGATTCATCCCAAAGTCGATCAGATTGGTGAGAACCTGGACGTGCCCTTGTGGTTGCATGTCGCCGCCCATCACCCCAAAAGCCAGCCAAGGCTCGCCGTTCTTCATCACGAATCCGGGAATCAGGGTATGAAACGGACGTTTGCCCGGTGCATATACGTTAGGATGATCCGTTTCCATCGTAAATAACTCCCCTCGGTCTTGCAATCCGAAACCGAGCCCGGGTACGACAATGCCAGAGCCCATACCGCGGTAGTTGCTCTGAATGATCGAAATCATATTTCCGTCCTTGTCCGCAACACAGAAATAAGTGGTATCGCCTTGAGCAAGCTTTCCGGTGCCGGCCTCAAAGCGCCGAGCAGCGTGCTGTCGATCGATGAGGTTCCGGCGCTGAGTGGCGTACTCCTTGGCCAGCAACGTCTCTAGCGGCGCGGGTGAAAACCTTGGATCGCCATATGATCGAGCCCGGTCTTCGAAAGCCAGCTTTTTGGCCTCGATCATTACGTGGAGCGTATCGGCACTTCCGAAGCCCATCGTTTTGAGATCATAGCCCTCTAATATGTTGAGCATCTCCAGGGCAGTGACACCCTGAGTGTTCGGCCGGCAGCTCGTACACATCGTAACCGCGGTAATTCGTGGAGATGGGCTCGACCCATTCAGACTGATGTGCGGCAAGATCTTCCTTTCGCAGATACCCTCCGTTGGCACGGAAGAAAGCATCGATCTTTTCGGCGATTTCGCCCCGGTAAAACACATCGCGTCCTTGTTCGGCCAGCAAACGGTAGGTGTGAGCTAAGTCCGGATTTCGAAATATCTCGCCTTTGACCGGCGGCTTTCCATCGACGGTGTAAGTTTGAAGAATCCCGCCCGGTTGTTTCGCCAGGATGGCAACGTTCCGGCCCCAATAGTATGCAATCAACTCGCTGACCGGGAAGCCTTCTTCGGCGTATTTTATTGCCGGAGCAAGATCCTGGCTGATCGGCAGCTTACCGAATTTTTGATGAAGCTCGAACCAGGCGTCTACGGTTCCCGGAACGTTGATCGGTAAGATCCCAAACTTCGGAATTTGCTTCGTACCGAGCCTCCCTAATTCGATTTTCATTTGTTCATAAGAAAGGCCCATGGGCGAACGACCGCTGCCATTGATTCCGTAAAGCCTTTGACTTTTGGCGTCCCAAATAACCGCAAAGAGATCCCCTCCAACTCCGCAGCTGATCGGCTCCATAAGACCAAGCGCGGCATTCGCGGCAATTGCGGCGTCAACCGCTGAACCACCTTGTTTGAGGACATCAACGGCGATTTCAGAAGCGAGCGGTTGCGCCGTTGCCGCCATCCCGTGACTTGCGATTACCTCCGATCGCGTTGCGAAATGCTTGCCGGTGATCCGGTCTACCTGAGCGAGAGAGGCTATCGCCGAGGCGAGCAACCAGGCGCCAAGCGCGAAAGAAGGGCAAAAAATGTGGCTTGCGGAATGCGAATTGCGGAATCGGCGAGGCACGTCTCTTTGCCATCGATCACGATTCCCCAATCCGCAATTCGAAATCCGCATTTTTTGCCGTCTCGCTTGGCAACCGGCAAACCGGTGCGATGATTAAAACGACTGCCAGAGTGAACGCAGAAACGTTAATTATCAATGAGATCTATCAGTCGGTGCAGGGAGAAAGCACCTGGGCCGGCTTGCCCTGCGTTTTTGTGCGACTGACATTTTGTGACTTGCGTTGTACCTATTGCGATACCGCATATGCGTTCTATAAAGGCACAAAACGGAGTTTATCAGAAATCGTAGAGCAGGTCTTGGGCTATCAGTGCCCTCTGGTTGAGATCACCGGCGGCGAACCATTACTTCAGAAGAATGTGCTGCCGCTGATGCAAGAGCTTTGCGATCACGGTTTGACCGTGCTGATCGAAACAAGCGGTGCACACGATATTAGTCGCATCGATCCGCGCGTGCATCGAATCATGGACTTGAAAACGCCGAGCAGCGGCGAATCGCATCGTAATCGGATCGAGAATATGATTCATCTGAATCGAGGCGATGAGGTGAAATTTGTGATCGGCTCGCAGGAAGACTATCTCTGGGCGAAAGCCCAGATTGAGGCGTTTAACTTAGCGGAACGATGCGGAACGATTCTTTTTTCCCCGGTTTTTGGAAATATCGAGCCGCGCTCGATTGTGGAGTGGCTGCTTGCCGATAAACTCCCGGTCCGGTTTCAGTTGCAGTTGCACAAGTTTATTTGGGCGCCCGAAACCAAAGGAGTATGAGAGCACGGCTCACCAAGGATTTTCGATTCGAATCTGCGCAAACTTTGCCGAAGGCGCCCAAGGGGCACAAATGCCGGCAAATGCACGGCCATAGTTTCAAAGTAGAGGTTTCGATCGAAGGAGAAGTCGATCCCGAAACCGGTTGGATTTACGATCACGCCCAGATCGGTGCTGCAATGAAACCGCTCTTAGAAGAGCTGGACCACAGCTATCTGAACCAAATTCCGGGGTTGGACAATCCAACCATCGAACTGATGGCAGCCTGGTTTTGGCGACAACTTGCTCCCAAGTGCCCAGGCTTGTGCGAGATCGTGATTCATGAGACGCCGTCAGCCCGATGCGTGTACAGAGGCGGGTGAAGAAACGCGGATTGCGGAGAGCGGTGGATGGCTCATTCTGCAATCCGCTCTCCGCAATCCACATTTTCTGCTGCCGTCAGGCCGGTCCTCCAAAAGAGACAAAATCGTCTAAGTCGAGCAAATCGAAAAAGGATTGTATATCGTCCCGATCCGGCGCGAGCGCTTGGACCGAACGACTCAGAAATTCGCGACCTTCATTGTCCGACGGGCCACGCCCGAGTTGGAAGTGGCTCCAAGCGACAATTTCGAAGTCGGATCGTTTCCCGTGTTGGCGAATCCAGGCTAGAACGTCGGAATCCGATTTCCCCTCTTGCAGAAGTCGAAGAATATCGTCGGCGTTTAGCCCGGCAAAGTTTACGAAACGCTGATCGAGGGAGCAGTTGAAATGATAGTCTCCGGCTTTGCCGGCGAGTTGAGCGCGGCCTTTGTCCAGCATGCGCGGTAGGATTACATATCCGCCCAGAGTCACCCGGGGGCTACGGGGCGGACGTTGAGTGAGGTCAATCGTGTTCATGCCGACTAAAGGTACATAGTCGATCAAAAAAGCAAAAAGTGTCGGAATATCTTGACGGTGCGGTGGTCTTTTCAGCAAGCAAGGGCGCTGAAAATCGTTTCGGTTCTTGACCTTCCGATTACCTGATAAAGCCGGCCCGAGTGGAGACAAACATCTTTTAAATGTAACAAAGTCGCCATTTTCTTGCTTGCACACACGAAGTTGCCTATGAACGAGAGCGTGTTGCGCTGCTGTCTGCCGGTCGCTCTCAGTTCTCTGCTTGTGATCCTGCCGCACCGCGTAACCGCCGATACTTTCGTATTCGATCCGACAACGAGTTCACGGCTCGATTTGCCGGCCTGGATGAGTGATCGGCCGGTCGCGGTAGCGAAGGATCGAGCGGAGCTTTCCTTTCCGGTCAGCCCCGGCGCTGAAGACGAGGACATCGCATTGACGGTCGTTTTTAACGAGGAACCGGGCGCTTATATCAGCGTTTTCTGGCAACCCCAGCAGGGTGATAGAGTGCTGATCTGCGCCAATTTGATCGAGAATATCGGCTTACCGAATCAGAGGACGCTACTGATCAATCGGCCGACGATGGGAGGGCCGGGCAAGATAATCCTTCAATCCAGTACACAGTTTCTGAATGTAATTCGCGTCAGAATCGATTGGGTGCGCCCTGGAGTCGTCCGGTTGGTGGACTCAGCGCCGAACGGAGCGCTGGTTATGAATGGGGGAAAGATATTCGCGCCGGAGGAGGTCGACGGCAGCGAATTGACGCCGATCGCGGATACCTGGGAGGGCAGAATCCTGACTACTTCGATCACAGATAAGGCGGAAAGAATCGAAAATGGTGTGGCCTTTCCGGTCACGATCCCGAGTCATCTGAAACGGGCTCGACTGGAGGTGATGGTGAACGGTCTGCCGCTTAATGGTTCAATGAAAGTTTGGCTGAATGGAGAAACCGTGGGCACGCTCGCGTTTGAAGTCCCGGACTTAACCGATCCAGGTTATGGAAAGGAAAATAACCAGTTTGCTGGCTGGCGGAAAGGAGTCCTACTGCTACCGCTACAGCAACTGGTCGTCGGCGACAATCAATTCCAATTCGAAGGTCCCGCTGGGATCCCAATTGCTATTCGCGATTTTTTACTCCAAGTCCAATATACCGCCGATTGACTTAAAACACCTTCGGATTAAGTTGGTCGTCACTTTGTACGCAGTATGAAATCTTCCCCTCGGGCCGGCTGGGAGTCGAAAACAAATCGGAGACTTCGGTACGCGCAAGCCGGCTATACCTTAATGGAAATCATGCTAGTCGTTGCGATCATTGCGGTGATCGCCGGCGGCGTGATCATCAAGATGACCGGAATCTTGGATGTTACGAAAATACAGCGATCGGAGCAGGATATTGCTAATATTTATAGTGCTTTGAAGCTATACGAAGCGCGTAACAACCAGATGCCGGATCAGGGTCAAGGGTTGGAGGCATTGGTTAATCCACCCAGCACAGGTAATGCCCCGGCGAACTGGATTCGTTTGATGGACAGTTTGCCGGTTGACCCCTGGAACACCCCTTACCAATACCGCAACCCGGGAAAGCACGATCCTTCTGGCGTCGATGTTTATTCGCTGGGTCCGCAACGCAAAGAGGGAGACGGTAACATCTATCGTCGTACCCAATAGGCGGCTCTTCTCATGGGTCGGCGCACGAGTAGCGGACAAATTGCCCGAGTAGCCAATTTGCAGACCGATCCGCGGCCACCGCTGGGTTTTACATTGTTAGAGGTCTGTGTTGTCCTCTTCATCGTTGCCGTATTGTTCGCGGTAGCCGGACCGCCGACCGCGCGACTTTTTCAAGAGGAGCAACTTCGTCGGCCCGTGCGCGAGCTGCAAAACTTCGCGAAGGAGGCGAGGCGGTCAGCGCTCGTAGAAAACCGGTCGTACCAAGTTTTACTGTTGAACGATGGCTATGTGTTGCGACCGAGCGATCCGAAAGAGGAAGCCGAACAGGTGCGAGCAGACTACCAATTGCCCCGGGGCGTGACCTACGCGGTCCGACGAATGAACGACACTGGCTTCAAGGGAACCACCGACGCTCGCTGGATCTTTTTGCCGAACGGCTTATGTGAACCGATGACCTTCCTGTTTCAGCATGGTCAGGATTGGATCAAATTTCGAATTGATCCGTTGAGTGCGCGGATCGAAGGCGAAGAATCGTACATCCCGTGAGAAATCGCTCAGCTTCACTACAGTTTGCGCGTATGAGCGGACCCTTGGGTGGAAATAAGAAGGGGAAAGCCGGCTTCGTACTTTGGGAAATTCTGTTGGCCCTTACCATTTTTTGCACCGTAGCCCTTTCGCTGACCACCGCACTCCAGCAAGCAGCCGAAACTGCCCGGTTACTTCGCCAGGATTCGCAAGTGCGCCATGACCTGGAAAGCATTCTGGCCGAAACCTCGGTCACCAAGCTGGCCCCTGGAACGAGCGCAATTCCATTGGGTGATCAGCGTGTTCGCTACGAGCGCCAAATTGCGGCGGTGACGGCCAAGAATTCGAAAGGCCAACCGCTCGATCATCTGTGGCGGATCACAGTGCATGCAACCTGGCAGGAGACCAACCGATCGAGATCGAGTCAGGCCGAACTCATTGTTTATCAACCATGAGCACGAAGCGAATAGCCGATAGCCCATTGCGGATAGCTGATATTAGCTATCGGCTACCGGCTATGGGTCGTCGCGCTTTGCCAACAACCCTGATGCCCATTGCCACTTGGGGACGACGTCCCCGCAGCCGCTCAGGCGGAGCGAGTTCTCGAAGCGCCGGCTACTTATTACTGGAGGTTATACTGGGCTTGGCGATTCTAAGCATCGTTGTCACCCTCGTATTCCGAATCATTCAAACAAGCGTGCGGATCACCACGGACGTGCAGTATCTACAGTCCGAGCAAGAGCACGCAGACGGACTGTATGAGCTTTTGCGAAAGCATTTCGATTCGTTGCCGCGTACGGCTCAGTTTCAAACCCGTCGCGTACGGAATGCGCTCGAGTTAGTTTTTCTCGGAGCGCCATTTCATTTTTCCTGGACACCAAACGGTCCGCAGTTTGGGTCGACTGTCATCGCGGCTCGGCGAGAGGCAGACGGTTTTTACTCATTGGGGGTAGTGCAGGAACCGGAGGATGCGTCGACCAGCTATGCGGTTTCCGGAGACCCGGCGATTGCCAGATGGACTCCGATTGTCGGAAATCTGCGCGAATGCAATTGGCGATTTTTCGACGCGCGCACCCAGGAGTGGAAGAACGATTGGAAAGATCCTGGCGCTAGACCGACGCTCTTTGAATGCACCTTTGAAGCCAGCGGTCAGATCGGGCCGACTCGAGCCGTTTTTCGCTGGCCGGTGGCATCAAATCAGCAATGAAACTTCCGAAAAATAGTCGTTCACGGCCGCGTCCTGTTGGCCGGCACCAGGAAGACGCTTCGGCGCTGCTACTCGTCTTATTTACTATCTTATTAGTCTCCAGCTTAGTGGTATCAGTAATCGCATTTTTGAAATCGAGCGTAGACGAGTACTCCGCATTCAACCACCAATTCCGAGCCCGCCAACTTGCCCAATCCGGATTGGCTTTCGGCCTCAATCCGCAAACCGAGAACACCGATCGGGCGCTCCTAAATCAAAAGGCGCCGGATGGAGGCCAGTTTCAGGTGACTATCACCAGTGAGTCGACGCGGCTTAATATCAATTTTCTGCTGCAGAACGGTCGGGATGACGTGCTGGAAACACTTTTCCGTAAATGGGGCGTGGAGACAAATGCAGCTTTGGCTGCGGCTGAAGGGTTGCGGGATTGGGTGACAGCCGGTCAGAACGTGCCGGAGCAAGGGAGTAACCAAGCCCAACAAATGGAGCAACAGCAGCAAGATCAGCAGTCGGCGGCGGTACAGGATGCAGGACAAACCTCGAATCCACAGCAGCCGCAGCTGCAACTGGTCAGACCTTTCCGTTCGGTGGAAGAGATGAGCTTGGTACCGGAGTTTGCGCCGGTAGCGGCAGCAGAACCGGACTGGACCAAATACTTCACCGTCTGGAGCGATGGTACCATCAATGTAAATGCAGCCGAGGCCGATGTGATCGCACTAGTGACCGGTGTAACGCCCGAGCAAGCGAAGCACTTCGTCCAACGTCGATGGGGTCGCGATGGGATACCGTACACCGCCGATGATACGCCCTATCTGACCATGGATCAGGTGCGAACCGAACTGGGAATGACGCCGCAACAGTTTCAGCTCGTGCAAAACCTTCTCAGCATCAACAGCACAGTAGATCGAGTGGTGAGCAAAGGCATCATCAACGGATACACCAATACGTTGACAGTCATCGCCAGGCGCAACACTGTCCCGATCGCTTATTTAGCATGGCAGGAAGAGTAGAGCGCTTTTCTCGAAGAACGAAAAAGGTCATTCAGCCAATGGAGCTACCGATAGCCGATCTCGATTGTAAACGACAGGGGACGAAATGAAAGAACGCGCCGGTGACCGCTCTCAGCGATCATTCATTCGTTGCACGCCGAAGGAGGATTGGGAACTTTGGACCTTTTCTGCTACCAAACGGCCGCAGTTTGTTCGTTCCATTAAGCGGCCGGCAGACGCGCCCGGAAAAGTGATCGTGGGACTGCCGGTTAGGCAGACAGTGACCACTGCAACCTGGGTCGCGACCGGCGATCGTGCGTTGGTGCCCGACATTGTGGAACTCCAACTGGAGCAGCAGGGATTGATCCATCGCAACGGGAAACGATCCGTACCCGATATTCGAGTTCTCGAGACGCAGGCGGAAAAATCGCTGGCGCTGGCGACGGTCTTGTTGCCGGACTTGGATCCGGAGCTGGCCTTCGAATCCGCGGTCCAGTTCGAGCCGGCCGGCTTTACTCTGCCGCTTCCGCAGGATCGATTGTGCATTTGGCGTGAGCAAGGACGGATCGCTACCGCGGTTACCCGCGGGAGGAATCCGATCCACTTACAGATCTTAGGAGAGACCGAGATCGGTCCGGAAATGATTCATGAAGTGCGTTGCGCTTTATTGCACCTGGAAGTCCAACGGCTCAGTCAATCCTTACTCGGTATTGTACTCTGGGGCGATTTTTCCGAGGAGGAAGTCCAACAGTTGCAGAAAGGGTTTGACCTACGCGTCTTCCACGAGTCACTCCCACCGCCCACCTTCCCATCCACCCCTTCGAAGCTGATTCCTGGTGAGGTGGAGGTGTTGCATGCTCGGCGCAACCGAAGACGGAGAATTCAACGCTTGCTCTTGGCGGCGACCGCGATCTATCTGGCCGCAATCGCGGCTCTGGTGGGCTATATCGGCTGGCAGAAATTCCAGGCCTCGCAGCTGCGGAAAGAGCTAGCTACTGAGCTTCCGACCGTCCAGGCGATTCAAGCCACCGCAGACGAATGGAAAAAGGTCGCGTGGGCAGTCGATCCGCAATTATATCCGATCGAAATCCTGCACCAGGTCGCGGCGCTTATTCCGGCGCAGGGATTGCGTTTGACGGCGTTCGAGATAACGAAAGGCAAACTCACGGTTCGAGGAGAAGCGAGTGGCGCCGCCGCCGCCTTCAAGTTTGCGGAGGATGTCAAGGCAAGTCCGGATTTGAAACTTTTCCAATGGCAGATGCGAAGTCCGAGCTTGCGACCGGATGGGCGAGCGGAATTCGCCATCGAAGGAGATCCGAAAATTGCGAAGATTGACTAAGAACGAGAGACGATTGCTGACGCTCTTCGGGCTCGCCCTGTTTGCGGTGGCGAACTTCTTCGGCATCAGTTATCTCCTGGATGCCGAGGGTGACCTGACCCAGCAGGTCGACGAGCTGAAGGCGACGGACAAAACCAATCAAATCTGGCTCAAAGAAAAACAGTTCTGGCTCGCGAGGAAGCAGTGGATAGATCGCCAGCAACCACGAGTCGGCTCCGGGCAGGTTCCGCAGTCGGAGCTTCTTCAGTCAGTTATTGCCAGTGCCCAAGCGAACCAGCTTGTCATTCAGGAGCAAAGTTTCGCAGAATCGAAGAATACGCCCAGCTATCAATCTGTCGGGGTAAAACTCAAACTGTCCGGAAACTTAGAAAATGTGGTAAAATGGTTGGCGGAACTCCAACAACCCGAGAAATTTCAGGCCATCACGAACTTCTCACTCAAGAGCGAAGAACAACCTCCCAAGGTCAGCCTTGAATTGGAAGTGGCGCGCTGGTATTCGCCCCATGCTTGATTTTTTGCATTTAAAGAGTTTCGACGAAAGGGAGCATCGTTCTCGTTCCAGGGGATTGGAGTGTTTTCGGGGGGCTGGCTATTTGCTTTCTTTGACGGTGTTAAGTGTAGCCACGTCGGGGCGGGCTGAGGATCCGTTGCCGACGGGGTTTAACGCGGACCGATATCGAAGTCTTTGGGAACGAAATCCGTTCACCCTGGTTACGCCGGCGGCGCCGGTTCAATCCCAAACTTTTAGTAAATTAGTGGTTGTCTCTTGGATGAACGACGGCGGAAAGGACTCCCTATTCGTTCAAGATAGCGATACTAATGACGTACAAATGGTGACGGATGCCCCGAACGAAAAAGGCCTTCGAATCGTGGAGGTACACGCGAAAGGCGGGCAGGATTTCCAAATGATTCGCGATTTCGAAGCCGTCCTATCGAACGGTTCGGAACAAGGTACGATCAAGTTTAAGTCACCGGCGGCAACGTCGGTCGCGAGCAATCCGAGCAATCCGATTCCGACGCGAGAAGGGGTTCCGCTCAATCAGGTTCCGCAACAACTCAATACTCAAATGCCGGGAGCCAATATGCAGGCGACCGCTCCCTTTACCAATCCTGCAAATCCAAACGGGAACGTTCCACCGCAAACTCAACAAACTCGTCGCAAGCGCGTCCTGCCCTCGGCCGTAGGCAATGGGGTTCAAGGGGGTGTTCCGGTCCCGCAACCGCAACCGCAACCTCAACCGCAGCCGCAACCGCAGCCCCAAC
>DASTDH010000445.1:0-4494 GCA_035710445.1 Chthoniobacterales bacterium
CTTTCAGTACTGGAATCGCTAGTTGCCGAAAAAGTGTGTTTACCTCCTCAACCGGCAGCCGCATTTTCGCGTTTAGCCACCACATCAGCAGCCCGAACAGCGCACCGGTAATGAACTGTGCGAGCGCTTCCACGGGAACGGAGTTGGCGCGAACCCGCGAAACGGTCGCTTTCACATCGTCCCGGACCAGATCGAGCAGAATCCTGTGGTTCCAATAAATAACGAAGCCCAGCGCAATACCTGTGATCGAGTTACGCCGGTCGTGAGGCCAATCTAACGGCAGCCGGTTTATACGAGTCAGCAAACGAAGCGACGTTGGCCGAAAGTTTCGAGCACGAGGACGAGCACGAGCACGATGTCCTCGGAACAAGTTGCCGGCCGAAATCTTGGCCGGCTTATCTTGTCGCTGTTTCCTGATCCGCCCTAAGGGCCGCGGGATCGCTCGACTGGCGAACGATCAGGCTTGTAGGTAGGATCGTTCGCAGCGGTCCCTTCTCCTTGAGCAAGGCGGCCACCGCCGCTCGCCCTTTTTCTTCGAAAGGTTGACCTACCGTTGTGAGTTGCGGCGCGCTCATCCTGGCTGCGGGGATGTCATCGAAGCCGACCACGGCTAAATCTTCCGGGATGCGGAGTTGATAACTGCGCGCTACCTCCATCACCCCAAGGGCCAACCGGTCACTCGTAGCCAGGATCGCGGTCGGACGAGGCTTTTTCGCAAGGAAGTATTCGGCCGCGGTTCTGCCGTCCTCCTCGCTGCTCCGGAGACATTCCCACATATTCACTGAAGTCTTATTCCCGCCAGACTCAATGGCGCCTAGATACCCTTGCATTCGACGCCGGGCTACTTCGAAGCAAGCTTTTTCCAAACGCTTCTCGTCGATCGGTCCGCTGTATCCGTCCGCATGCAATGGGAACGTCACAATGCCAAACCTTCGGTGCCCAAGGTCCCGGGCGTGCTGGGCGCAGGCGCGGGCCGCCGCTCGCTCTTCAATTCCGATAAACGGGACGTTCGGGAGCAAGAATTGGTCGACGACGACCGTAGGTAGGCCACGATCCATAACGGTTTGGATGGTCGCCGCGTGCTTTGGCATGGTGTAAATGATGAGACCGTCGACGGCGGCGCTTCGGATGATGGTCTCATAGCCTTCACCGCATTGCAGCAGCAGTAACCCAAGACGTCGTTCGCTACACGCTTCGGCGACCCCACTCAAAAATGCTGCCGCCGCCGGATCTTGGAACACGTGATATAACGGCGAGGCGTACACCACGGCGATCGAGCCAGCAAAACCGGTTCGCAGCATTCTGGCGGCTGGGTTCGGCCCCGGATAGTTAAGGGATCGCGCGGTAGCCAGGATCTTTTCCCGTAACTTAGTTGAGAGCAACTCTGGCCGGCTAAAGGCGTAGGAGACAGAGGCGACCGAAACGCCCACCGCTTTGGCCACGTCGGTTAAGGTGCCCCGATCTTTCAAGGAAGGTCTCATGCGGGCCCAATTTAGCGCGCTTACTTAAAGCATTAAATTAATCTTTTGACTTTTGTATTTAATGCATTAAACAATCTTTGCTCGCTCATAATTATCCTGACGATAACTAAGGACGCCACCCCCCAAGGATCCGGATATGTAACTAAGGCATCTGCGCTGTTTTCTCCGCCTTACTCAGTTCCCCTTTCCCAACTCTCCATCAGTCAGACAAAGATTAACCCCGCAATTCTTATGTCGATTCATCCATTCCGACTCGCAATTCCACTAGCTGTTCTTGCCGCCTCAGTTCAATCCGCTCTCGCCTTTTCCGGCGCGTCAGTTCCGTGGATAACCTATTACTCCAGGGAAATGAGTACCAACGGAACGCGAATGGGCCCTGGCTACCAGCCGTTCACCGTTGAAGCGGAATCCGCGGAACGTACATGCATTAAGCTCTCCGAAACTGGACAGTATGTCGAATTGACAGCTCGCGAGTGGGCCAATGCTTTGGTTGTACGCTACAGCATTCCAGACACGCCAGCCGGAGGAGGGTTTGATTCGACCATAAGCGTCTATAAGAACGGCGTATTCGTTCAAAAACTTGCGGTCACCTCGAAATACTCCTGGCTTTACGGCTTTTATTCGTGGACCAACAATCCGTCCGACGGTTTTACTCGGAATTTTTATAATGAAGCACGGCTGCTGGGTCTCAATGTCGCCCCAAACGACAGGATACGTCTCCAGAAGGATGAAAGCGACACGTCGCCTTACTATATCGTCACCCTGGTCGATTTAGAGAAGGTCCCGCCTCCGGGGGCGATGCCGGCGACGGGCGATTGGCTTTCGGTCAAAAACGCTCCGTACAATGCCGCCGGTAACGGGGTCACGGATGATTCGGCCGCCATCGATAATTGCATCAAGGACGCCATTACTCAGCACAAAAACGTCTGGATACCGGCAGGTAACTACCTGGTTACACACGACATCACCAGCACTATTCCAGGCGACCTGGGTTTACACGACGTCACGATTCAAGGTGCGGGTATGTGGTACACCAACTTGGTTGGAGATCCTAACCTATATACCGATCAGTACCGTCGGGTACGCGTGATCGGCGGTGGAAGCAATGTTCACTTGGCTGATTTTGCTATCCAAGGAAAACTCAATTACCGGAACGATCCCGAAGAGAACGATGGCCTGTTCGGTTCCTACAGCACCGGATCGACCATCGAGCGGATTTGGGTAGAACATACTAAAGTCGGGTGTTGGCCGAGTAATTCCGACGGATTGCTCATCCGTGATTGCCGTATGCGAGATCTGATCGCGGACGGATACAACCTGAATGTCGGGATACGGAATACATTGATTCAGAATTGCACCGCCCGCGGCACTGGCGACGACTGCTTCGCCATATGGCCTACCACCCCTGAGATTACGCAGGCGATTCCGGCTATGCAGGTCTATTCTCCCGGCTATAACACGATCGATCATTGTACCGGTGAACTCAATTTCGTAGCCAGCGGAGGCGCGATTTACGGAGCTCCCGGCAATAAGATTACCAACTGCTTGTTTCGGGATATCAGTGTCGGCTGCGGCGTGCTGATCAGCGGGCTTTTTGGGGAAGGAACTAACTACTTTAGTGGGACCACAACGGTCTCCGATTGCGATTTGATTCGCACCGGCGGCTATGATTCAAATACACCTGGATGGTGGGCTGGGCTCAGGCTCGCTATGAATTCCGCAGGAATTACCAACGACGGACTACCAGGCCTGACCGTTTCGAATGTAAATATAGAAGACAGTCTTGCCTACGGAGTTGCGATCGAGGCCAGTCAACCGTTGGACAATGCGATCCTGAAGAATGTGCATATCGGAAATTTCGGGTTGGCACAGCCCGGTTTCCATGCTGTTTGGGCCAATCCGCAGGCGGTGGGGAGCATGACCCTCAAAAATTCAACGACCAGTGAGACGCCCAAAAATGAATCGAGCACGTTCCAATTCAATTTGGATAACGTCACGGTGAGCAATTCTCTTCCCGTAGTACCAACTAGTTTGATCGCTACCGAGGTCCGGCTCCAACAGAATGCTGCTCAGGTGACATTGAGCTGGCTTCCATCGCAATTTGCTACCAGCTACATGGTGAAACGAGCGGGCTCCGCTCAAGGACCTTTCTTCCCGATCGGCACCACGGCCAATAGTAGTTTTGTGGATAACGTGCCAGGCGGATTTCTGGACAACGTGCGGTGTGGAAAAACCTACTACTATATCGTTTCCGCGTCGAATGAGAACGGGGAAAGCGCTGACTCAATGGCTGTGACGCCGGTTTTGAGCACCGGCGTAACATTAACGGCGGGAACCTTTAAAGATGATTCAGTTCTTCGCTTAGTCAGTTCTCCCGAGGGGGTCGTGAGCTCGGTAGGATTAGGCGCTAATACACCCTCTGAGCGAACTGCGAACGGTTACCTGTTCCAGGGCTACAGCGATTCTCCAGGCAACACCGGCACTTACTCCGGCAGCAACACGACTCACACCATTACAGTCGCAAACTATGTCGGTGACCGTAGTGGTCTCTTGGCTCAAGCAAACACCAGCGATGCAGCATTCAACTCCGTTTTGAACAACGTGGCGAACGGATCCACCCAAGATATCGCGGTCACACTAAACAACTTAACGGTTGGTAAGACCTACAACATCTTATTCCTTGAAACCGATGCGGCTGATCAGGAACCTCGCGGTTTCGCTGTGACCTCGGGGACGGCGCAAAGCCCTACCCTATGGTTCGCGTTCGACCCGAATCAATATTACGTGGGTTCTTACGTTCTTGGGACCTTTACTGCTACCAGTACAACCCAGACGTTCAATGTTGGCATCAGTTATACGAATTCCACGTACGCCCTGCTTTCGACCATTACCTCACAACTTAATGCGGTCTTAGTCGGGACACCAGACGGCCCCCACTAAAAAGCGTTTGTGAAGCGACCCTGAGATGAGGTGGTAACCACCTCATTTCAATCCGCATTCCAAGACAGTAAAA
>DASTDH010000446.1:0-4101 GCA_035710445.1 Chthoniobacterales bacterium
TGTGACGAAAAAGTAACAAAATTCCACGGAATTTCTGGGGCCATCTCCACTATTGCCGGCGTTTCGCTGCATGGATGCGGATAAACCGGCAATTCAATCAGCTGTTACCCTTGGTAACCAGGAGAATGCAGAGTTTGCTCAAAAGGATCCCCTCATTGGTAAGTTAGTTTTGGGCGCGGCAATATTCGCTGCGTTAGCATCGTCCACCGTGGCGAGAACACGGGACGATGATGACAACTTCACGTTTGTCTCGACCGGACAGAAAATCACACCGACCGCTGCACCCAAAGCCGACTTCCAGCTTCTTAATCCTGGACTGGCGGATTTTCCGAACTTTGTCCCGTCGGGCGCGTTGAACAGCGTCCTTAGTCCGGACCAGCACACTTTGCTGGTCCTCATCAGTGGCCATAATGTTCTCGACAATGCCGCGAGCCAAGTCGTTCCGGCTGATTCAACCCAATACATTTTTGTTTTCGATGTCAGCACCGGCAAACCAGTCAAGAAACAGGTCATCAAGGTTCCCAACACATTTGCCGGTATCGCATTCAATCCCAATGGAAATAGCTTCTATGTCGGCGGTGGATCCGACGACAACATCCACAGTTACGGAATCCAGGGAGACGGAAGCTGGGCGGAGTTCGGGGCGCCGATTGGTCTCGGTCATACCACTGGTAATGGCTTGAGCAATCCTCCGACAAGTCCATCCACATTCGTAACCGGCGGACTGGCTGTGACCGCAGATGGTACCAAGATCGTAATCGCGAATGTCTATAACGATTCCGTTTCGATCGTAGACATCGCCGGACGAAGCGTCAGCAAAGAGCTCGACCTGCGACCTGGAATTATCAATCCGGCTGATAATGGGGTACCGGGTGGAGAGTATCCATTTTGGGTAGCGATCAAAGGCAACGATACCGCTTACATTTCGAGCTTACGCGATCGGGAGATTGTGGTTGTCGGTCTCAGCAATACCCCGAGTGTGATCGACCGGATTAAGGTAAAGGGTAATCCGAACAAAATGATCTTGAATCGCGCGCAAGATCTCCTTTTTGCAGCCGAGGATAAAAGTGACTTGGTAGAAGTGGTCAATAGTCAGACCAACCAAATTGTTCAAAGCTTTTCGACGACCGGGCCACAGTGGGTTCTAGGCAACATCGGCAGGTACCGCGGAAGCATGCCCAATAGTCTGGCGCTCTCGCCCGACCAAAGCGTTTTGTATGTAACCAACGCCGGAACTAATTCGGTTGCGGTCGTAAAACTCTCTTCTTCTCGCTCCGAAGTGGTGGGCTTACTACCGACTGGGTTCTATCCGACGTCGGTGAATGTCAGTGCCGACGGTCGTAGGTTGTATGTGGTCAACGGCAAAAGTCCGACCGGTCCCAACCCGGGTTGGTATGCCGAGAACCACGCGAGCAATCAATACGTCGAAGAATTGGAACAATCCGGGTTACTAAGTTTCCCGGTACCAGACTTCTTCACACTGTTTCGGCTGACATTGACCGTGGCCAATAATGATTCATTCTTCGCGGTTCCTCATCTACGTGATGCGATTACGATGAGTCAACTCAGGCGGCGGATTAAGCACGTAATTTATATTGTGAAAGAGAACCGGACCTACGACCAGATTCTCGGTGATCTTGATCGTGGAAATGGCGATCCGTCGCTGGCATTGTTCGGAGAAGCGACTACCCCCAACTTTCACAAGATTTCTCAAGAATTTGTCGATCTCGACAATTTTTACTGCTCGGGCGACGTCAGCGCAAATGGTTGGCCTTGGAGTGTAGGTGCTCGCGAAGTTGATTTTGGAATCAAGGCGGTGCCGCTGAATTATTCGAGTCGAGGGACCAGCTACGAGTATGAGGGGACCGATCGAAACGTGAACGTCGGTTTACCAACCCTGCAAGAGCGGCAAGCGGCCGACGGGTTGACCCCGTCCGATCCTAATCTTTTGCCAGGCACGGCGGACATTGGCGCATTCGATGGTCCCGACGGTACTCCACCCGAGACCGGGTATATTTGGGATGCAGTGGCCAGAGCCGGACTGAGCCTCCGCGAGTATGGGTTCTTCTGCGACCTCACGCGTTACTCGGCCGCGCCGCCCAATAACATTCCGTTGGAAAGGCATCCGTTCGCCGCAAAAATCCAGGTCTCGTATCCAACTAAGCCCGTGCTGATCCAGAACAATGATATCTACTTCCGTGGTTACGATAACGCTTTCCCGGATTTCTGGCGGGAAGATGAATGGGCTCGAGAATTCGATAACTACGTAGCTAACGGAAACCTTCCGCAGGTCGAGTTTGTGCGATTTATGCACGATCACACCGGAAGTTTTACGACCTCGATCGACGGCGTGAACACGGCGGAGCTTGACCATGCGGACAACGACTATGCGGTCGGCCTTCTGGTGGATAAGGTGGCGCACAGCCCGTACAAATATGACACGCTCATTTTCGTACTGGAAGATGACGCCCAAGCCGGTGCCGATCACGTCGATGCCCATCGCTCGACTGCGTATGTGGCTGGACCGTATGTGAAACAGGGTCAGGTGGTATCGGAGCGTTATACCACCGTGAACATGCTCCGGACAATCGAAGACATTCTCAATCTCGATCATCTGAACATTAACACGGCGACCCAGCGGCCCATGACAGAGGTGTTCGACCTCAGTCAGCGAGAATGGACCTATACTGCGACCGCTTCGGACTTCCTCAAGGTGACTCAGTTGCCTATTCCGGCGAACGCGTTTGCGGACGATAAAGTGCTCAAACCATTGCACGGTGTCGCCTATTGGGCCGAAAAAACTGCTGAAGTTGATTTCAGCGTCGAGGACAACCTCAAAGACCCGGACAAATTTAACCGGATCACCTGGGAAGCCGTGATGGGTGATATTCCGTATCCGAGTGAGCGCAACGGCGCCGATCTCCGCAAAAATCGCGCCGAGTTTTTGAGGAAATACAAGCTGGCGCATCAGCCGTTGGTATTGGCAGAGGGGAAATAGACGCTAGGCACCCGGATCCTGCCGGTCCGTGATCTGTGGCGGCTCCCTTCGCTCCGGAGGGAGCTGCTTGCGGCTCCCGGGAACGTCCCCTGAAGGAAGAAAGACCACCGACGTTACTGATCTCAATGTCGCCGTTTGCGCCAGGTTATTCGCGGGCGTCGCAAGCGACGCACCCTCCGTAGCCACGAATGGCGTCAATCGACCACCCCGTATTTTTCGCGCCTATTCGTAACCGGTCCCGCCGTAGCTCGCAGAGCCAAGGAGGATCTATTCGCGGTTCATTTGCCGTTTTTCCGCTATTCTCTTGGCGCGATTTCATCCATGATTTTGTGGTTCGATGCAAAAACTCCGCTATACCACTCCTGGTTCTCCGCCGGCAACGTTGGTCCCGTTACCTGAGCAGGCTGGATGCAAACCGAAGCTTCAGTTGATCGAGTACGATGCTCACTCTTTCCAGGAACGGGAGATTGACGTAGCCGAGCTGGAGTTCCTCCACGATTCCAGGATGAACTGGATCAATGTGGGCGGTCTCGGCGATGTCGAGATTCTACGCAAGCTGGGCGAACATTTCCGCATTCATCCGCTCGCGCTCGAGGATGTCTTTAATACCGGTCAACGGCCCCATCTCGATGAGTACGAGGACCAGCTTTTTCTCGTTCTGCAGATGGCCTATCAGGAGACCGAGGGCGAGCTGGTTTTCGAGCAGGTCAGCCTTTTCCTCGGTGATCGTTATGTGATCACGATTCAGGAAGATGATGCGATCGACGTTTTTGAACCAATTCGGAAACGTCTGCGCGAAGGACTCGGACATGCTCGTTTTATGCGGAGCGATTATCTGGCCTACGCGTTAATCGATGCGGTTATTGATCAGTATTTCCCATTGTCGGAAGCGTTAGGCGAGTCGATTGAATCGATGGAAGAAGAAGTACTGGCGGCTCCTAATCGGGAGCAGTTGCAGCAAATCCACGAATTCCGGCAGGCACTAGCTCAATTGCGGCGGGCGGTCTGGCCCACGCGCGAAGTGCTTACCCGTTTGTTGAGAGATGAGTCGAAATTAGTGGCCGACAAAACCAAACCGTTTCTCCGGGATACTCTTGATCATG